>NZ_JPEN01000079.1 GCF_000767835.1 Streptococcus sinensis | reverse complement strand
GGCGGAGCCCTTTACCTAGGTAAGAAGAAAGCTTAGACCTGATAAGAGTTCACACAAGCAAGCGCTCAGAATCAGAACTTAAGCAGCTCTAAAAAAATCGAACCACATCAAGGGATTGCTTTCCGCTAGATGTGGTTCGATTTTTAAATTTTAGAGAGTTCTCTCAATAGATTTTTGTTATAAAATGTTTTTCGGATTTGATCCTCTCTAACAGGTCATCCAGATTGGTGAAGGCTAAGGATGGAGGGAAGGCTGTTTTCCTCCTCTGGAAGCTTTTGAGTTCAAAGTTAAGCTGAGGGTTCTCCTAGTTGATTTGAAACAGTATTAGAAAGAGAATGGCTAAAACCTGCTATTTTTAGTGTGGCCGATTTTTAGATTGTTTATCCATGCAAGATGCTCTAAATTTTCCCTAAAATGTCATGTTCTATATTCACTTTGCATTTGAGGCTTTGATTGTGGCAGAATAATGATTTTTACCCAAAATACTCTATTTTTCTTCTATACTAGTTTTAACGAAAAAATAGGAGTTGTTATGAAAATTCAAGAAATTTATTTGAAGTACAAAGGTTATTATGCTGAAATTGAGGCTGAATATTCTCATTGTAAAAAGACGAGTATAGAGTGGGAAACACTGCATCTGCGCTATCTGATTTATTATCTGGTTCGGTACAATATTGGCAAGATGCAGTTTTTCAATCCCTATCATTATCGGACGGCTTACCGCTTGTATCTGGAGCAGTTGGTTGCAAGCTAGTCGAGAAATAAGAAAGACGATTTCCCATTATGAAATCGTCTTTTGGTCTACGGATCAGTCTATTTTTCATCCTTTACATAAAAAATTGAGCTTTATAAAGGGACAAGACTGATTGATTGCAGGGAGTGTTCGCTTTGGAGACTCGGCAATCAGGCAAGCTATCCCTTTCTAGACTTACTTCTGTGCTGTCTGATTTCTGCTTCAAAACTCTCTGACGGTGCTCCTACGCTGATGGTTTCTAGGGTGAACGGATGAATCAAGGTCAAACGATGGGCATGGAGCATGAGGCGGCCTTGAGGCTGAGGGTGGTAAAGGGGGTCACCAATGATGGGATGGCCGTGATGAGCGAGATGGACACGGATTTGGTGAGTCCGTCCTGTTTTCAATTGGCATTTGACCAGAGTTGTGTTGCCAAACTCCTTGAGTCGGGTCACATGGGTCTCGGCATAGAGGCCTTTTTTCGGATCAACGAGGCGTCTCCGTCGGTCATGGCGATCTCGGCCTATTTTATCTTTGTAGATGATAGTCTTGCTGGGAAATTTCCCTTGGGCAAGAGCCCAATATTCGCGGGCGATATCTTTGTTTTCCAAGAGGCGGTTGAGAATGGGGAGGACAAAGGGATTTTTGGCAAAAAGGATGGCGCCACTGGTTTCCTTATCCAGACGGTGAACGACATAGCAGGTCTGGCCGACATAGCTTGACACATGATTGAGCAGAGCTATTTCTGTCGGCTCATTGGCATGGCTCTTCATGCCGTGGGGCTTGTTGACGATGATGAGATGCTCGTCCTGATAGAGCTCTTCGACCAGACTAGGCTGGCCAGCTAAGATTTCTTTTTCTGGATAGTCCTCTTTGTCAAAGGTTAGCTGAATGCTGTCGCCAGGCTTGACCACAGTCTGCCAGTGGATAGACTCACCGTTGACCAAGACGTGTTTCTTGGTTCGGAGAAAGTGACGGATTTTGCGAGGGATGAGGAGCTGGTCCTCTAGCAGTTCTTTGACGGTCATCTGAGATAGACTTGAGGGGATGGTAATGGTAAATTTCATGTTTTCATTGTAGCAAAAACTAGCCCATTTGGAAATACTTAGCTGGAAAAAGGAAAGAAGCTCTGCTATTTCCTTAAAGAAAGCTAAAAAGAATAGAAAGCAGCGGACTCGTGCCTTGTGTATACATGGATAAGGTGATAAAATATGTTTTATGAAGAAATTAAATGATGTATTTGAAAAACTAGTCAATTTTTTTAAAACGGATCAGCCTCAGAAGAAGGTTGCTGAAGAGTTGGGAGGTGAGGCTCTTGAGCCTAGCTACAGCCGATCTGGCAAGAGCCGCAAAAAGCCTCTTTCTCAGCATCCCTTCCGCCGTTTTTGGCGCAGATTTCACCTGACCAAGATATTCCTGATTTTCGGTTTGACCTTTGGTCTGGTGGTCGGTGGCTATCTTTTTTATGTAGCCAAGACGACTAATGTCAAAGACTTGCAGAATGCTCTTAAAGCCACGACTTTGATCTATGATAAGGATGGAAATGAAGCGGGCAGCTTGTCTGGGCAAAAGGGCACCTATGTCGAATTGGAGGCAATCAGTCAGGACTTACAGAATGCCGTGATTGCGACAGAAGACCGCTCTTTTTATAAGAATGGCGGGATCAACTACAGTCGCTTCTTTCTAGCCATTTTGACTGCGGGGCGCTCTGGTGGTGGTTCGACCATCACGCAGCAGTTGGCTAAAAATGCCTATCTTTCTCAAGATCAGACCATTGAGCGTAAGGCCAAGGAATTTTTCCTAGCTTTGGAGATTAACAAAAAATACAGCAAACAGGAAATCCTGACCATGTATCTCAATAACTCTTATTTTGGAAATGGGGTTTGGGGCGTGGAAGATGCCAGCAAAAAATATTTTGGTGTATCTGCCAGTCAGCTCAGTCTAGATCAGTCGGCGGTTCTAGCCGGCATGCTCAAAGGACCGGAGATATATAACCCCCTGTATTCGATTGAGAATGCGACCAACCGTCGTGACACCGTTCTTCAAAATATGGTAGCGGCAGGTTACATTGATCAGGCAACAGCGGATCAGGCTGCGACAGTTGGCATTGGAGGTCAGCTAGTCGATACCTATGAGGGTAAGTCGGAAGATTATCGCTACCCATCTTATTTTGATGCAGTTATCAATGAGGCAGTCAATGACTACGGCCTGACTGAGGAAGAAATCGTCAACAACGGCTATCGGATTTACACCGAATTGGATCAAAATTATCAAGCCAGTATGCAGGTCATCTATAGCAATGTCGATCTCTTCCCACTGGCCGAGGACGGGACTCGGGCTGAGTCAGGAAGCGTAGCACTGGATCCCAAGACAGGTGGCGTTCGGGCTTTGGTCGGCCGTGTCAACAGTGCTGAAGGCTCTGCCTTTCGAACTTTTAACTATGCGACTCAGTCTTCTCGCAGTCCAGGCTCGACCATCAAGCCTTTGGTAGCCTACAGCCCAGCGATAGCAGCAGGCTGGTCAACGGATAAGGAGCTAGACAATAGTCGGACAGTTTTTGGCGATTATACGGTCAATAACTATGGCAATATCCAAAGTTCACCGACAGTGCCGATGTATCAAGCCTTGGCTGAATCCCTCAATATCCCAGCTGTTTCAACAGTGGATGAATTAGGCGTGAGCAAGGCCTTTGAATACGGCAAAAAGTTTGGCCTTAATATGGACAAGGTGGAACAAAATCTAGGCGTAGCTCTGGGAAGCGGCGTGACGACCAATCCACTTCAGATGGCTCAGGCCTACTCAGCCTTTGCGAATGATGGAGTCATGAATGATGCCCACCTCATCACCAAGATAGAAAATGCCAGCGGTCAGGTTGTTAAAACGCACCGGCAGACTTCTACCCGTGTCCTTAATCGCTCGACCGCAGAAAAGATGACCAGCATGATGCTGGGAACTTTCTCAAACGGAACGGGGATCTATGCAGCTCCTTATGGCTATACGATGGCTGGAAAGACAGGAACGACAGAGACTGACTTTAATCCGGATCTGTCAGGAGACCAGTGGGTTATCGGCTATACACCAGACCTAGTTATCAGCCAATGGCTGGGCTTCCCTAAGACGGATGAAACTCACTATCTGACTGGGACGAGTGCCAATGAAGCCTCGGCTATCTTCCGCAATGTGGCTAACAGTATCCTGCCTTACACGGAAGGAACGTCCTTCTCTGGTCAGAAAAATGCTTACGCTGAAAACGGCATTTCCCCAGTCGATACCTACGGTACTGGCGAAACGAATACGACTAGCGAAAATAAAGACTTCCTAAAAGAAGTCCAAGAGCGGGCGCAAAACCTAGTAGATGATGCCAAGAAAGCTATTGATGAGTCTGGTATTTCTGAAAAAGCCAAGAATCTCTGGGATACTATTACCGGCTGGTTCCAATAATCTTTCAAACAGCTTGTCAAAGAATCAGAAAACTGCTATAATAAGGAAGATGGAGGCGTTATGGCATTAAAAAAAGCGAGTCTAGCGTGTACAGTTTGTGGGTCGCGAAACTACTCAATCAAACTCAGTAGCACTCCAAAACCTACGCGTCTAGAAGTAAATAAATATTGTAAACACTGCAGTAAATACACTCTGCATAAAGAAACCAGATAGGAGACAGTTGTGAGATTCATTAAAGATGTTTTTGGATTATTGAGAGGTACAACTTGGCCTACCCGTAAAGAAAGATGGACTGATTTCCTTTCCGTAATGGAATACACAGCATTCTTTGTTGTGTTAATCTACATTTTTGATAAGGTAGTTGCTAGCGGTCTCTTCCGTATAATCAACATGTTTTCATAAGAAAGATAGAGCTGCTTTGGCGGCTCTATTTGTCTGTAAAATTTTTTTCAAAATGCTTTGTAATTTTGGATTTTATGGTATAATAGGGCTAGAAATATGAAGCGAGGCCCTCAGGCTTTTTTATTTAGGAAAGGACAAGACATGGACAGTTTTGACAAAGGCTGGTTTGTACTGCAAACCTACTCAGGCTATGAAAATAAAGTAAAGGAAAACCTCTTGCAGCGGGCTCAGACTTACAATATGCTGGAAAATATCCTGCGTGTGGAAATTCCGACCCAGACCGTACAGGTCGAAAAGAACGGCAAGACCAAAGAAGTGGAAGAAAATCGCTTCCCGGGCTATGTGCTGGTTGAGATGGTCATGACAGACGAAGCCTGGTTTGTCGTGCGGAATACGCCGAACGTAACTGGATTTGTGGGTTCACACGGAAACCGCTCTAAACCAACGCCGCTCTTGGAGGAAGAAATTCGCAATATCCTCATCTCCATGGGGCAAACGGTTCAAGAATTTGATTTGGATGTCAAGGTGGGCGACACCGTCCGTATTATTGATGGTGCCTTCACTGACTATACAGGAAAAATTACAGAGATTGATAACAATAAAGTCAAGATGATTATTTCCATGTTTGGCAATGACACGGTTGCAGAAGTCAACCTCAGTCAAATTGCAGAGCTATAATTTCTTGAAAAGCATAAAAAAGAGAGTCGGAAATATTTTTCCGCTCTTTTTGTGTGCAATTTTACATTGATCCCACCATCTAGAACTTAAATAAGATAAATATAGTTTCAATAACTTAGCTTATGGTCAGGAAAACGGATACAGAATTCGTTCAAAATGCTATAATAAGTAGTGATATAACCAAGAAGATGTTTAAGGAGGGCTTATGAAAACCATTTTTGAAAATCAAGAAATAACATTTAGTGGCCAAGATGGCCATACTTTAATTGTTAAAAATGAGGGTTTGTCCTATCAAGATGGGAAAAATAAAAATCTTGATATTTCATTTGATAAAGTTTACGCTATCTTACCACTTCGTTACTGTAATTCTAATTCAAGTTATAATCTCATTTTTCGAGATAAGAACGGAAAGAATATGGCTGAATTTGATACGGATACCACCATTCGCAATAATATCCACAATATATTTGAAACGAAGTCAATACTGTTAGCCTTTGCAGCAAGCAAACTTACCAAAGATTTCCCAAATAATCTGAGGACTCTTGATATAACATTGGCTTTTAGTCTGAAAGAAAAAGAAATTCGTATTGCTAATGGCGTCATCTATGGCTCAAAGAATACAATCAATATTGAGGACATTCGCAGAGTACAGTGCGTAACAAATGGGACGATTTCCAATCTTGCTCTGTACAGAAATGATAAAAAGAAATTTTGGGACATTCCTGATATGAAACTCCCTTGTAACGAAGTAACCTTGCCTCTACTTGAAGCGATTGTTACTCAAAACACGGGGAAAGGGATTGATTTTACTCGAGGAAATGGTTTCGATCAAAAAACTTCTGAGTTTATGATTATTCGCTATATGGATTCCAGCTTTTTTATCAACAGTGACGGAACTCTAGCTAAAGAATGGCAAAAACAAGTTTACGATAGAATTCTTTTATACCAATATGATCTAGCAGATTTATTAAAACAGCTACCGTAAGTTCAGGTCATAACTTTGGCATGTGAGTTGGCTTGTGGAGGAAGAAAAAGGAGACAAGTAACCTTCGGTTAGCTATTACAATAAGCAATCTGTACAGAATTGAAAGTAAAATAGTAAAATCCTTCTGAATTGCTCAGAAGGACTGTTTGTCCACTAACTTTATCCTATTTGCCCTAGTTCTAGTATAAGCGAAGAGAAAAGAAAAAGCCCGATTTTACGGGCTTTTCATTCGGTTGATTCCTGATAATCAGGTATTGAAAGGCGGTAGACGGATTTGAACCGACGATCAAGCTTTTGCAGAGCCGTGCCTTACCACTTGGCTATACCGCCGCAACTCTTACTATTTTAGCGTATATTTTTCAGGACGTCAACTAAAAGTTACAAACTTTGCAAAAATAATTAAGATGATGTCCCAAAAGATGGTCTGCTAGTAGAAATCAGAAAATAAATCATGAAATGACTAGAAGCTATCAGAGCTTGTCTGGTCTGAGTTTTCCAAAGTGGAGATATTTAGCATATTAGCAGTGAAATAATAAAAGAGGCTGAGACAAAAAGATTTCAATTTTTAAAAATCTTAATTATTAAGCCCTTCAAATCTATAATTAAATGCAAAAAGCGAACAAAGCAGAATTCTGATTACCAGAAAACTAGTTTTGTTCGCTTTTTATATTTGAGGTCGGACTTTTGTCCCAGCCTCATGCTAAATTAGAATTCTTTAAAACTGATACATCAGAGTTTGTGAGCGTACATGTTAATCCCAGGAATCTTCGTCAGTTTCTTTACGTTTCCGAAATCCCAGCAGGGTTATCATGGATGAAAAACGGCTCAATGCTGCTTTGAAATTTTGTTTTTGAGAGTTTTTAAGTGGAGTCGTCGGTGAAGTGGCAGGAACCTCGGTTTGCGTTGTGCCCAGCTTCTTTTTGCGGTAGAAAAAGAAAGATCCGGTTGTAAGCAGTATGGCTAGTAAGCTACTGATGACTGGCAAGGTCAGGGTGAATGCAGTCTTCGCCTTTTTTGAAGATTTGCTGCTTGTAGAGTGCTCCTTGCTTGAGGTGCTTGTTTCCTGCTTTGGCTCTTTTTCAAACTCCCATTTGCCAATAAAATGCGCATCTTTATCTTGGATAGTCTCCGCATCTTTGTCGTAGCCTTTAAAAATCCATTTTCCTCCTGGGACCTGGATTTCTGTTTGTTTTTCTTTTGGCGGCTCAGGGATTGCTCTCGTTCCGTTTAGGATATTTTCCTGATTTTGTGGCAAGTATTTCAGGACTTCTGGAGGCAGAGTCTTATTTGGGGTGCCGCTGATAAATTCGTATGTTTTATTATAAAGAGCTGGAGCTGCAGGAGTGCTTGAAGAGGAGGTATTACTGTCCGTTCCTTGGTTCGGTTGGCTTTCAGAATCTGAATGTTCTTGTCCCTCTTTTTCGTTAGTTGAGAGGTTGGAAGAGACCAGTTCACTCTTCTGATCGTCAGCCTCTCCTTCAACAGAGGCGTGCGCAACTACTGGTAAAAAAGCTGAGAAAAGTAAAGGGAGTATAGGAAAAAGCAGAGTTCGTTTTTTCCGTCTCGATTCAGCCATACAGTAGTTTCCTCCTCTCTTAATGTTTTCTAGTTAAAAGTCTCTATCACTTCATTCTAGTATTTATTTGAGAATCTGTCAAGTAAGTTTAGTCGCCTGAACGTCAAATGGCTGGAAGCTCCATCTTAAAGTAATATTGGATAGAACATAGATAAAAGAAAGCGTTCTTTTATAAAAAACTGCATCAGATCGCTTCATTTCCTGTCCATTTTATATATAAAATCAGAGAATACTATCACCTATGTATATTAGGAAAGTAAAAAAGGTCTATGTTTTCACTCGATTTCATGACATTTTTTACACAATCATTAGATTGGGGTTACATGTTTAACTTGACAAATTACAAGAATATTATTATCATTAAAATAAGTGGTATTTTATACTGTTACTTTAGTAACGTATATATGTATTTTGAGAATGGAGGGGATGCTTTATAATGAAAAAAAATAAAGTTTTTCTGACCTCGACGGCGGTTTTATTATCTGCTTTGGGTGCAAATCCAGTGTTGGCTCGTGATGTGGAGCACTCAAGTAGTTCGGCACCAGTCGCCACTGTGCCGACAACGGATGATAAAACGACGTCTACGGCATCAACAGACTCAGAAAATGGCAAAAACCTAGTGCAATCAGATGCTTCATCGGCAAAACCAGCACCACCTATGGAAGCTGGTGAATCAGCTCCTGCGGATTCATCTGTAAATCCGAGCTCGGAAGTCTTGCCAGCGAAGCCTGAGTCGACTGACCCTGATAAGGGTGAGTCAGTGGAGCCAGAGGTTCCACCGGTGGAGCCCAATCCATCAGTTGAACCAGAAAATCTGGAAGCCCCAGCAACAGAAACGGAATCTCAGATTGCTTCTGAAGAATCCACACCTACAGAGTCACCTGTGCTTCCAGAAGCTTGGCAGCCGGAGTCGAGGATTTCAACAGCGTCAGCTAACTTATCAGTCTCATCAGCAGTTTCTATGGCCACTGTAGCAACTTCACTGACTGACGCAGATAAGAGAGCAGCCGCATCAGAACTACAGAGACTTGTGGAAAGAAAACAGGAACAGTCTGAAAAGCGTGAAAAAGATAGCTTGGTAGACTTTGATTTAGCTCAAATGCTAGCTCTTCCTGTGAGAGAAAAAGTTTCAGCAAGCTCTCCACTTTTGACAGATCAAGGTTTCCAAGTCATCGGAAGTGATAAGGGTCGTGCTGTTGTCCAAAACTCTGATGGTTCCCAATCAGTCGTTCCGCTAGCGCAAGTAGGTGGGACAGCCGATGATGACGGCACTGTTACTGTTAAGTCCAGTGATGGAAAATTTGTATTGTTGCCAGAGCTTGGTGAGACAACGACTCTCTTTGCAACAATCGGTCTGTTCGTTTTATCACTCTTAGGGTTTAAACAAATCAAACCTTTTGAGAGAGAAAATTGGATAATAGGTTAATTATAAAAAAGGAAAGAAGGAACGCGCATGTTCAATCACAATAGTGAGACCAAAGGTCATGGATCTATTCGTAAAAATAAAGTCTATGGTACAATTGGTGTCATTGCCCTTGGTGCTATTGCTATGTTTAGCAATAACAAAACTGCGTCGGCGGATGAAGTATCATCTTCTGAACCAACGACTACAACACCTGTAGCGTCAGCGGCAGATACTAGTTTGGCAGTACAATCTCAGGCTGCATCAGCTGAAGCAGCGGCTCCAGCGACTGCTACGGATTCAACCGCTCCAACTGCGAATGCAACTGCTCCAGTTGAAGCTGCTTCCCCAGCAGCTCCAGCAGCTGAATCAACTCCAACTGCATTGGCTTCTTCGGCTAGTGACACAACTCCTGTAACTTACACTGCGCCTGCAGCAGCTCCAGCAGCTCCAGCAGCTCCTGCAAAAGCTACGGAAACAGAGCCTGTAAAAGTTGATTCTACTGATTTGGATAATGCTGTAGAAGATGCAAAAAAAGCTGGGGTTGAGGTTACTAGGGAAGCTGATGTAGATCGTGGCACAGCAACTACTCCACAAGAAACGGAGCAAAAAATTGCTGAGATCAAAAACGACTATAAAAAACAAACTGAAGAAATTAAATCAGTTACGGAAGCTGCCAAAGTAGATACTGCCAAATACAATGAAGCAAAAACACAGTATGATACAGCGAAAGCTGAATATGATGTAAAAAAATCAGAATATGATACAGCGAAAGCTAAGTATGACTATGATTTGGCTCAATATCATGTGTTGAAAACACAATATGATACAGCGAAAGCTCAATATGATAGAGATTTAGCTACTTATAATGAGGCGAAACTTGCTTATGCTGCGGCTAAGACTCAGTATGATGTTGATAAAGAAGCGTATGATAAGGCTAAAACGACTTATGATACGGATAAAGCAGCTTATGATATAGCTAAGGCTCAATATGATGCGGCTAAAATTTCTTACGATGCGGCCAAAGTTAAGTATGAAAAGGACCTGGAGAAATATAAAGAGGATCGAGTTGCGTACAATATAGCGAAAACAGCTTATGACGAAGCTCAAAATAAATATGTTGAAGATCTAGCTCAGTACAACAAGGATAAAGCAGCTTATGATACAGCTAAAGAAGCCTATGATACAGCTAAGGCTACTTACGATACAGCTAAGACTCAATATGATTCTGATTTAGCTAAATATAAAGTTGATAAGGCTGCCTATGATGTGGCTAAGACAACATATGATCGCGAGCTGGCTCAATATCAAGTGTATAAAGAGCAGTATGATACAGCGAAAACTCAGTATGATCGTGATCTCGGTCAATATCAAATCCTTAAAGCTCAATATGATGCAGCGAAAACTCAGTATGCTATTGATAAGGCTGCTTATGATCAGGCTAAGGCACAATATACTGTCGATAAAGCAGCTTATGATAAGGCTAAGGCTCAATATGATGCTGCTTTAGCTAAATATAAAGCAGACAGTGAGCAATATAAGCGTGATATGGAAGAATACACGCGTGCCATGATTGAAGCTGAAGCTAAAAAACATCAAGATGGCTATCTAACAGAAGCCAAATCACAATCTTTAATTTTCAAGAGTGAGCCGAATGCTATCCGCTCAATTGATCCATCAGTACGTCAGTATACAAAAAAAGAATTGGATGATTTGGTGAGGTCATGGGGCATTTCTCCAACTAATCCCGACAAGACAAAATCAACAGCCTATTCTTACTTTAATCAAATTAACTCAAATAATGCATATGCAAGACTTGTTTTAGAAAAAAACAAACCAGTGGATGTAACATACACTGGCTTAGAAAACTCTAGCTTTAATGGTAAAAAGATTTCAAAAGTTGTCTATACTTATACCTTGAAAGCTACAGAATTTGGTGATGGAACCAAAATGAGTATGTATGCATCAGACGATCCAACAGTTACAGCTTGGTATAATGACTTCTTTACTTCTACGAATATCAATGTAAAAGTGAAATTCTATGGCGAAGATGGGGAATTGATTGACCCTACAGGAAGTTTAGTAAGTTTCTCATCTCTAAATCGTGGAAATGGTAGTGGAGCTGTATATAAGGATGCAATCGAAAGCGTACGCTATTTTAATGGTAAATTAATCCCTATTTCTGGTTCCTCAATTAAAATTCAAGCTAATAATTCAGCTTATGCGGATTCTTCAAACGCTGAAAAAGCATTAGGTTCTCGCTGGGAAACTTTAGAATGGGATACAGCTGAAAGTGATAAGAAGTGGTATGGAGCTATTGTTGGTGAAGTAACTCAGCCAGAGATTAGCTTTAATATGGTTTCTTACAAGAGTGGAAATGTTTGGTTTGCCTTTAACTCTGATATTAAAGCTATAGGTGTTCCAATAAAACCAGTAGAACCAGTAGAGCCAAAGGCACCAACAGCACCAGTAGAGCCAAAGGCACCGACAGCGCCAGTAGAGCCAAAGGCACCGACAGCACCGGTAGAGCCAAAGGCACCAACGCCACCAACTACGCCTGCTATCCGAACTGCAAAATATCACTATAATACTTTGAAAAGCACCATAGAATATGGTAATGTTGTTGTTGATTATCAGGATAAACAAGGTAATACGATTTCTCCGCGCATTGTAGATACGCCGGATGTACGAGTTGGTACGGCTTATGATACAACTGACCATAAAACTACAACTATTACAACAGCTGATGGAACGATTTACCGTATTGACACCAGTGCTACCCAAGGTAATGAAAGTGGACAAGTTGTCAAGGGTACAACCCGCGTTGTTTACGTTTATGACAAAGTTGAAAAGCCGGTAGAAAAGAAATATGGTGATGTTACCGTCGAGTATAAGAACAAAGACGGCGTGACCATTGCACCGAAAGTGACCGATACACCGCGTTCTGAAGTGGGTACCGACTACGATACTACTGATCAACGTAAGGACACTATCACTACAGTAGATGGCAAGAAGTACAAGCTGGATCTGACAGCGACCCAAGGCGCTGAAATAGGTAAAGTCGTTGAGGGCAATACCACTATTATTTATTACTATGATCTTGTTCCAGAGAAGAAATACGGTGATGTGACGGTTGAGTACAAGAA
>NZ_JPEN01000097.1 GCF_000767835.1 Streptococcus sinensis | reverse complement strand
GGTACTCAGGTCTCACATCTATTGTAACGCTACAACCACATACATTTAACTTTTTTGACTTGCTTGTCTTAATTAAATAAACGTGCTACAATATAGTCAGAGTTATATTTATCAAGCTTTCACACTTGTATAAGTATGTAACACAACCAATGATTGAAAGTGTTCAGTGCGTAAGAAAGCGTTAACTTGTTTTAGTTGACTAACAGCATGAGGGGCTCTCGTTTGTTGGGATTTTCTTTTGGACTTCGTTAAATCAGGGTCCTAGAGGGAATAGCATGACTTCCATACATAAATAAATTTCATAAAGAGCTGTTTTATGAAATGTTTTAATATATATATATTAAATTTCGTCCGGAATGTGAAATAAACTTAGAAAAGGAGAGGCAATGAAGAAAAAAGGCAGTATATTTTTAGTTCTGATTCTGCTTATGAACACAATTTTACAAGGAGTGAGTGGTGCTTCTCTTGCCTTCGCACAAGAACAGACCAGCCCGTCTTCTGCTCTAGTAAGTAATCCTGCTGAAACTGCCAAAAAAGAAGACTCGGGAAGTTCTAGTAGTGAAACTCAGAAAAGCACTGTCAACGAGAGTCAGGAAACCCCTAGTAGTTCTAGTCAAGAAAGTAGCAGCTCAACGAGTCAAACAACTTCAGCTACGGCTACATCAGAAGATGATGACGATGCATTACCACCGGGACCTCCTCCTACGCCAACGGCAACAGTTCCAACTGTCACGATAAAGCCAAATGCAAAGACGGCTTATCGTACAGATGAACAGATTACCACTTATGTGGATATTGATGGAACTAGTTTAACCTCAGACATAGAAGGACCTTATCTAGATATTGAAATGCCAACTACTCTGTATCCGGGTGGTAAGGTGCTGAACACAGATGCTTATCTAGATAACTTTACAGTTCCGACCGAAGGTATCCCTCTAATCAAAAGTGCAGAAAAAATAGTGGAAAATGGGAAGACAATTTATCGTATCCGTTTCAATTCCATTACATCAACAACAAAGATTAGCATCCCTTATATTTTTAGCTTTACAGATGGATTAGTTCCGAAAGACTATAAGTTACAACCAAAGGTTACTCTTAAGGATAAGAATGGTGGAGTTCTATACACAGGAAATGATCAGGAGTATACTCCAACTTATCCAAATATGAACCTAACAAAGGTAGTTGCTACTAGTAGCGAAGATGGTCAGCTTCTCTACGGAGGGACAGCTAAGACAGGAGATTCAACTAGGATTTCTGAAACCGGTGCAGAGCCTATACCGTTCAGTTTCACCTATCAAGTGCAGGCAAATTCAGGTCAGCAGCGAATGATGAAAAAAGTCGTCATCAAGGATAAGCTGCCGACTTATATGAATAGCCAAGGTCAGTTAGTTACTGCCAAGTTTGACCAAGCCCTTAATCCTGACTGGACCTACGATAGTAGCACTGGAACGGCAACCTACACAAAGGAATTCTTAGAAAGTGATTTTGATGGGGACTTTCGTCATAATATTGATGTCGGAAAGGCTACTCTGTACCTATCCTTCCCAGATGCTCAATACAAAAATGGTGGGACTAAACCTAATTTTAAGAATGAGGCAGACATTACAGCTACTCCTTTCAATCCGTCGGCAAATGAAGAGTATAAAACTAGTGACGACATAACTTTTAACCTCATTGCAGATGATTTTAGTGGTACAGGGATTCTTGCCAAGAGGACAGAGCATCAGACGGTGCAACATGATAGAGCTGGACTTTATGCACAGCGACTAGACTATACAGTCAAGGTAGAAAACAAGCTATCAAAACCGATGCAAGAGATCACTCTGGTTGAAGATGCCAGCAAGTTTGACTCAAGACTGTATTTCACTAGTGTTGATTCTTTCTTTGAAAGAAAAGGGATAAATGCTAAACCTCTCAATGATAAGATGGAAATCCGCGCCTATAAGAGCGATGGGACTTATGATACTTTTTCTCCAGGACAGCAGATCAATAAGGAGGCACAAGACGAACTAAATGCTGCGGCTGAAAAGATCCGAAACGGAGAATTAACAGAAGCGGACGCACCGGTTGTCACTCCAAAATACACTAAAATAACCATCCACTTCAAAGATTACGCTTTACCAGTTGGGACGATTATTGATGGTTTTGTCCATATGGCTTTCAAAGATCCATATCATGTTCCTTATTCTGCTGCAAAGGATATAAAAAATGTGGTCGGTCTTGAAGCTAAAGTGAAAAACTCTCAAAATCAAGATGTTCCAATTAATACATCCGCTGAATGGAGCAAACAGTTTGTACCATTTGTAGAAAAGATTGGTCTATCAAAGAATACGGATGGACAAACTTCTGGCGTTGAAGGAGAATCACTTTTCTTCTTCTTAAGGTTAGAACTTGAACAACTTTCCAAAGCCCGCTACCTAAAGAATCCAACGCTTGTTGATCTTCTTCCTAAGGGGGTTAGTATTGCACCAGGTGTAGACAAAACAAACGCGGAAGATATGCTCGAAGCAATCGGGATAGCAAATCTGGACATGATTGATAAATTTTCAGTCATTGAAAACTACAATGGTAGTGGTCGGACAGCAATCAAAATCAAATTAAAATCAGGTCTGGTAAAAGACTTAAATAACGGGACAGGTTATGCTTTCAAACTAAAGGGATTAAAAATCAATAGTGACATTATCCCAAGTAAAGCAGAGACCCCAACTTTCAATAACACGAATGAACTTTATTTCTACCAAGACAATGGTCAACCGTTCCCAGACGCCATTCATTCCGATTCAAATCAGATTGTGGATGACGAAAGAGATATCAATATGAACGGCGACACTACGGACAAGGTCGTAAAGGCTACTTCAAAGGTTATAGGGAATGTAACAGACAGTCTGCAGAGTGTTAAAACGATCCGTAGCACTGAGCCATTGGTGGAAGGTGGGCCTCAATATTATGGTCGAGACTTCAGTAAAGACGGTATTGAAACAGAGTACGGTGGGTTAACTCCCACTTCGGGACATTTCCAATATGACCTGCAAGTGCGAAATTACTACGATAGTGATCTGACAAGAGTAGAAATCTACGATGTTCTTCCTCATGTTGGAGACAGCGATCGGACGACTGCGGGTGGTGCCGAATCTGCCTTTTCAAACACCTTGACAGGCCCAATCACTGTGAAAGTCGGTGATGAAGATAAGACAGCGGATTTTGATATTTACTATCGAACGGATAAATATCCATCCATGAATGCTGCCACAGAGGTAGATAGTTCAAATTGGGAAACAACTCCAAGCGACTATAAAGATGTAACAGCAATCAAGATTGTTTCTAAAACGGGAACGGTCATTCATAAGTACACCATTTTGCATGCAATCCTGGATATGAAAGCTCCGGCTTATGACAAGGATAATAATATTGGTGGCAAGACGGCTGTTAATACTTTCCAAGTAAAATACAATACCGAACCAAAATTTGGTGAAACCAATGTAGTTACCAACAAAGTCAACAAGCGAATTACCATTCCGGTTGAGAAGAAGTGGCGTGACTCTGAAACAACACATTCTAAAATAACGGCACAGCTTTACGCTACTTGGAAGGAAGACGGTGTTGCAAAAGAAGAGCTTAAGGAAGAAAAAGAGCTCTCTGACAGCAATAACTGGAAAGACACCTTTAGTCCGATACCAGATGAGGAATCTGCTGCGAAACTATTACAAAAAGCCGCAGCGGAGAAGAAAATCACCGACTTTAAGTACGTGGTCAGAGAAAAGGAGATTCCACCTGAATACGATGCCGATTATAGCGGTGACGCTCAAAATGGATTTGTCATCACCAACACGAGGTATCCGTCTATTAAGATCCAGAAACTCTGGTATGACAAGGACGGCAATCAGATTACAAATGACCAGCTACCGAAGAAACTAGAGGTTAAGTTGTACCGGACAACGGACGGACAAACTCAAAATGGAGAGCTTGTTGAGACGATTCAGTTAGAGCGGACTGCAACTGCTCCATATCTCTGGGAATCTACAAAACACTACCCACCTAAGGACAAAACCACCGGTAAGTACTACACCTACTACATTGAAGAGGTTGTTCCAAAGTATTATTTGGAAATCAGTAAGGCGTCTGAAAAGAAAGTAACCTTTACGGATGCAAATGTCGGAGAAACAGCAACCTTGACGGTGAAGAACAAGGTGAACCCGACTTATCCAAATACGGGTGGCTCAGGTATCCTACCATATATTTTGATGGGAACTTTAACATTAACATTGGCAGTAATTTTACATTATATGCAAAAAAATAGAAAGGCTTTTTAGGAGGCAACACAATGAAAAACGTAAAACTATATTTCCTCTCGTTTTTAGCAGCTCTTAGTATCGTGCTTTTAGCATTTGGAGCAGATAAAACTTTTGCGACTACGGAAGCTACATATGACATCGTCTTGACTAAGGTTAAAATGGCGAACTTAACTGATTGGCCAAAACAAACTGGTGCAGATGGTACAGAATATACAGGGCAACAGTTAAACATCCAAAATTATTTTGGTGCAGGTTCAGAGACACTACCAGGCGTTTGGTTTGAAGTTCACAAATATGATGACAGCAAGGCGGACAAAGTCGGTGAACTTGTAGCAGGACAAGAAGGACAAACTGATGCAAATGGTCAAATTACCTTTAAGGATTTACCAGCTGGCAAGTATATGATTGTTGAAAACAAAGAAAAATCAGAATTGTCATCGCAAGAACAACTTGCAGAATCTGCTGCGGTTCCAATGGAAATTGAGTTACCAGTCTTTAAGGCTACAGGTGGATGGTACACAACTGGTACTGACGCTGTCCATGTATATCCCAAGAATACTGTTGACAAACCGAGCATAGATAAAGTTGTAAACGATAACGACAAGCACGACACTGCAAATATTGGTGTAAAGAAGACCTTTAAAGTAACTTCTAAAATGCCTAAGGGAATTGAAGATTATAAAGTCTTGACCTTTACCGATAAGATGTCAGCAGGTTTGACTTATAAAGGCAATCTTGTTGTTAAAAAAGGAAATGATGTAGTTCCTACAACTGACTATGAAACAACTGGAACTTCTCCGGTTGATACAAAGGCTGGTACAATAAGTGTTGCTTTTAAAGAAACATTTATTAAGTCTTTGAAAGCTAATGATGTTATCACTATTACCTATGATACTGTTATCAACGAAGATGCAGTTATGGGTCAAGCTAATAAGAATGATGTTAAAGTTGATTATGGTACAAACCCTAACTTTAAGAAAGAAGAAAAACCAACTGATATCCCTGAACTCCACACGGGTGGTGCTAAGTTTATTAAAAACGATAAAAATAGTACCCCTCTTGCAGGAGCTATCTTTGAGTTGCAAGATTCATCTGGTCAACAAATCAAATGGACAGAAGACTTAATTAAAGCAAATAAAGATGCCATTGCCGCTGGTAAATTCTCTACTAGTGATACAACGGTTACAGCGACTAGCTCTACAGTGCAACCAACAGCAGGTCAACCAATCTACTTGCTATCAGCAACTGATGGAACATTTGAAATCAAAGGTCTTGCCTATGGTACTGCTGGGAAAGCACACGATGACACTTCTGCTACGACAGAATACCAAATCAAAGAAACCAAAGCACCAGATGGTTATGCTTTGTTACAACAAGTAATTGGGTTTATCGTTTCACATGATAGCTATTCAAATGCTAACAAAATTGTTGAAGTTGTCAACAACAAGGTAACAATCCCACAAACGGGTGGTATTGGTTCAGCGCTCGTGATTGCAGCCGGTGTCTTGGTTGTCGGTTTAGGTTTCATTGCGAAACGTCGTTCAGCTAAGTAATAAAATGAAGAAGTAAGGACAATCCTTACCTCTTCACTAGGGTATTTAAAACAGTTAAATATCCTAGTGAAGAGTACAAGTACTATGTTATAGGAGGATACTATGACAAGAAAAAGAATATTGAGCAGTCTGCTATCCATACTTACGGCCATTGTTATTTTGGTAACTTTGCGGCCATTTACAACCGTCTCATCTCAAGAAAATCAAGCGTCGTCAGATGCAACCTACGATATTATTTTAACCTTGGTTAAGTTAAAAGATTTGAATGGTTGGCCTAAAGGTGGAGGAAAAGATAGTTATTCTGGGCAGCCTTTAGATATTGAGAATTATTTTGGCAGTGAAGCCTCAACCATTGATGGCGTTGCCTTTGACATCCATAAGGATAAGGCAGACGGAGAGCTTGTTCAAACAAAGATAACTGAAAATGGCGGTCGGCTCACCTTTAGTGGTTTGAAAGCTGGAAAATACTATATCGTCGTTAATAAAGAAAAATCAAAGTTAGCAGGAAATCAGACGTTGGGTGATGCGACACCAGTTCCATTAGAAGTGGAATTGCCTGTGACAAAACCCGACGGTAGCTATTTCACGGTAGGAAATGACGCCGTTCATGTCTATCCCAAGCAGGTTTTAAAACAGAGAGAAGACAAGACCAGTTTTAAAGTTCGGAAAGAATGGAAAGGTAAAAAGTTAAACAGTATCACTGTTCGTCTCAAACAAAATGGGCAAGTCATTGATGAAATTGAGCTGAGTGACAGCAATAACTGGGAACATACCTTTATGAATTTAGAAAAAACAGATGCGGCAGGGAAAGATTACACCTACACAGCTGAAGAAGATGTTCCTAATGGCTATACAGCGACTTATAAAAACATGACAGACAAAACTGGCACTGTGATTACCAATACACTGGTGCCACCGACTACGCCAAGAACACCAATCATCAAAACGGGGACCTTAGCCATTTATTGGTTTTTAGGAATTGCCGTCGTTTTAATCGGACTAGGATATAAGCTTTATAAAAGCGAGAAAAAACACTGATTTATCAGTGTTTTTTTATGATATTCCATAGTCGCTTGGTGAAAAAGAGAAAAATCGCTGTTCCAACAATCACAATCAAATAAGGGGCAAGCCTTTGTAATTTGAAACCAAGTTTGATATGTTGGTTGCTAACAAAGGAAATCAAGGGATTAGCAGATACGTTTTGCTTTTTTTCACTATCTGAAACAACTCTTTTTGCATTGACAAGGAGCCGTTTGTCATAGCTTGGTTCGTTCACACAGGTCATGAGCGTGACCATATCCTCGTTTTCAATCGGTTTGAGTTTTTCGCTTTCGTATTCATCGATGACCTCGCTATCGGTCACTTCGTATTCTAGATTTTTCCCAAGAATGTCGAAATAAATTCTATCTCCCTTTTTGAGGAAGGGGAGGAAGTAGAAAGACATGCCATTATAATTAATTCTATGTCCTGCAATAATCGGTCGCTGTCCTTTTATACCCAAGGGGGCAGATGTTCCGACGAGGGTCGCTACTCCCTTTAGGAGTTTATCATAGTCGGCGTCAAGATAGAGGTCGAAATGTTGTCCTAAAGCAGGAATGCTCATGCGTCCCGCAACTTGATTGGTATCTAGCAGATCTGAGTAGGGCGTTTTTTGCATGGGATCAGTATCTTTTTTTGTTAGGAAAATATCTTGGATAGCTCCGGTGACGGTGGTTTGTTCCACAGCTGCTCGTTGTTTTTGGAATGTTTTTTCGCTAGTCTGCTGATAGGTGCGCTGAGCATTGGATTGCCAAATGTCTTCTTTAATCATGGATAAAAAAGGAAAGAGGAAGAGCGCAATTCCAATTAACAGGAGACTCAGCCCAAGTAATTGTTTTTTCTTTTTCATGAAAGTGATGTTTCTTTTCCTTTCTTTCTTAACATTTTAAAGAGTAGATAGCCTAAGAGTAGGAGGATGAGTCCGGCAGCAAGAAGGATAAAGCATTTATATTGGGCAAAAAAGTCGATCTTTGTTTTTTTCTTCTTTTCAGCTTCGCGGAAAGGAATGCGCTTGCCTTGAACGAGTAGGCGATGAGAATTAATCATATAAGGCGTGCAAGTCAAAAGAGTGGCACGATCCTCGCCTTCTTTAACCAGTATTGGTTTGAAATCAGTGGGCTCAACAGTTAAAATCTTATCTACCTGATAAGCCAAGGTTTCCTTGATATTGGTGATGTAAAAGACATCTCCGACCTTTACCTTATCCAAGTCGGTGAAAAGTCTGGCTGTGGGAAGTCCTCTGTGGGCGGTGATGACCGTATGGGTGCTAACTCCACCGACGGGTAGGCTGGTTCCTTCTAAGTGTCCTGCCCCGTTTTGCAAGACATTCTCAGATGACCCTGCCCGAATGGGAATTTTTTGATTGATAGAAGGAATCGTGACATAGCCAATTTTTTCTTGCAGTTGCAACATGCGAGCATATTCGGCTACGCCTTCCTCTTTTTTTCTACTTGAGAAAGGGTCTCCTATTTTTTCTGGGGACAAGGTGCTGTTATAGGCTTTGGCGAGTTCAATACGATTTTCAACATCTTGGTCAGCTAATTTACCTTTCTCGTCATCAAATTGCTTTGTCTCTTGCATAGTCACATATTGGTAATAAATCTGACTGACAAAGGGATAACAGATCATCAAACAACCCAGAATGGTAAGTATTTTATAGGTTAGTTGTAGCCATTTTTTGTTTTTCTTTTT
This sequence comes from Streptococcus sinensis, assembly GCF_000767835.1. GTDB lineage: Bacteria > Bacillota > Bacilli > Lactobacillales > Streptococcaceae > Streptococcus > Streptococcus sinensis. The sequence continues at coordinate 17,033 of NZ_JPEN01000097.1, read as the reverse complement.
TTTTGTCATGATAGATCTTTCTATGCTTTTTTCGATTTCCACTTATTCCAAGCCAAAATAATGAAAATGAGAAATAGAATTGCGAAAACGACTAGATAAAGCGGTGGAATAGAAATATGACTAATCGGATTTTTTACTTTTTCTTCACTTGGTTTGTAAGGGATCCGGTGGCCCCGCACAAGTAAACGGTGCGAATTGATCATATAAGGAGTACAAGTCAGCAAAGTCACGTAGTCTTTGTCAGGTACAATATTTAGAGAGTCAAACTGGGTCGGCTCGATCACCGTTATGGAATCAACCTCGTAGGCAAGTGTTTCAGCGATATTTTGAATGAAAAATTTATCGCCCACCTTCATTTTATCCAAGTCGGTAAAAAGGCGATTGTTGGGCAAACCCGTGTGGGCAGTTAGAACAGTGTGAGTGTTCTGACCGCCAATCGGCAAACTGGTTCCTTCAAGGTGTCCCACCCCTTTTTGTAAAACTTCTTCGCTTGAACCGGCATAAATTGGCAGGTCAACATCAATTTTAGGAATGGAGATTCTACCTATTTTTTCATGAACAGTCAGCATTCGAGCATATTCTGCCTGCCCCTTAGCGTTTTCTTCTTTGGTATAGGGATCTGTTATTGCCAAATTTTGCAAAGAGCGGTTGTAAGCAGTAGCTAGTTTTATTCGTTCCGCCACGTCTTCAGAAGTTAATTTTTGTGCAGATGAGTCAAAGTCCTTAACCTCTTGTTTGGTTTGGTAATTGTAATAAATTTGGCTAATAACAGGGTAGCTGATAATGAGGATACCGGCTATAATCGTTAAGTTTGTTAATAAATTAAAAAATTTTTTCATCATATTCCTTTGTTGTTAGCAATTATTTTTGTCGCTGGTAAGACTATTATATTTTTATCTATCTAATCATTATATCATAATTGGCAGCTATATTTGCTGATTCGTTCCTAAAAAAATCCTAGCCCCAATTTCTGCCTCCTTTTTCAAAAAATGCTATACTGGTCATAAGGAAATAAGTGAGGTATTTTATGTACGAATTTCAAAATCCTAGTGATTACATGATTCAGACCTATTTGGAGACGAGCAAAGTGATTGCAGTTGTCGGACTTTCTGACCGCGAGGAAACGACTAGCAATCGTATTTCAAAGATCATGCAGGGACTGGGTTATCAGATCATTCCGGTCAATCCTAAGTTAGCGGGTCAAAAGATTTTGGGCGAGACGGCTTATGCGCGTTTGCAGGATATTCCTATTTCCGTGGATATTGTCAATGTCTTTCGGCGAAGCGAATTTTTGCCGGATGTGGCGCGTGATTTTATTGAGACGGATGCCAATATTTTTTGGGCGCAGCTGGGACTTCAAAGTCAAGAAGCGGAAGAAATTTTGCGGGCGGCAGGTCGCAATCATATCGTCATGAACCGTTGTATCAAGCGCGAGTACAATCGTTTGGTGAAGGAGATTGACTAATGGCGCAACTAGTCATCATTCGGGGTAATTCCGGCTCTGGGAAAACCAGCCTAGCTAAAAAATTACAAAATCATTTTGGTCGTGGGACGCTTGTGATTTCACAAGACCTTGTCCGGCGTGAGATGCTCAAGGAAAAGGTGGAACCAGATAACTTATCTATTTTTCTAACAGAAACGATTGCTCATTATGGTCATGAGCATGATTTGCTGGTAATTGTTGAAGGTTTTTATGAAACGGATATTTATGGTGACATGCTGGAGCGCTTGCGGCAGCTTTTTGATAACAAGGTTTTCGCTTATTACTACGATTTGACTTTTAAAGAAACAGTTCGTCGACATGCGACACGTTCAAAAGTAGCTGAATTTAGTCCTGCTGATATGAAGTGTTGGTGGCTTGACAAAGACGTTCTCGGTTGGCAAGAGGAAATCCTTTTTACAGGTGATGTGACTGAGAACTATTTTGTCTCAGACTCTTTTTCTTTAAATTACCAATTTTTTAAGAAAAATTAAAAAATCTTCCCAAATCCCTTGCAATGTTGCCGCGCGTGTGGTATCATACTATGGTGCTGTGTAAAACAGTCTTTAGCTTTGATGCAAGAGGTTGCGACACGCTCGGTTGCATTGCCACGCAACCACCTGTCGGTTTTCTTGTGGAGCTAGCCTATTATCTTAAATAGACGAAAAGGAGAAAAAAGATGGCAAACAAAAAAATCCGCATCCGTTTGAAAGCTTACGAACATCGTACACTTGATACAGCGGCTGCAAAAATCGTAGAAACTGCCGCACGTACAGGTGCTGAAGTTGCGGGCCCAATCCCACTTCCAACTGAGCGTAGCCTCTACACAATCATTCGTGCGACTCACAAATACAAAGATTCTCGCGAACAATTTGAAATGCGTACTCACAAACGCTTGATCGACATCATCAACCCAACTCAAAAAACAGTTGACGCTTTGATGAAATTGGATCTTCCAAGTGGTGTGAACGTAGAAATCAAACTTTAATCCAAAGCTTGATATCTTGAGCATGAAAAACGCTCGTTAAAAACTTTTTAAACAAAATTTTAGAAAAGGAAACATTTTCTCATGACAAAAGGAATCTTAGGGAAAAAAGTGGGAATGACTCAAATCTTCACTGAAGCTGGCGAATTAATCCCTGTAACTGTTGTTGAAGCAACTCCAAACGTGGTTCTTCAAGTTAAAACAGTTGAAACAGACGGTTACAACGCAGTTCAAGTTGGTTTCGATGACCTTCGTGATGTATTGAGCAACAAACCTGCCAAAGGCCATGTAGCGAAAGCTAACACAGCTCCTAAGCGCTTCATTCGTGAATTCAAAAACATTGAAGGCTTGGAAGTTGGAGCAGAAATCACTGTCGATACATTCGAAGCTGGTGATGTTGTTGATGTAACAGGAACTTCAAAAGGTAAAGGTTTCCAAGGTGTTATCAAGCGCCACGGCCAATCTCGCGGCCCAATGGCTCACGGTTCACGCTACCACCGTCGTCCTGGTTCAATGGGACCAGTTGCGCCAAACCGCGTTTTCAAAAACAAACGCTTGGCTGGACGTATGGGTGGCAACCGCGTAACGATTCAAAACCTTGAAATCGTACAGGTTGTTCCAGAGAAGAACGTTATCCTGATTAAAGGTAACGTACCAGGTGCTAAGAAATCTCTTATCACTATCAAGTCAGCAGTTAAAGCTGGTAAATAATAAAGAAAGGGGAAATCAGTCACAATGGCAAACGTAAAATTATTTGACCAAACTGGTAAAGAAGCTGGTGAAGTAGTTCTTAATGACGCAATCTTTGGTATTGAGCCAAACGAAGCTGTTGTCTTTGACGTTATCGTCAGCCAACGTGCTAGTCTTCGTCAAGGAACTCACGCTGTTAAAAATCGTTCTGCAGTATCAGGCGGCGGACGCAAACCATGGCGTCAAAAAGGAACTGGACGTGCGCGTCAAGGTTCTATCCGCTCTCCACAATGGCGTGGTGGTGGTATCGTCTTCGGTCCAACTCCTCGTTCATATGCTTACAAACTTCCACGTAAAGTTCGTAGATTGGCACTTAAATCAGTTTACTCTGAAAAAGTTGCTGAAAACAAATTCGTAGCTGTAGACAGCCTTTCATTTACAGCTCCAAAAACTGCTGAGTTTGCAAAAGTGCTTGCAGCATTGAGCATCGGCACAAAAGTACTTGTTGTTCTTGAAGAAGGAAATGAATTTGCTGCACTTTCAGCACGCAACCTTCCAAACGTTAAAGTTACAACAGCAACATCTGCAAGTGTTCTTGACATCGCAAACAGCGACAAACTTCTTGTTACTCAAGCAGCTATCTCTAAAATCGAGGAGGTTCTTGCATAATGAATTTGTATGACGTTATCAAAAAACCTGTGATCACTGAAAGCTCAATGGCTCAGCTTGAAGCAGGCAAATACGTATTTGAAGTAGACACTCGCGCTCACAAACTTTTGATCAAGCAAGCTGTTGAAGCTGCTTTTGAAGGAGTTAAAGTTGCTAATGTCAACACTATCAACGTAAAACCTAAAGCTAAACGCGTTGGACGTTACACTGGTTTTACTAACAAAACTAAAAAAGCTATCATCACTCTGACAGCAGATTCAAAAGCAATCGAGTTGTTCGGAGCTGTTGAAGCAGAATAATCTAAGGAGGAAATATCGTGGGAATTCGTGTTTATAAACCAACAACAAACGGTCGCCGTAATATGACTTCTTTGGATTTCGCTGAAATCACTACTAGCACTCCAGAAAAATCTTTGCTCGTTTCACTTAAGAACAAAGCTGGTCGTAACAACAACGGACGCATCACTGTTCGTCACCAAGGTGGCGGCCACAAACGTCACTACCGTTTGATTGACTTCAAACGTAACAAAGATGCTGTTGAAGCAGTAGTTAAAACTATCGAGTACGATCCAAACCGTTCAGCAAACATCGCTTTGGTACACTACACTGACGGTGTGAAAGCATACATCATCGCTCCTAAAGGTCTTGAAGTAGGTCAACGCATCGTTTCAGGTCCTGAAGCAGATATCAAGATCGGTAACGCACTTCCGCTTGCTAACATCCCAGTTGGTACTTTGGTTCACAACATTGAGTTGAAACCAGGTCGTGGTGGTGAGTTGGTCCGTGCTGCTGGAGCTTCTGCTCAAGTATTGGGTCAAGAAGGTAAATACACTCTTGTTCGTCTTCAATCAGGCGAAGTTCGTATGATTCTTGGCACTTGCCGCGCTACAGTTGGTGTTGTCGGAAATGAACAACATGGCTTGGTGAATCTTGGTAAAGCAGGACGTAGCCGTTGGAAAGGTATCCGTCCAACAGTTCGCGGTTCTGTAATGAACCCTAACGATCACCCACACGGTGGTGGTGAAGGTAAAGCACCAGTTGGTCGTAAAGCACCATCTACTCCATGGGGCAAACCTGCTCTTGGTCTTAAAACTCGTAACAAGAAAGCGAAATCTGACAAACTTATCGTTCGTCGTCGCAACGAGAAATAATCTAAAACAATCTATCCGCCAGCTCGGTAGCGCTGCTTAGCAGCGCAGGCCGCTGTGGTACTTATTTTAAAGGAGAAAACATAAAAATGGGACGCAGTCTTAAAAAAGGACCTTTCGTCGATGAGCATTTGATGAAAAAAGTTGAAGCTCAAGCTAACGACGAAAAGAAAAAAGTTATCAAAACTTGGTCACGTCGTTCAACGATTTTCCCAAGTTTCATCGGTTACACAATCGCAGTCTATGACGGACGTAAACACGTACCTGTTTACATCCAAGAAGACATGGTAGGTCACAAGCTTGGTGAATTTGCACCAACTCGTACTTACAAAGGTCACGCTGCAGACGACAAGAAAACACGTAGAAAATAAGGAGAACATAAATGGCAGAAATTACTTCAGCTAAAGCAATGGCTCGTACAGTGCGTGTTTCACCTCGTAAAACTCGTCTAGTTCTTGACAACATCCGTGGTAAAAACGTCGCTGACGCAATCGCAATCTTGAAATTCACTCCAAACAAAGCTGCTGGCATTATCGAAAAAGTATTGAATTCTGCAATCGCTAATGCTGAAAATAACTTTGGTTTGGAAAAAGCTAACTTGGTAGTATCTGAAGCTTTCGCAAACGAAGGACCAACTATGAAACGTTTCCGTCCACGTGCAAAAGGTTCAGCTTCACCAATCAACAAACGCACTAGCCACATTACAGTGGTTGTTGCAGAAAAATAAGGAGGTAAAATCGTGGGTCAAAAAGTACATCCAATTGGTATGCGTGTCGGCATCATCCGTGATTGGGATGCCAAATGGTATGCTGAAAAAGAATACGCGGATTACCTTCATGAAGATCTTGCAATCCGTAAATTCGTTCAAAAAGAATTGGCTGACGCAGCTGTTTCAACTATCGAAATCGAACGCGCAGTAAACAAAGTTAACGTTTCACTTCACACTGCTAAACCAGGTATGGTTATCGGTAAAGGTGGAGCAAACGTTGATGCACTTCGTGTGAAACTTAACAAATTGACTGGTAAACAAGTCCACATCAACATTATCGAGATCAAATCACCAGATTTGGATGCTCACCTTGTTGGTGAAGGAATTGCTCGTCAATTGGAGCAACGTGTTGCTTTCCGTCGTGCTCAAAAACAAGCAATCCAACGTGCAATGCGTGCAGGAGCTAAAGGAATCAAAACTCAAGTATCAGGTCGTTTGAACGGTGCAGATATCGCTCGTAGCGAAGGATACTCTGAAGGAACTGTTCCACTTCACACCCTTCGTGCGGATATCGATTACGCTTGGGAAGAAGCTGATACTACTTACGGTAAACTTGGTGTTAAAGTATGGATCTACCGTGGAGAAGTTCTTCCAGCTCGTAAAAACACTAAAGGAGGTAAATAACCAATGTTAGTACCTAAACGTGTTAAACACCGTCGCGAATTCCGCGGAAAAATGCGTGGTGAAGCTAAAGGTGGTAAAGAAGTAACATTTGGAGAATATGGTCTCCAAGCAACTACTAGCCACTGGATCACTAACCGTCAAATCGAAGCTGCCCGTATCGCTATGACTCGTTACATGAAACGTGGTGGTAAAGTTTGGATCAAAATCTTCCCACACAAATCATACACTGCAAAAGCAATCGGTGTACGGATGGGATCTGGTAAAGGGGCTCCAGAAGGTTGGGTAGCACCAGTTAAACGTGGCAAAGTGATGTTTGAAATCGCTGGCGTATCAGAAGAAATCGCTCGTGAAGCTCTTCGTCTTGCAAGCCACAAATTACCAGTTAAATGTAAATTCGTAAAGCGTGAAGCAGAATAAGGAGAAGGCATGAAACTTAAAGAAATTCAAGATTTTGTTAAAGAACTTCGTGGTCTTTCTCAAGAAGAACTCGCGAAGCGTGAAAATGAATTGAAGAAAGAATTGTTTGACCTTCGTTTTCAAGCCGCTACTGGTCAGTTGGAGCAGACAGCGCGTTTGAAAGAAGTGAAAAAACAAATCGCACGTATCAAAACTGTTCAATCAGAAGTTAAATAATAGACTTGGGAAAGGAGAAATTCTAAATGGAACGTAATCAACGTAAAACTCTTGTCGGACGCGTCGTTTCTGACAAGATGGATAAGACAATCACAGTTGTAGTTGAAACAAAACGTAACCACCCAGTCTATGGTAAGCGTATTAACTACTCTAAGAAGTACAAAGCACATGATGAAAACAATGTTGCCAAAGAAGGCGATATCGTACGTATCATGGAAACTCGTCCGCTTTCATCTACAAAACGTTTCCGTCTTGTAGAAGTTGTTGAAGAAGCGGTTATCATCTAATCAAGCCTGAAAGGAGAAAACTGAAATGATTCAAACAGAAACTCGTTTGAAAGTCGCAGACAACAGCGGTGCACGCGAAATCTTGACTATCAAAGTTCTTGGTGGTTCTAAACGTAAATTTGCGAACATCGGTGATGTTATTGTGGCATCTGTAAAACAAGCTACTCCTGGTGGTGCAGTTAAAAAAGGTGACGTTGTAAAAGCGGTTATCGTTCGTACTAAATCAGGTGCTCGTCGTAAAGATGGTTCATACATCAAATTCGACGAAAACGCTGCAGTCATCATCCGTGAAGACAAAACTCCTCGCGGAACTCGTATCTTCGGCCCAGTTGCTCGTGAATTGCGTGACGGCGGCTTCATGAAGATCGTATCTTTGGCTCCAGAAGTACTTTAATCAAAAAAATCAAACAAGTCCCCTGGAAGATTTCCAGGGTGCCCTCATGGGCGTAAGAAATTAAAGGAGAAACCTAAGAATGTTTGTAAAAAAAGGCGACAAAGTTCGCGTAATTGCTGGTAAGGACAAGGGTGTTGAAGCACTTGTTGTTGCAGCTCTTCCAAAAGTAAACAAAGTTGTTGTTGAAGGTGTTAACCTTGTTAAGAAGCACCAAAAACCAAATAGCGAAAACCCTCAAGGTGCTATCGTTGAAAAAGAAGCACCAATCCATGTGTCAAACGTTCAAGTTCTTGACAAGAATGGTGTTGCAGGACGCGTTGGTTACAAATTTGTAGATGGCAAAAAAGTTCGCTACAATAAAAAATCAGGCGAAGTGCTTGACTAATCACGAAGGAAAGGAGAAGTATAATGGCAAATCGTTTAAAAGAAAAATATCTTAAAGAAGTAGTTCCTGCTCTGACTGAAAAGTTCAACTACTCATCTGTTATGGCTGTGCCAAAAGTGGATAAAATCGTTTTGAACATGGGTGTCGGTGACGCTGTATCAAACGCTAAAAACCTTGAAAAAGCTGCTGAAGAGCTTGCTCTTATCTCAGGTCAAAAACCACTGATCACTAAAGCTAAAAAATCAATCGCCGGCTTCCGTCTTCGTGAAGGTGTAGCGATTGGTGCGAAAGTAACCCTTCGTGGCGAACGTATGTATGAATTCTTGGATAAATTGGTTACTGTATCACTTCCACGTGTGCGTGACTTCCACGGTGTTCCAACAAAATCATTTGATGGACGCGGAAATTACACACTTGGTGTGAAAGAACAGTTGATCTTCCCAGAAATCAACTTTGATGACGTTGATAAGACTCGTGGTCTTGATATCGTTATCGTAACAACTGCTAACACTGACGAAGAGTCACGCGAATTGCTTAAAGGCCTTGGAATGCCTTTTGCAAAATAATATAGGAGGTAAAACAAATGGCTAAAAAATCAATGATTGCTAAGAACAAACGCCCAGCGAAGTTCTCTACGCAAGCTTACACTCGTTGCGAAAAATGTGGCCGTCCACATTCAGTATACCGCAAATTTAAATTGTGCCGTGTTTGCTTCCGTGAATTAGCATACAAAGGACAAATTCCTGGCGTTACCAAAGCATCTTGGTAATTTAAGATATCAAGGGCGTCAAAATTCCAAGTGAAAATAGGAAAATTGTTAAAGACTCCATGAGTTAAAACGATTGTATCTTTTTCAAACAGAGTTTAGCCCGAGTTCAGTTGGGTTTGCCAATTTGAACACGAGCTACAGCTTTGGCAAAAAAGACCAATTTGCTTTGGAGCATCGCTCCTGCATCAAATTGCCTATTTTTGCTCGCGCTGTTACGCTCTTTGTATCATGTATTAACTAGCAAGTGCGACTTGCAAACTACTAGTAAGAGGAGAAATATAAAATGGTTATGACTGACCCAATTGCAGACTTTTTGACTCGTATCCGTAACGCTAACCAAGCGAACCACGAAGTACTTGAAGTGCCTGCATCAAATATCAAAAAAGGGATTGCTGAAATCCTGAAGCGTGAAGGTTTTGTGAAAAACGTTGAAATCATCGAAGATGACAAACAAGGCATCATCCGTGTATTCCTTAAATACGGACAAAATGGTGAAAAAGTTATCACTGGTTTGAAACGTGTTTCAAAACCAGGTCTGCGTGTTTACAAGAAACGCGAAGACCTTCCAAAAGTCTTGAACGGACTTGGAATTGCTATCCTTTCAACATCTGAAGGTTTGCTGACTGATAAAGAAGCACGCCAAAAGAATGTTGGTGGAGAAGTTATCGCTTACGTTTGGTAGTTTATGATGTGAGAGCGTTAAAAGAATGCAGTGAAAATAGGAAGTTTGTAGTAGGAGCGATGCTCCAAGACAAACTTATCTTTTTCACCAAATTCTTAGCTCGAACTCTAATTAAGATACAAAGCTCGTAAAGAACAAAGCAAAATTAGGAAGTTGGAGCAGTTTGTTTACAAACCAGCCAACTTATCTATTTTGCACAGTTCTTAGAGCGTGTTCAATTTAGCTATTGAACACAATAAGTATCTTTAACCCCCGTGAAAACTGGTCGCTTGCGGCCTGACAATCTAACAGGAGAAAATATACATGTCACGTATTGGTAATAAAGTTATCGTGTTGCCTGCTGGTGTTGAACTCACTAACAATGACAACGTTGTAACTCTAAAAGGACCTAAAGGAGAACTGACTCGTGAGTTCTCAAAAGATATTGAAATCCGTGTGGAAGGAACTGAAGTAACTCTTCACCGTCCAAACGATTCAAAAGAAATGAAAACAATCCACGGAACAACTCGTGCCCTTTTGAACAACATGGTTGTTGGTGTATCAGAAGGATTCAAGAAAGAACTTGAAATGCGTGGGGTTGGTTACCGTGCTCAACTTCAAGGCAAAAAGCTTGTGCTTTCAGTTGGTAAATCTCATCCAGACGAAGTAGAAGCTCCTGAAGGAATTACTTTTGAACTTCCAAACCCGACGACTATCGTTATCAGCGGAATTTCAAAAGAAGCGGTTGGTCAAACAGCTGCTTATGTACGTAGCCTTCGTGCACCAGAGCCATACAAAGGTAAAGGTATCCGTTACGTTGGTGAATTCGTTCGCCGTAAAGAAGGTAAAACTGGTAAATAATATTGATTGGCTGATTTTCTCAGCCGGCCAATATATTTTCCAATTTTGTGCTGAAGCACGTCAATAATAATAAGAGGTGAAAATTGTGATTACGAAACCAGATAAAAATAAAGTCCGCCAAAAACGCCACCGTCGCGTTCGCGGAAAACTCTCTGGAACTGCTGATCGCCCACGTTTGAACGTATTCCGTTCTAATACAGGCATCTACGCTCAAGTGATTGATGACGTAGCGGGTGTAACGCTCGCAAGCGCTTCAACTCTTGACAAAGAAGTTTCAAAAGGAACTAAAACTGAACAAGCCGTTGTTGTAGGTAAACTCGTTGCAGAACGTGCAGTTGCTAAAGGTATTTCTGAAGTGGTGTTTGACCGCGGTGGATATCTCTATCACGGACGTGTAAAAGCTTTGGCTGATGCAGCTCGTGAAAACGGATTGAAATTCTAATAGGGAGGACACTAGAAAATGGCATTTAAAGACAATGCAGTTGAACTTGAAGAACGCTTAGTTGCTGTCAACCGTGTTACTAAAGTTGTTAAAGGTGGACGTCGTCTTCGTTTTGCAGCTCTTGTAGTAGTTGGTGATCGCAACGGCCGTGTTGGTTTCGGTACTGGTAAAGCTCAAGAAGTACCAGAAGCTATCCGTAAAGCAGTTGAAGATGCGAAGAAAAACTTGATCGAAGTTCCAATGGTTGGTACAACTATTCCTCACGAAGTTCTTTCAGAATTTGGTGGAGCGAAAGTATTGCTTAAGCCAGCTGTTGAAGGTTCTGGAGTTGCTGCTGGTGGTGCTGTTCGTGCCGTCATCGAATTGGCAGGTGTGGCAGATATTACATCTAAATCACTTGGTTCAAACACTCCAGTCAACATCGTTCGCGCAACTGTTGAAGGTTTGAAACAACTTAAACGCGCTGAAGAAGTTGCTGCTCTTCGTGGTATTTCAGTTTCTGACTTGGCTTAAGAAAGGGGAACTCATGGCTCAAATTAAAATTACTTTGACTAAGTCTCCAATCGGACGCATTCCGTCACAACGTAAAACTGTTGTAGCACTTGGACTTGGCAAATTGAACAGCTCAGTTATCAAAGAAGATAACCCAGCAGTACGCGGTATGATTACTGCTGTATCTCACTTGGTAACTGTTGAAGAAGTTAAGTAGGCTGGTTAGCTGAATAACTTTTATTAAGATACATTAGGGGATTTGAGAACTTTCTCAGCCCCTAAAACTAAATATATGTATAGGCGAGTTTATATAGGAGACACCTTTTCTCCTATATGAGCGCTAGCATTTTACAAAAGAGGAGAAATAATATAATGAAACTTCATGAATTACAACCTGCTGCAGGTTCACGTAAAGTTCGCAACCGTGTAGGTCGCGGTACATCATCAGGTAACGGTAAAACATCTGGCCGCGGTCAAAAAGGTCAAAAAGCTCGTAGCGGTGGCGGTGTTCGTCTTGGTTTTGAAGGTGGACAAACTCCATTGTTCCGTCGTGTACCAAAACGTGGTTTCTTGAATGTAAACCGCAAGGAATATGCGATTGTTAACCTTGACCAATTAAATATTTTTGAAGATGGTGCAGAAGTAACTCCAGTGGTTCTCATCGAAGCAGGTATTGTAAAAGCTGAAAAATCTGGTGTTAAGATTCTTGGCAACGGAGAATTGACTAAGAAGTTGACTGTTAAAGCAGCTAAATTCTCTAAATCAGCTGAAGAAGCTATCACTGCTAAAGGTGGTTCAGTCGAAGTCATCTAAGAGAGGTGACCTATGTTTTTCAAGCTATTAAAAGACGCATTTAAAATAAAACAAGTACGGTCTAAGATTTTGTTCACCATTTTCATCATCTTAGTTTTCCGTATTGGTACAACCATAACCGTTCCAGGAATTAATGCTAAAGCTTTGAACAGTCTGAGCGATTTGCCTTTCTTAAATATGCTTAGCTTGGTTTCTGGGAATGCGATGAGAAATTTCTCTGTTTTCGCACTCGGTGTTAGTCCGTACATCACAGCTTCAATTGTGGTGCAACTCTTGCAAATGGACTTGCTTCCAAAATTTGTGGAGTGGGGCAAGCAAGGAGAAGTGGGACGGAGAAAGCTTAATCAGGCAACCCGCTATATCTCTTTAATCTTGGCTTTTGTTCAATCTATTGGGATAACCGCCGGATTTGCAACCCTATCACGGACCAAGTTGGTAGCAACACCAAACTGGCAAACCTATCTCTTAATTGGGGCACTGCTTACGACAGGTTCAATGATTGTGACCTGGCTTGGTGAGCAAATTACCGATAAGGGTTATGGGAACGGTGTATCCATGATTATCTTTGCAGGGATTGTGTCAGGAATTCCTGGAATGATTAAGGGAATCTATGAAGATTATTTTGTCAATGTTCCAAGTGAACGGCTGACTTCATCATCGATTTTTGTAGGGATTTTGATTGTTGCAGTTTTGATTATTATCTACTTTACAACATTTGTGCAGCAAGCTGAATACAAGATCCCGATTCAATATACAAAAATTGCAAAAGGGGCACCATCCAGTTCTTACTTACCATTGAAAGTCAATCCTGCTGGAGTGATTCCGGTTATCTTTGCAAGTTCGATTACAGCTGCTCCGGCAGCCATCTTCCAATTTGTAAGTGCCATGGGTTATGATGCTGGTTGGGTTCGGACAGCCCAGTCGCTTCTTGCGACTACTACCATCAGTGGTATGTTTATGTATGCTTTCTTAATTATTCTCTTTACGTTCTTTTATACATTTGTACAGATTAATCCTGAAAAGACAGCAGAGAATTTGCAAAAGAGCGGAGCCTACATCCCAGGTGTTCGGCCAGGTAAAGGGACTGAAGATTATATGTCTAAGCTGCTTCGCCGATTGGCAACAGTTGGCTCTCTCTTCCTAGGATTTGTAACGATTATTCCAATCCTAGCCAAAGACCTTTTCGGCCTGACCGATGCGGTTGCTCTTGGAGGAACTAGTCTTCTTATCATTATTTCAACTGGTATTGAAGGAATGAAACAGTTGGAAGGCTATCTTCTGAAGCGCAAGTATGTCGGATTTATGGATACTACAACAGAATAGAAATAGGTTGACCTAGTCAACCTTCTATTTTGTTTTTAAAAAAGTTTATTAAGTGCTTTAATAGATTGCTTTAAAAACAAAAAAGGAGACAGATCATGAATCTTTTGATTATGGGCTTGCCAGGGGCAGGCAAGGGAACTCAAGCAGCTAAGATCGTAGAACAATTCCATGTTGCGCATATTTCAACAGGGGATATGTTCCGTGCTGCTATGGCTAATGAGACAGAAATGGGTGTATTGGCGAAATCCTACATTTCTAAAGGCGAGTTGGTGCCAGATGAAGTGACAAACGGAATCGTGAAAGAGCGCTTGGCACAAGATGATATTAAAGAAACTGGTTTCTTGTTGGACGGTTATCCACGGACAATTGATCAAGCTCATGCTTTGGATCAAATCCTTGCTGAGCTCGGTATCCAGCTGGAAGGCGTGATCAATATCGAAGTGAATCCAGATAGCTTGCTAGAACGTTTGAGCGGTCGGATTATCCACCGCGAAACAGGCGAAACTTTCCATAAAGTATTCAATCCACCGGTGGATTACAAAGAAGAAGACTATTACCAACGTGAAGACGACAAACCTGAAACCGTGAAACGTCGTTTGGATGTCAACATTGCTCAAGGACAACCAATTATTGATCATTACCGCGCCCAAGGACTGGTCCACGATATTCAGGGGAATCAAGAGATTGAAGCTGTTTTCTCAGATATCGAAAAAGTCTTGTCAAATTTGAAATAAAGCGTTTTTCCTGCTTGCAATATTTGACAAGTAGTGATACAATGAGTTAGTCTGACTTATAATTGTTACCTCTGTGCTCAGAGGAATCTATCGAAATTTAGGGAGGTGCTTTTGCGTGGCAAAAGACGATGTGATTGAAGTTGAAGGCAAAGTAGTTGATACGATGCCGAACGCAATGTTTACGGTTGAACTTGAAAATGGACATCAGATTTTAGCAACAGTTTCTGGTAAAATTCGTAAAAACTATATTCGTATTTTAGCGGGAGATCGTGTTACTGTCGAGATGAGTCCTTATGATTTGACACGTGGACGGATCACTTACCGCTTTAAATAATCGAAAAACTTGGAGGGATAAGAAATGAAAGTAAGACCATCGGTCAAACCAATTTGCGAATACTGCAAAGTTATTCGTCGTAATGGTCGTGTTATGGTAATTTGCCCAGCAAATCCAAAACACAAACAACGTCAAGGATAAGATAGAAAGGAGAAAAAATGGCTCGTATTGCTGGAGTTGACATTCCAAATGACAAACGTGTAGTCGTTTCACTTACTTACGTGTACGGTATCGGACTTCCAACTTCTAAGAAAATTTTGGCTGCTGCTGGAATCTCAGAAGACATCCGTGTCAAAGATCTGACATCTGATCAGGAAGACGCAATCCGTCGTGAAGTGGATGCAATCAAGGTTGAAGGTGACCTTCGTCGTGAAGTAAACCTGAACATCAAGCGTTTGATGGAAATCGGTTCATACCGTGGTATCCGTCACCGTCGTGGACTTCCTGTCCGTGGACAAAACACTAAGAACAATGCTCGTACTCGTAAAGGGAAAGCCGTTGCGATTGCAGGTAAGAAAAAATAATATAAGGAGGTAAAAAGTCTTGGCTAAACCAACACGTAAACGTCGTGTGAAAAAGAATATCGAATCTGGTATTGCTCATATTCACGCTACATTTAATAACACTATTGTTATGATTACTGATGTGCATGGTAATGCAATTTCTTGGTCATCAGCTGGTGCTCTTGGTTTCAAAGGTTCTCGTAAATCTACACCATTTGCTGCCCAAATGGCTTCTGAAGCTGCTGCTAAATCTGCACAAGAACACGGTCTTAAATCAGTTGAAGTTACTGTTAAGGGTCCAGGTTCTGGTCGTGAGTCAGCTATTCGTGCTCTTGCTGCCGCTGGTCTTGAAGTAACAGCAATTCGTGATGTGACTCCTGTACCACACAATGGTGCTCGTCCTCCAAAACGTCGCCGTGTATAATCACAAACAATTACACTGCTTTTCGTTTAAGAGGGAGTATAATAAATGATTGAGTTTGAAAAACCAAATATAACAAAAATTGATGAAAATAAAAACTATGGCAAGTTTGTAGTAGAACCATTAGAACGCGGTTATGGTACAACACTTGGAAATTCTCTTCGTCGTGTACTTCTCGCCTCACTTCCAGGTGCAGCAGTGACTTCTATCAATATTGAAGGGGTATTGCACGAGTTTGATACGATTTCTGGGGTCCGTGAAGATGTGATGCAGATTATTCTGAACATCAAAGGGATTGCTGTAAAATCTTACGTCCAAGACGAAAAGATGATTGAGTTGGATGTTGAAGGACCTGCAGCAGTGACTGCTGGGGATATTTTGACAGACAGTGATATCGAAATTATAAACCCTGATCATTATCTCTTTACAATTAGTGAAGGTGCTAGCTTTAAAGCAAAAATGGCTGTAAATAGCGGTCGTGGTTATGTACCAGCTGACGAAAATAAAAAAGATGATGCTCCAGTGGGCACACTTGCGGTGGATTCTATCTACACGCCTGTGACAAAAGTTAATTACCAAGTTGAGCCAGCTCGTGTTGGTAGCAACGATGGTTTTGACAAACTAACCCTTGAAATTTTGACGAATGGAACCATTATTCCAGAGGATGCTTTGGGACTTTCAGCCCGTATCTTAACGGAACATTTGAATCTGTTCACTAACTTGACAGAAGTTGCTATTGCGACTGATGTCATGAAAGAAGCAGAAAAAACATCAGATGATCGTGTTTTGGAACGCACTATTGAGGAATTGGATCTATCAGTTCGCTCTTACAACTGTCTCAAACGTGCAGGTATCAATACCGTCTTTGATTTGACAGAAAAATCAGAGCCTGAAATGATGAAAGTTCGTAACTTGGGCCGCAAGAGTCTTGAAGAAGTTAAAGTTAAACTTGCCGACCTTGGTCTTGGGTTAAGAAATGATAAATAAAGGAGGAATACATGGCTTACCGTAAACTAGGACGCACTAGCTCACAACGTAAAGCAATGCTTCGCGATTTGACTACTGACTTGATTATCAATGAATCAATCGTAACAACTGAAGCTCGTGCTAAAGAAATCCGTAAAACAGTTGAAAAAATGATTACTCTTGGTAAACGTGGTGACTTGCATGCTCGTCGTCAAGCAGCAGCTTTTGTACGTAACGAAATTGCATCAGAAAACTATAATGAAGAGACTAACAAATACACTACAACTACAGCTCTTCAAAAATTATTCTCTGAATTGGCACCTCGCTATGCTGAGCGCAATGGTGGATACACTCGTATTCTTAAGACTGAACCACGCCGTGGGGATGCTGCGCCAATGGCAATTATTGAATTAGTATAATTTTTATCAATTTTGTTGAGTGTTATGATGGTGGAGTTCTTATGCTCTTAGTCTAGCTCTGGTCTACCGCTAGGAACTTTCCTAGCGGGAACACTCATCATCATGATGAAAGGGTAGACGCTTGTTTACGAAATTGCTTTTATTGAAAAAACAATTTCGTAAGCAGGCGTTTTTGGCTCTTTTCTACCATTTGTCAAGTCTGTCAAGGCTTTAAGTGAAAAATGAGATAAGA
>NZ_JPEN01000063.1 GCF_000767835.1 Streptococcus sinensis | reverse complement strand
ACAACAAAATAGGCTCCATAATCCCTGCGGTGGATTTACCCACTACAGAAATTATAGAGCCGTATTTTTCTTTAAGCAAATTTTAAGATAAGCGCGTTATACTAATATCATCAAATGAGGACCTCCTAACTTTGTTTGATAGAAATCCTAAGACTTTTTCATAATAATCTCCCAAAAAGACCACCCAATCGGGCGGTCTTTTTTTGTGTTCAGACGCGTGTCAGATTTGCTTCTTCTGCTCTATTTTCTGCTATAATAGTTCTATGAGTAGAATTTTAGATAATGAATTGATGGGTGATGAGGAATTGGTGGAACGCACTCTTCGCCCTCAGTATTTACAAGAATATATCGGCCAAGACAAGGTCAAGGATCAGCTGAAGATTTTTATTGAAGCAGCTAAGCTGAGGGATGAGGCATTAGACCACACCCTGCTTTTTGGTCCCCCGGGTCTAGGGAAGACGACAATGGCCTTTGTCATTGCTAATGAACTAGGTGTTAATCTCAAACAGACTTCAGGTCCAGTTATTGAAAAGGCTGGCGACTTGGTAGCGATTCTCAATGATTTGGAGCCAGGTGATGTTCTTTTTATAGATGAGATTCATCGCTTGCCAATGGCGGTAGAGGAAGTGCTTTACAGTGCCATGGAAGATTTTTACATTGACATTATGATTGGCTCAGGCGAGACCAGCCGTAGCGTCCATCTGGATTTGCCGCCTTTCACTCTGATTGGGGCGACCACTCGGGCAGGCATGCTGTCCAATCCTCTGCGGGCTCGCTTTGGGATTACTGGTCACATGGAGTATTATGAAGCTGGCGACTTGACTGAAATTGTCGAGCGGACGGCAGAGATTTTTGAGATGGATATTACCCACGAGGCTGCTAAGGAACTGGCCTTGCGCAGCCGAGGGACACCGCGGATTGCCAACCGTCTGCTCAAGCGGGTGCGGGACTATGCGCAGATTATGGGGAATGGTCTGATTGATGATAAGATAACCGATCAGGCCCTCACCATGCTGGACGTGGATCAGGAAGGGTTAGACTACGTAGACCAGAAGATTTTAAAGACTATGATTGAGGTCTACGATGGCGGTCCAGTGGGGCTGGGTACTCTCTCGGTCAATATCGCCGAGGAGCGTGAAACGGTGGAGGACATGTATGAGCCTTACCTGATTCAGAAAGGCTTTGTCATGCGGACTCGGACTGGGCGCGTGGCGACTCGTAAAGCTTATGAGCATTTAGGGTATGAATATATGAAGGAATGATGGACTGTCATTCCTTTTCATGATATTCTGATTTGGAGTTATAATATAATAGGGGTAAAGGAGGATATAGAAAATGCCAACAAATAGATTCACAAAAGACCGTAAAAGTCTGCTCATCGTTTTACTTTTGGCGATCACCACATCAGGAGGTATATTGCTGTTCAGTATGCTTGGCAAATTTAAAGAAGAACGCCGCAATCGGGAGTACGAAGTAAGCCTTGTCAAGGCACTGAAGAATTCTTATGAGGGGATTGAGGAAGTTAAGATAACGAATCCTAATTTCACGGAAATTTTAGAATCATGGTCTTGTGATGTAGATATAAGATTTAAAGATGGAGAAAAAATCGTATATGGAATCAATCATCGCTTAGAATTTTCAGAAAATTATGAAGGGGTAATGAAAGGAAAGACAGATGAAGAAATTGATCAGCAATGGGAGAGGCTTCAAAGTCATAGGGGGAAAACTTCATCCAAAATATTAGTTATCTATTCTAATAGCGAGAGAGGAGAAGTATAATGTCGTTTAATTATACAGATGAACAATTGAATGGTTTGAATCAGGATTATGCTGTCTACAGTGTGAATAAAGACTTTTCAGATCGGAATAAACAGAAATTAGCGACGTCTAATCCAAAGAATAATAACGAAACCGACACCATTACGACTTCAGATGGTCAGGAATTTCGTGTTATTGCGACTAAGGCAGATCCTAAGACAGGTTTTGATGGTATGGCAGTTGCGCCGATTGTCAATGGTAAACCGGATTATAAAAGCGTTGCTGTTGTTGCAGCAGGGACGGATCCTAAAAACAAAGAATATCTTTATCTTAGTGTGAATTAGTTATAATTTATAGTAGAATAAAGATAAAGGAGAAAGCAGATGAAAAAACGAACTTCAAAATGGCTCATCTTGTCCATAGTTGGCATAGCATTAGTGATACTAGGAGGTATGCAAATGTTTAGATTAAAAACAGAAGAAGAACGCCGCAACCGAGAGTATGAAGTGAGCCTTGTCAAGGCACTAAAGAATTCTTATGAGGGGATTGAGGAGATTAAGATAACGAATCCTGATTATACTTATCCACCTGGATCTTGGTCCTGTGATGTAGATATTCGATTTTCAGATAAACAGGAAATAAAATATAGAATAGGACATTCTTTAGAGGAGACACAAAATTATAATGGCTCTATTACCAATGAGCAAGATAAATTTTTAAATAAAAGAAGAGGAGAAACTGTTTCTGAGGTTGTAGTTTATTATTCCAATGGGGAAGAAAGAGAAAAAATGACATATATTTACACTGATAAAGAGTTAAATTATTTGAACAAATACCCAAATGTATATAGTGTTGCTCCAGATTTTGCTAAAAGAAATGGTTACTCAGTTGTTGTCAGTTCACCAGATCCAAATCCTGCTCTTGATGCTTTGAAGGAAGTCAATGAAATCAAAGTTGACAAACAAGAGTTTCAAGTCATTGCGACCAAATCTGACCCTGAAACTGGGTTTGATGGTATGGCAGTTGCACCGATTATCAATGGCAAACCGGATTATAAAAGCGTTGCTGTTGTTGCAGCAGGGACGGATCCTAACAGTCTGGTTAATAAATTTGGTCCGCTTTCGCGTGATGTTTTCACTGCTTTATCACCTCTTTCACCCCAGTACGAGGTGGCGGACAAGTTTGTTAAGGAGATTATGGATAACCCCAAATATGAGGTTAGTCAGTTGACCGGCTACTCACAGGGATCCTATATGCTTAAAATTGGCGCTAAATATCACATTCCAACTACTACTTTCAACACATGGTTCTTGTATTCCCATTTTTCAGAAGCAGAAAAAGAATATATTCAAAATAATCCAGCTATGTTTGCCGATTATCGTAAGCGTCATGATAATGTTGTTGTTTATAACGATGGCAATATCCCAGAGCTTTTAAATTTCAAAAGCGATTTAACTAGGATATATTGGGTAGATTACAAGGGAGATAGTCACAACATTTATGATTGGGTATTTGATCCCGTAACAGGTCAAGTGATTGATGGTAAAGGTGGCAAACCTTTGACTAGTGGAGTTTTTAGAGCCTATACCAACAGTTTGCGCGGGATGTCCCATTATCGAGAGCTGAAGGGCAAGTGGGCTTCGAATCGCATCAGCAGTTCAGAAGAGATTTATCTGGATGCGGCCCAAGGTCAGATCTTGTCATCGAACATGGTGGCCGCTGCGCGGACTGGAGCAGATGAAGTCGCTACATTGGCTAAAGTGGCCAAGGAAGAAATAGGGGCTCTCTGGTCTAAGATTGATTTTGGTAGCTATACAGCTTTGTCAGCTGATGAGGTGGAAGCGATTTTTGCCAGTCAAGGTGTGACGTGAGCACAATATGTAGATGCATTTGAAGCTGAGATTAATCACACTGACGCTCAGATGTCGGATTCGGCCGCAGCTTTTGAGCGGCTAGATAGTCAGCTACAGGCTGCTATTGATCAAGTATTGACAACGGATGCGCAATTAGCTAAGGAGTTTCAGCAATGGAAGGCAGAAATGTAAGTTGGGAAACTGTCGACAGAAAAGAGAAGGAGTTGATTGAGTTTGAGGAGAAACACCTTCTTGAAAAGAAAAATTTTGAAACTCGTTTTCGGGAGTTAGATGAACGCTCTGAACGATTACACAGAGCCGTAGATGAAGAGGCCGACAAGATGTATCAAACATTGAAACGATTCTCTGCTTCCTCAAGTGATTTGAGAGATTGCTTTTCTGAGATAGAAAATTTACGATGGCAGTCGGAATTAGCCTATAAACGGAAGCGAGCCGACTTGGAAGAGGAAGAAGATGAGTGGGAGAAAGCTTTTCGTCGGAAACGCAATGACTTAGAGGAAGAATATAATCAGTTGAGGAGAGATTATGCAAGTGCCAATCAATGAATATTATACTGATGTAGAGTACGAGTACGCTCTAAGGCAAATGTATAGAATGATGGAGAGAAATCGAATTCTAGCAGAAGCCAGAGTCGCAAATGCTGATCGTGATCAGCTGAAAGAAAGTTTTAAGTCAAATGCTAAGGTTATAGCTAGAGATACTAAGGTAGCTATCACGAGTATCAACGCTCAGATGGATACAGCTATTCGAGGCAATATTCGTAAGAGTCTTGAGACATATGTTCCCAATATGCTCGCTAAGTATGATAGCGTAGGAGAACGATAGATACCCCCCGCCTTATTTGGAGGAATGATGACAGACGAGGAAATTTTAGAGAGACTTAGTCAGGATCAGAACATCCGAAGGATTTTGGAAATTATTCGCACTCTACAGCTTCAGGATTCTTGGCTAGCCGCTGGATGCGTGAGAAATTTTATCTGGAATATCTTGTCTGGCAAATCAGGCTTTGACCCCAACACGGATGTAGATGTGATTTTCTTTGATCCGACTATTTCTTATGAACAAACCTTGCAGTTGGAAATGGAGCTAAGGGAAACTTTTCCCGATTATCGTTGGGAATTGAAAAATCAAGTCTATATGCACATCCATAGTCCCAATACCCAGCCTTATAGCTGCTCAAAAGATGCTATGACTCAGTACCCTGAGCGCTGTACGGCCATCGGCCTGCGCTTGATAGCAAATGATAAACTGGAACTTTTTGCTCCCTATGGTTTGGAGGATATTCGAGCATTTCAGGTGCGACCAACGCCACATTTTTTGGCGGATGAGGAGCGAAAAAAGCTCTATGCTCAAAGACTCAGCAAGAAAAATTGGCAAGATAAATGGCCACAATTAAGTTTTGTATTTCCTTCTGAGGAAAAGAAATCCTCGATTTAAACAAGTATTCTTTTTAAATTTTAGTATCTTACCGCCCAATGTGGTGGTTTTTCATTTCTCGGCGCCGCTGTTACAGAATAATCGAGAAAGAACCGCAGTTTTCTTTTTATTTTGATATAATAGACTTATGAAGAAAATTGTATTTGTTTGTTTGGGAAATATCTGCCGCAGTCCGATGGCAGAGTTTGTAATGAAAAGTTTGTCCGATGGTCTGCAGATTGAAAGCCGGGCGACGTCTAATTGGGAGCACGGCAATCCCATTCATCAAGGAACCCAAGCAATTTTTAAGAAATATGCTATTTCTTATGATAAAGGAAAAACTTCTCAGCAGATTTCAGCTCAGGATTTTGCAGAATTTGACTATATTGTCGGCATGGATGAGTCCAACATTCGCGATTTGCGGCGGATGGCGCCGGCAGATTTTCAGGATAAAATCTACCAGTTTGCCGAATTTGGTGTACCGGATCCCTGGTACACAGGCGATTTCGATGAAACTTATGAACTGATTTTGGCTGGTTGCCACAGTTGGCTAGAGCGATTAAATGGGTGAAAAATGGATAAAATAAAAGAATTTTACGATAAATACAAGGTCTATCTGACTCGTCAAAATCTAGAAATAGCCGCAGTGACCGTCATCGTGCTGTCAGCTATTCTAGTTTTTACATCAAATATTCCTAGCAAGGGTGTACTGACGCTGGATCAGGGAAATATCAAATACGAAGGCAGTCTTGTCCACGGGAAAATGAACGGCCAAGGCACTCTTGCTTTCAAAAATGGGGACAGCTATACAGGGAACTTCAAAAATGGTATTTTCAGCGGCAAGGGTACCTTTACTTCACAGTCCGGTTGGAAATATGAGGGCGAATTTGTCAATGGCCAGGCCGATGGCAAAGGCAAACTAACGACAGAAGGCAATGTTATCTACGAAGGGACATTCAAGCAAGGGATTTATCAAAATGCGCATTAGATGGTTTTCACTGGTCAGGATTACTGGACTGGTCTTAGTTTTACTCTATCATTACTTTCAGGGTGTCTTCCCTGGAGGTTTTATTGGAGTGGATATCTTTTTCACTTTTTCAGGATTTTTGATTACCTCGCTGTTGATTGATGAGTTTGCGCGGAACAAGACGATTGACATTTTGGGCTTTCTGAAACGGCGCTTTTATCGCATCGTTCCTCCCCTAGGGTTTATGATTTTGGTCATCATGCCCTTTACTTTGTTGATTCGTCGAGATTTTATAGCAGGTATTGGTACTCAGATTGCGGCTGCTCTTGGCTTTGTGACCAATTTTTATGAAATGCTGTCGGGCGGAAGTTATGAAAGTCAGTTTGTACCGCATTTGCTGATTCACACTTGGAGTTTGGCGCTAGAAGTGCACTACTATGTTTTATGGGGATTGGCTGCCTGGGGACTTAGCAAGCTCAGCAAATCAGTCGCTCAGTATCGAGGGATGATTTCTCTCGCTTCAGCAGCTCTCTTTCTGCTCAGCTTCTTTTCTATGTTTATTGGAGCTTTCGTTAGCAAAAACTACTCTAATATTTATTTTTCAAGTCTGACTCATGTTTTTCCTTTCTTTGCAGGGACAGCACTTGCGACTTTTTCTGGAGTCGGAAATGTTGGCGTTCAGATGAAGAAACTGGAAAAAATTGTCAACCTCAAGCAAGTATTAGCTGCTCTGGGCGGAAGTTTTGCCATTCTTATCTTACTCAGTTTCATTTTGAAATTTGACAGCTTGTGGACCTATTTATTTGGTTTTATGGCTTCGACGCTTCTGGCCTGTGTCATGATAGCAGCAACCCGCATGTTGCACGACAGATTGCCAGATGTGAAGGAGCCCGAATTTGTCAACTTTATCGCAGATACCAGTTATGGCGTCTATCTCTTCCACTGGCCTTTTTACATCATCTTTACCCAGCTGATGAGCAATGGCTGGGCTGTGCTGTTGACAACAATTTTGAGTTTCAGCTTTGCAGCTCTCTCTTTCTATATTTTGGAGCCTACTCTGGCAGGACGACAACCAAAGATTATGGGAACCGAGATGGATTTATCATCTATTACTAAGCCGGTCTTCTACAGTTTCATTCCGCTGACACTTATTCTGTTTTCTATCACCGTGACAGCGCCATCTGTCGGAGCCTTTGAGGAAAGCCTGATTGTCAATGCTTTAAATCAGGCAGATACGAAAATGCAGGCAACTCGCAGTCATGTGGATCAAACAACAGCCACAGATTATAATGTAGCTGCAGGCACAACCATGATTGGGGATTCGGTTGCCCTTCGCTCAAGTGAATGGCTGCAACAAGTGATTCCGAATGTTCAATTAGATGCTATCGTCAGCCGGAATTTTAATTCGGGATTTGAAGTGTATCAAAACGATATTTCTAATCATCTTCTTTTAAAAAATGTTGTATTGGCTTTGGGGACTAATACAGTTGACAATTATGAAGAGATGCTAAACCAGTATATTGAGAACCTGCCAAAAGGTCATACTCTGATTCTGGTAACTCCTTATGACGGACGCACGGCCGGAGACTCCAATAGCATTCTGGTTAAAACGCGGCAGTACGAATTAGAGCTTGCCCAGAAGTATGATTTTGTTCATGTGGCAGACTGGTATCAAGTAGCTATAGACAATCCGCAGATTTGGGCTGGTACAGACTATGTTCATTATGGTTCAGATACAGAATCAATGAAAGAAGGCGGACTTCTCTATGCCAATACGATTAAACAAGCGTTGGATCAAGCCGAGGCCGGAAACGTTAAACCATAAAGATAGCTCGGATTAACCGAGCTATCTTTAGTCACTGTATGAAAGCGCTTTCCGACATTTTAAGAAGTATGTGAAATAATAAAAACACAGAAAATAAATTTCACAAGCGATAAGCGGAAACCGTGAATTTAGAGGGGGTGATAATTTACTTCACAAAGTTTCCAATAAAGTATGTGAAATTTTGTTGAAAGTGTTTACAAATACAGGCAAATAAGGTATAATGTTATTGTGAAAATTTTAACAAAGGCTGAAGATTCTTCAAGCCTTCTAAGAAACCATTGGAGGACTATGATGGCGGATAAAAAAATTGTAACACCTGAGGAAAAGAAATTGGCTGCTGAAAAGCATGTTGATGAACTTGTTCAAAAAGGTCTGGTAGCTCTTGAAGAAATGAGAAAATTGAACCAAGAGCAAGTGGATTATATTGTAGCAAAAGCTTCAGTTGCTGCTTTGGATGCTCACGGAATCCTTGCTCAACATGCTGTTGAAGAAACTGGACGTGGTGTATTTGAAGACAAGGCAACAAAAAACCTTTTTGCCTGCGAACACGTTGTCAACAATATGCGTGGAGTTAAAACTGTTGGTGTCATTGAAGATGATCCGATTACTGGCTTAACTAAAATTGCAGAGCCTGTCGGAGTAGTCTGCGGGATCACTCCAACGACCAACCCAACTGCAACAGCAATTTTCAAATCA
Organism: Streptococcus sinensis; assembly: GCF_000767835.1. Lineage (GTDB taxonomy): Bacteria > Bacillota > Bacilli > Lactobacillales > Streptococcaceae > Streptococcus > Streptococcus sinensis. The sequence continues at coordinate 33,989 of NZ_JPEN01000063.1, read as the reverse complement.
TTGATTGCTTTGAAGACACGTAATCCAATCGTCTTTGCTTTCCACCCATCTGCACAAGAATCTTCAGCTCACGCAGCGCAAATCGTACGCGACGCAGCGATTGCAGCAGGAGCTCCTGAAAACTGTGTGCAATGGATTACACAACCATCTATGGAAGCGACAGGTGCGCTTATGAACCACGATGGTATTGCTACGATCCTTGCGACCGGTGGGAATGCCATGGTTAAGGCTGCTTACTCATGCGGAAAACCAGCTCTTGGGGTTGGTGCCGGAAACGTGCCTGCCTATGTAGAAAAATCTGCAGACCTTCGTCAAGCAGCACATGACATTGTTATGTCTAAATCATTTGACAATGGAATGGTCTGTGCATCTGAACAAGCTGTTATCATTGACAAGGAAGTTTATGACGAATTTGTAGAAGAATTCAAGTCATACCACACTTATTTTGTAAACAAAAAAGAAAAAGCCCTTCTGGAAGAATTCTGCTTTGGCGCTAAAGCAAACAGCAAAAACTGTGCTGGTGCTAAACTAAATGCAAATATTGTAGGGAAACCAGCTGCATGGATTGCAGAACAAGCAGGCTTCAAAGTACCAGAAGGTACAAACATCCTGGCTGCAGAATGTGCGGAAGTAGGTCCAAATGAGCCATTGACTCGCGAAAAACTTTCACCAGTTATTGCTGTCTTGAAAGCTGAAGATACAGAAGACGGTCTTACAAAAGCTCGTCAAATGGTTGAATTTAACGGACTTGGTCACTCAGCTGCTATCCATACAAAAGATGAAGCTCTTGCTAAACGCTTTGGTACTGAAATCAAAGCTATGCGGATTATCTGGAACTCTCCATCTACTTTCGGTGGTATTGGGGATGTATATAATGCCTTCATTCCATCCTTGACACTTGGATGTGGTTCATACGGACGTAACTCAGTTGGTGATAACGTTAGCGCTATTAACCTCTTAAACATCAAGAAAGTAGGGAAACGTAGAAATAATATGCAATGGTTTAAAGTTCCTTCAAAAATTTACTTCGAGCGCAACTCTATCCAATACCTTCAAACATGTGAAGATATTGAACGCGTTATGATTGTTACCGATAAGTCCATCGAAAAACTTGGTTTTGTTCAACGTGTAATTGACCAGTTGAATCTCCGTAAGAACAAAGTGACAATCCAAGTCTTCTCAGATGTAGAGCCAGATCCAGATATTACAACTATCCGTCGTGGTACAGAAGAAATGCGTGCCTTTGAACCAGATACAATCATCGCACTCGGTGGTGGCTCTCCAATGGACGCTGCTAAGGGTATGTGGATGTTCTACGAACAGCCAGAAGTTGACTTCAGCGACCTTGTTCAAAAATTCATGGATATCCGTAAACGTGCCTTCAAATTCCCATCACTTGGTAAGAAAGCTAAATATATCGGTATCCCTACAACATCTGGTACAGGTTCAGAAGTGACTCCATTTGCCGTTATCTCTGATAAAGCAAACAACCGCAAATACCCACTTGCTGACTATGCTTTGACTCCAACCATTGCGATTGTTGACCCTGCTTTGGTAGAAACTGTTCCAGCATTTATCGCAGCAGATACCGGTATGGACGTATTGACCCACGCGACTGAAGCCTATACTTCTAACTTTGCTAACGACTACACAGATGGTATTGCCCTTCAAACTATCAAATTAGTCTTCAAATATTTGGAAAAATCTGTGAAAACAGCTGATCCAGAAGCTCGCGAAAAGATGCACAACGCTTCTACAATGGCTGGTATGGCCTTTGCCAACGCCTTCCTTGGAATGAGCCACTCAATGGCCCACAAGATCGGTGGTGTGCACCACACTATTCACGGACGGACCAATGCAATCTTACTTCCATACGTTATCCGCTACAACGGTACTCGTCCATCTAAGACAACGACTTGGCCTAAGTACAACTACTGGAAAGCTGATGAAAAATTCCAAGACATCGCTCGTATGCTTGGCTTGCCATGCTCAACTCCTGAAGAAGCGGTTGAAGCATATGCCAAAGCTGTTTACGACCTTGGTGAAGCAGTTGGTATTACAATGAACTTCAAAGGATTCGGAATTGATGAGAAGACTTGGAAGGACAGCTTGCATGAAATTGCTCTTCTAGCTTATGAAGACCAATGTTCACCAGCTAACCCACGCTTGCCAATGGTAGCTGATATGGAAGAAATCATGGCTGACGCTTACTATGGCTATGCAGAACGTCCAGGACGTCGCAAATAATATAGTTATCAACCACAAGGTAGGAGAAATCCTACCTTTTTTTGGCGTGATTGGAGGAATTATTTTTTTGGCGTGATTGGAGGAATTATGATATAATAAGAAAATAAAAAAGTTTGGTAATTAAATTATTTATTTTTCAAACAATAATGAGGGTTCTAGTTGATGAATAATGTTGGTAAAAGAATAGAGGAGTTACGCAAAAAGAAGGGTTTGAGCCGTCCGGCCTTTTGTGATGATGAATCTGGTTTGTCTGTCCGCCAGTTGGCACGTATCGAAAAAGGAGAGTTTCATCCCACTCTGAAAACTCTGGAGCATATCGCAGAAAAATTGGAGATTCCAGCCTATATCCTCATGCCTGACTATCAAGAGTTGCCAGAGCGTTATAAGGAAATCAAGTACTTTCTGCTTCATCACCCTGACTATGGGGATAAGGAACTGCAAGAACAAAAAGATGCGTATTTTGATGAAATCTTTGAGGACTTTTATGACAATCTTCCAAGAGATGAGCAGATAATGATTGATTGCTTGCAGGCGATTGAGCAGGTGCGGGCAGGCCAAAATTCATTATATGGTCAAGGTGTGTTGGAGAATAGTTCTGACAATCTAGTCGACATAGAACCGTTTCATACTAGTACATTATTGAAATTAAGACTTTATTTTCTCTGTGCATTAATGGATGGATTGAATTCAGGATTTATAAAAGAAACTACGCAAGAAGAAATTGTTCTTCTATTTAAAAAACTATGTCATCAAATAGAAGAAACTGAATTGGAAGATTTATATTTATTGCGGGATGCTCTGTTTGCAGCACTGTGCTGTTTGGAGCTTGTTGGAGAGTTCTCCTATTTCAAGATGGCAGTAGATAAGTTAAATTATATTATGAATAGAACCCGAGATTTTCAAAAGAAACCATTAATTTTAATGGTTGAGTGGAAATATTATATTCAGTGTGATTTTAATGAGGCAAATCGTAAGTATCAAGAGGCGAAAATGGTTGCTCAAATATTTGGAAATGAGGAATTGATAACGAGTCTTGATAGAGAATGGCAGGAAGATATAAAAAAATATATTCGATAGTTTGTGAATAGTGACATCAATGTCTTGAAAAATAAAACTTTTGGTATTTTTATTAGTAATTGCCGAAAGTTTTTTGTTTTGTTCGGATTTTACTATCTATTTGTTAAAAAATAAGTGACATTTCTGTCATTGGTGATTTTTTGTTGCGCTGATATAATTATTTTTGTAAGTAAGACATCAGAAAGGAAAAGCAAATGTTTAAATTTTTTAGTTTGCTAAGCTCTATCAGTTGGTGGAAGTAAATACAAAAAATTACTGTGTGGTAATACTCGAACGATTCAATAATGTACCAAATTTTTACAGAGGTGGCGTACGAGATGTATTGGTCATTCGACAGTCATACGATACTCTTATACAAGTGGAGATAAGGATCAATGGCTACTTGTTAGACTTGATTACGGTTAAAAGAAATATTCTTAGAGTTTATACTTTGAAAAATCTCTCTCCAACTGCAAGAATTACAGTATCAGATATCACAGAGGGACTTGATATGACTCTGAAATACAATCGTACATTTAGGGATTTTGATTTTTTTGAAAAATTAAAATAGGTTTGAAAAAGGAGAAGAGGCATGAGGCAGACAATTTATACACCAGTGTATCAAAAACTGTCATTCAAATGTAAGCATCCGTGTTTTACATTTATCGTTAAATGATAGTAATTCACATAACATAAAGAATTTGGAGAACAAAACGCATGAAACATCAGTTAGCTAATCATTGGATTTTGGAAGACAGTGACTTCATAACGAAACAATCTTATCCAAAGCCATGGTTAAAAAGAACAAAATAGATTAAAGGAGACATAAAATGGCAAAACAAATTAAAAAAGTATCGAAACGCAATACCATTAACCTCGGTATTATCAGCTATACCTATACCCGTGGCCGTCATTCAATTTAAGTAAGTAGCATACAATTGAAGGTCTTAGTTTTATTAATAGTTAATTTTATATTAACTATTAATAAAATGGAGCTTAATGTAAGTTATTTAAGCTCTATTTTATTAATAAGTGAATCAGGAGATGACAATGACACTATTTAAAGCAATATTTAAATCTGTTTTTAGCAGAAGGGATGTTAAAATATTTTTAATTTTTATACTTCTTCCTTTATTAGTTCCACTTTTAACAGAATTTATGGACGGGACGAGCACAGGTTTGGCAGGGAATTTTTCAGAGTTTCTTGCTACAACCATTAGCACTCAATATCGTTTGATATTGCCTAACTTATTATTCTCACTCGTTATATCCTCTGTTTTTAAAGATGAAATTGATTCGGGGATTCTATTTCTATACAAAGACATCAATCGCTCACAGATTTTTAAAGCGAAGTTAGGCAGTTTATTAGTTGTATATGTTTTATTTCTACTAGGAACGGTTATGACAAGCGTGCTATCTTACTACGGTATATTATTCTCACAAGGAGCTGTTCCTGCTAACTTTATTTCTGAAAAAGTTCCAGATATTTTTTCGACAATTTTTTCATTGTTATCTACTATTAGTTTGAATCTGATTACACTACTATTAGTAGTAATGATTTCGGTGACTTCAAAAACGGTTCAAACAGTTTTAACGGGAGTGTTCTTTTCGCTAGCTGCCTCAGTTGCTCCTGTGTTGATTGGGATTAACTATTTGTTTCCAAACGGCTATGCAGACTTGTCCCAAGAGAATTTTCCACTAGCTTGCTTAGTTGCGGTAGGAATATCAGTTCTTTATATACTCTTCTTTTACATCAAAGGAAAACAGAAATTTAAACATATAGAATTTTAGGAAACATGATGAAATATAATCTTCTATCTTTAATGACACCAATCAGTTTAATTGGTATAGCATTTCTAGTCTATTCATTAGGAACTTCTATCGTATTTATAAGTTTTAGCCAACAGCTACAGTTGTCTTATCTTATTGCCCTCATTTGTTTTATGCCAATTGGTTTTATGCTTATTCCTCATACTTTCTCATTGAAATATGGTCTCTACTCAAAGGAAACAGATGTAGTTTTTCACTGGCAGTCCTATCTATGTCTTGCCTTGCTTATCTTTCTTGTCAATCATTATTTTTTAAAAAGCGATGAGTATTTTCATCAAATGGTGATTTCCATGTGCGAGGAGTTTCTATTTCGATTTGTCATCTATAAAGTGTTGAGAAACAATTATTCCCGCCTTTGGTCAATCATTATTGCGTCATTGTTATTCGGTATTTTACTTCATCTAAACTATCCTATGATAGACAATCTACTCATCAGAACCCCATTGGGTATTCTATTTTCAATTTTGGCGACAAAATTTGGTTTGGAGTACGCTATCGGTGGACATTGGATTTACAATCTTTATCAATCAATTATTTAATCTAAGGAGAAAAAATGTTATTACTTTTACTTGCTGTTGTGATTTATGCAGTGCTGGCACTTGCTACAAGTTACTTACTACCTTTTTTATCAGTCCCTTTAGTTTTATTAGTTATTTATGCACTTCCTTTACTCTTGAATTTTATCGTTTATAAAGTTCAAAAAGGAGAATGGAAATTTTGGACAGCTCTTGTTTTACCAACTGTATCAGTGGCTGCGTATCTTTTATTTGCTTATCTGACCTCATCAAATGGTACTTGGATAGAGTTTGCTCAGATGAATATGATATCAGATGAAGATATGCAACTAGATATTGCACTGAACTTATTTGATGGTTCACAGATTTTGTTTATTAGTTTGCTATTTTACGGAGTGTCATTAGCATCGCATTTTATTTCAAATAAGGTTTCCAGTAAGGGGGTAAAACATGCTTAAAATTGAAAATCTGTCAAAACAGTTTAAAGGAAATGATTTTTATTCTCTATCAGACGTCTCTCTTGAAATTGGGAAAGGAGAAATTGTTGGTTTAATTGGTAAGAATGGAGCCGGAAAATCGACTTTGATGAAAATGATGGCAAAATCTCAACGACCAACATCTGGGACAATAACATATAGAGGTATTGATATTAATAGCAAAGATAATGTGTTGGAAGATTTTGGGATTATGATTGATCCAGTTTTCTACCCAGAAATGTCTGTGATGGATAATTTAAAATTTTATCTCAAATTACACGGGAAGCAGGAATTGTACCCAAATATCGAAAAAACACTTCGTTTAGTAGAACTTTGGGAAGCTCGCAACCGTAAACCGAAAGGTTTCTCGTTTGGGATGAAACAACGGACAGCTTTAGCGATTGCTTTAGTAGCAGAACCTGATTTTCTAATTCTAGATGAGCCGTTTGTTGGCTTAGATCCTATTGGTGTTCAAAAATTAATTGATATTTTGAAACAGTGGTCAAGTGAACGTCAGATTTCTATGTTGATTTCAAGTCATCAGTTAGGTGAGTTAGAGGCCTTGTGTAATCGATATGTATATATTGAAGGTGGGAAATTGGTGGATTCGTTTGAAGGGAAAGAGCAGCCAAGTGTAGTTGTTCACCTACATCCTAGCGCAAATACTGCATTACTAGACAGTTACTTATCATCTGATGTGATGCTTGAGGGTAGGCTATTGGACATTTCTACAGCTAGTAGTCGCTCTACTTTAAATGAAATCTTTAAGGTTCTTGCAGAGAATGATATGATTGAATCGATTGATGTCAAAGAAAATCATCTCAAGGAAGTATTTATGAAAGGATAATGATGAAGAATATTTTTTCAGCAGTATTTGAATCGGTCTGGAAGCGAAAAGAAACGAAAATTTTTCTTGCTTTTAGTTTTTATCCACTCGTTTATTTAGTGGCTTCTTTCTTTGGAGAGTCTAATTTTATGCAAATTGCAAATGCGGATGGTAGTAAGGTTGCCTACATTGACTTTGCAGATATGATGCTTAATTCGATGGATATGATGATTTTGCCGACTTTAGCCCTATACTTTTTGACAATTTCTGTTTTCAGGAGAGAAACGGATGATCATACGATGTTTCTCTACAAGGATATTGATAGAAAATCTATTTACTTCTCAAAATATTTTAGTCTTCTCCTTATTCTTTCTATTTATTTTGCATTATTTTTTGCTTCTTCTTTGCTTGTTCATTACACACGAGTCGTACATATGGAGTTTGGGACAACTCAAATTGTATCGGATACACTTTACTATACTTTGTTAGAGATGGTTAGTATTTTCACAGTATTCTTAAAAGGAGTTTTAGCTATTTCTGTAGCAGCCTTTGCCTCTTTACGTTTTGGGACTGGGACAACTATGACAATTGCCATTGTATTGACAGTAACAATGATGATTCTATCAGCAATAGGGGGCCCAATTGCAGCACTCTTGCCAACAGGTTACCAGCAGTTTACGCAGACAGTTGAAAACATCTGGATTGGATTGGTTGGGCCAGTGACGGTAACGGCAGTCTATGGTCTTGTTTTGAACACCTTAAGTATAAAAAAATTTAAAAGTCTGGAGTTTTAAGGATGAACAAAAAACTCTTGAAGTTGATTATCAAGTACCTCAATAAGCCAAAATTTCTTTTTGGCTTAGGCTTGAGCTTTATTGGAACGATTATGAGTTTATTTATTTCACAATTTATGGGGAACTTACTGAATAAGGAATTTTTAACCACGCTGTTTTTAGTAATGTAATCTCAAAAAATAGGTCAGGGAACTTCTCCGACCTATTTTTGAAACTAGTTTCAGATATGATGGAGGATTTTCTAGAAATAGAAACTAAATTCTTAATATTGCAAAGGATTGAAAAAGGGAAGGTGCTGTGCTATTATTTTTGTAAGGGTTTACAAAAATAATAGTGTTGGAGGATAAGATGCGCAACCCAGATTTATTAGCAGAAGCAAAGGATTATAGAGGCAGAGATGAAGTTCCAGCGGATTTTGATGCTTTTTGGGATCAGCAGATTCGTAGTCTGAGTGATTTGTCGGACTATCAGCTGATTGAAAAAGATTTTCAAATTGCTGGGGTGACCTGCTATGAGCTAGTTTTTGAGGGGACGAATCAAGGGCGAACCTATGCACGTATGGTCCTTCCCAGATCTAGTAAAAAAGTTCCGATTATCTTTCATTTCCACGGTTATATGGGGCGTGGCTGGGATTGGGCCGATATGCTAGCTTATACGGTTGCTGGCTATGGTGTCGTATCCATGGATGTACGCGGCCAGTCAGGTTATTCCTTGGATGGAGGGGCGCCTGTAAGGGGCAATACGGTCAAGGGTCAGATTATCCGTGGGGCAGTGGATGGACGAGAGCGTCTCTTTTATAAGGATGTCTATCTGGATATTTACAGCTTGATTGAGATTGTGGCGAGTTTGGACTTTGTGGACGAGGAGCATCTATCCAGTTATGGGGCTTCTCAGGGCGGAGCCTTGGCTTTGGTGGCAGCGGCTCTCAATCCGCGCATTAAGCAAACAGTATCTATCTATCCTTTCTTGTCAGATTTTCGGCGGGTGCTAGAGATTGGCAATACCAGCGAGGCCTATGATGAGCTCTTTCGTTATTTTAAATTCCACGATCCTTTCCACGAAACAGAGGATGAGATTATCCAGACCTTGTCCTATATCGATGTAAAAAATATGGCTCACCGCATTCAAGGGAGCGTGCGGATGATAACGGGACTGGCTGACGATGTTTGCTATCCGATTACCCAGTTTGCGATTTACAATCGGCTGGAGTGTACTAAGGAGCACCATCTCATGCCAGAGTACGAGCATGAAGCCATGAATGTCTATGTCAATGATAGGGTCTTCAACTGGCTTTGTGGCTCAAAGATTGACCATCTTTCTTTGCTGGAAGTTTTTAAAGACTGGTAAGAACAGATAGTACTGAGAAAGAAACCAAGCCTGAGATTATGAGAATCTCAGGCTTTTTATGATAAATGTTTAAAAATATATTGTAACTTTTTTGTTCAAAAACACTTCGAAGGCTGAAAGTAGTTTCAGCTTTTAAGAAAGGAAGTCGGTTTTTAGAAACTAAAATCTAAATCACAAAACTTATTGAAAGCGCTTTATTTTTTGTATATAATGACATTATAAAAGAACGGAGAAAACATAGAAAAAGGAGAGATTATTTATGTCACAGATTAGCAAAGATCAATTAATTGCAAAAATCAAAGATGGCATTATCGTTTCCTGTCAAGCTCTGCCTCATGAGCCCCTCTATACGGAGGCTGGTGGGGTCATCCCTCTCTTGGTCAAGGCAGCTGAAGAAGGTGGGGCAGTTGGTATTCGAGCCAACAGCGTGCGAGACATCAAGGAGATTAAGGAAGTAACCGAGCTCCCGATTATCGGGATTATCAAACGGGACTATCCGCCACAGGAGCCTTTTATCACTGCGACTATGCGGGAAGTGGATGAGTTGGCTGCCCTTGATATAGAGGTCATCGCTCTGGACTGCACCCAGCGAGAACGCTATGATGGTTTGAAGATTGAGGAGTTTATCCGCCAAGTCAAGGAGAAATATCCGCAGCAACTGCTGATGGCCGACATCAGTACCTTTGAGGAAGGCGTGGCAGCTGTAGCAGCTGGTGTTGACTTTGTCGGTACAACCTTATCAGGCTACACTTCCTACAGTCCCAAGGTAGACGGACCAGACTTTGAACTGGTCAAGAAGCTTTGTGATGCGGGAGTAGATGTGATTGCTGAGGGCAAGATTCACTATCCAGATCAAGCCAAGCAAATCCATGATTTGGGTGTCCGCGGTATTGTAGTAGGCGGAGCCATTACTCGGCCAAAGGAAATCACCGAGCGTTTCGTTGCGGCAGTAAAATAAAGTGAGGTAAAGCAATGACGACCTTAAAGTTAAATAAGCTCTACAAAAAATATCCTAATAGTGATTTCTACTCTGTAGAAAATTTCGACTTGCAAATCAAAGATAAAGAATTTATCGTCTTTGTTGGTCCTTCTGGATGTGGAAAATCTACGACCTTGCGCATGATTGCTGGGTTGGAGGATATCACCGAGGGTGAGCTCTATATTGATCAGACTCTGGTCAATGATATTGCTCCCAAGGACCGTGATATCGCCATGGTCTTCCAGAACTATGCCCTCTATCCGCACATGACAGTCTATGACAACATGGCTTTCGGGCTCAAGCTTCGCAAGTACAGCAAGGAAGATATTGACAAGCGGGTTCATGAAGCGGCGGAAATTCTGGGGTTGAAAGAATTCTTGGATCGCAAACCGGCCGATCTTTCTGGCGGCCAGCGTCAACGGGTAGCAATGGGACGGGCCATTGTCCGAGATGCCAAGGTCTTCCTGATGGATGAGCCTTTGTCAAACTTGGATGCGAAACTACGGGTATCCATGCGTGCTGAGATTGCTAAGATCCACCGCCGTATCGGAGCAACCACTATCTACGTTACCCACGACCAAACCGAGGCAATGACCTTGGCCGACCGCATTGTTATCATGTCGGCGACTAAAAATGAAGCAGGTACGGGAACTATCGGTCGTATCGAGCAAGTTGGAACTCCGCAAGAGCTCTACAACGAACCAGCTAACAAGTTTGTTGCAGGCTTTATCGGTAGTCCAGCTATGAACTTCTTTGAAGTGATGGTATCTGGTCATCAACTGACTGATGGTGATCAACTCAATCTTACCCTGACAGGTGGTCAAGAGAAGCTTTTGACAGAAAAAGGCTACCAAGGTAAGAAAGTCATCTTGGGTATCCGACCAGAGGATATATCAGCGGACTTGATTGTAGAAGATACCTTCCCTGGTGATGTGGTTGAGGCGGAAGTTGTCGTGTCAGAGTTGCTGGGTAGTGACTCAGTGCTCTACTGTAAGGTGGGTAGCCAAGAGTTTTCAGCCAAGGTAGATGCTTCCAATTATCTGGAGCCGGGTTCGAAGCTTCGCTTCACCTTCAAATTACCTAAGAGTCATCTGTTTGATAGTGAGACTCAAAAACGAATTACTTTGTAAAACAACCTAAAATGAACTGACTGACTTTATTTTAGGATAAAAGAAACGTCACAGAGAAGGAGTGATCAGACTTTTAAAAGTTTAGGATTTTAATCAAATATAGATGGACATTTATCCCAAGGAATAACACAGGAAAAACGACTAATTATTTCATCAGTCAAATATGCAGATAAAAGCTGTTCAGGTCAGCTTGGTATCTTAATTTTAAAGGAGAAAAACAAATGAAAATGAAGAAATTGCTTTGTTCATTGGTAGCAGGAGCTGCAGTGCTTACGTTAGCAGCTTGTGGAGGTGGCGGCTCAGATAAAGCGGCTAGCTCTGGTGACAAATCTGGCAAGACAGAAATTACTTGGTGGGCATTCCCAGTCTTTACTCAAGAAAATGCCAGCGATGGTGTGGGAACTTATGAAAAATCCATCATTGAAGCATTTGAAAAAGCAAATCCAGACATTCATGTCAACTTGGAAACAATTGACTTCAAGTCAGGTCCAGAAAAAATTACGACAGCTATCGAAGCTGGAACAGCACCAGACGTACTCTTCGATGCACCAGGCCGGATTATTCAATACGGTAAAAACGGTAAGTTGGCAGACTTGAACGACCTCTTCACAGATGATTTCGTCAAAGATGTTAACAACGACAACATTATCCAAGCCAGCAAGGCTGGAGACAAAGCTTATATGTATCCAATCAGCTCTGCTCCATTCTACATGGCAATGAATAAGAAAATGTTGGAAGATGCAGGTGTTCTCAACCTAGTTAAAGAAGGATGGACAACAGCTGACTTTGAAAAAGTATTGAAAGCGCTTAAAGAAAAAGGCTATACACCTGGATCTCTCTTCAGTAACGGTCAAGGTGGTGACCAAGGAACTCGTGCCTTCATCGCTAACCTCTATGGTGGATCTGTTACAGATGAAAAAGTAACTAAATATACAACTGATGATCCGAAATTTGTCAAAGGTCTTGAAAAAGCAGTGAGCTGGATCGACGATGGCCTCATGATGAATGGTTCTCAATACGATGGCGGAGCAGACATCCAAAACTTCGCTAACGGTCAAACTTCTTACACTGTTCTTTGGGCACCAGCACAAAATGGTATTCAAGCTAAACTTTTGGAAGCAAGCAAAGTAGAAGTGGTAGAAGTACCATTCCCATCAGACTCAGGCAAACCAGCTCTTGAATACCTTGTAAACGGCTTTGCAGTCTTTAACAACAAAGACGACAAGAAAGTAGAAGCAGCTAAGAAATTCGTGCAATTCATCGTTGATGACAAAGAGTGGGGTCCTAAGAACGTTGTTCGTACAGGTGCCTTCCCAGTTCGTACATCATTTGGCAAACTCTATGATGACAAACGTATGGAAACAATCAGCAGCTGGACTCAATACTACTCACCATACTACAACACCATTGACGGCTTTGCAGAAATGAGAACACTTTGGTTCCCAATGTTGCAATCTGTATCTAATGGAGATGAAAAAGTTGAACCTGCTTTGAAGACATTTACTGAAAAAGCAAACGAAACGATTACTAAAAAATAAGCAAGTTTAAAATCCGCCCCTTTTTCTGTTGTCAGTCTCTAAAAATAGAAAAAGGGGTATTTTGTTAGAAAATCTTGAAAGAGGGGTACCTCATTGTGAAAGTCAATAAAATCAGAATGAAAGAAACCCTAGTATCATATGCGTTTTTAGCTCCAATTCTGGTATTCTTTACAGTATTTGTTTTAGCGCCTATGATAATGGGATTTATCACTAGTTTCTTTAACTATACAATGACTTCATTTACATTCGTTGGTTTTGATAACTATATTCGGATGTTCAATGATCCAGTTTTTGTGAAGTCGCTCATTAATACAGTCATTATTGTAATCGGCTCTGTGCCGGTAGTTGTGCTCTTCTCTTTGTTTGTAGCTTCACAGACCTATGAGATGAATGCTGTTTCTCGCTCCTTTTACCGTTTTGTCTTCTTCCTACCGGTTGTGACAGGTAGTGTTGCCGTGACGGTAGTGTGGAAGTGGATCTACGATCCCCTGTCTGGTATTTTGAACTTTGTTTTGAAATCTGGTCACATCATCAACCAAAACATTTCTTGGTTGGGAGACAAACAGTGGGCCTTGGCTGCTATCATTGTTATTTTGCTGACAACATCTGTCGGTCAGCCAATCATTCTCTACATTGCAGCTATGGGAAATATCGACAACTCTCTAGTGGAGGCTGCGCGTGTGGATGGGGCGACAGAGATGCAAGTCTTTTGGAAAATCAAATGGCCGAGCCTTTTGCCAACAACGCTCTATATCGCTATCATCACAACTATTAACTCATTCCAGTGTTTCGCCTTGATTCAGCTGTTGACATCAGGCGGACCAAACTATTCAACTAGTACGCTTATGTACTATCTATATGAAAAAGCCTTCAAGCTATCTGAATATGGCTATGCAAACACCATGGGAGTCTTTCTGGCGATTATGATTGCGATTATCAGTTTCGCCCAGTTCAAGATCCTCGGTAATGATGTGGAATATTAAAGAAAGGAGCAGGAATATGAAACCTCAAAAAATTAGTTCATTCAAAGTGTTCTCATCTGTGATTTTAGCACTTTTGACCGTGCTCTTTATCTTTCCATTCTACTGGATTCTGACTGGGGCATTTAAATCTCAGCCGGATACAATTATGATTCCGCCTCAATGGTGGCCACAAAACCCGACAGCAGAAAACTTCCAGCAATTAGCCGTTCAGAATCCAGCTTTGCAGTGGATGTGGAACAGTGTCTTCATTTCGCTGGCGACCATGTTCTTGGTTTGTGCGACATCATCTTTAGCTGGTTACGTTTTGGCTAAGAAACGCTTTTACGGGCAACGGATTCTCTTTGCCATCTTTATCGCAGCTATGGCCTTGCCTAAGCAGGTTGTCCTAGTACCTCTAGTGCGGATTGTCAATTTCATGGGAATCCACGATACCCTTTGGGCAGTGATTTTACCTTTAGTTGGCTGGCCTTTCGGGGTCTTCCTTATGAAGCAGTTTAGTGAAAATATCCCGACAGAGCTTCTGGAATCAGCTAAGATCGACGGTTGTGGTGAAATCCGGACCTTCTGGAGTGTAGCCTTTCCTATCGTCAAACCAGGCTTTGCTGCTCTGGCAATCTTCACCTTTATCAACACTTGGAATGACTACTTCATGCAGCTCGTAATGTTGACCTCGCGGAATAATCTGACGATTTCGTTAGGGGTTGCGACTATGCAGGCTGAGATGGCAACCAACTACGGTCTGATTATGGCCGGTGCGGCTTTGGCGGCAGTGCCAATCGTAGCAGTTTTCCTCATCTTCCAAAAATCCTTCACCCAAGGGATTACTATGGGAGCTGTCAAAGGATAAGGCGCTCAATAGAGGAAATAAAACTATGATTTTTGATGATTTAAAAAATGTAACTCGGTACAAGGGCCTTCATCCGAATCTGGATAAAGCGATTGATTATCTCTATGAGCACCGCAAAGACAGTTTTGACTTGGGACGCTATGAAGTGGATGGAGATAAGGTCTTTCTCTTGGTTCAGGAAAACACGCTTAATCAAGAGACCAATGATCAATTTGAATATCATAAAAAATATGCAGATTTTCATCTGTTAGTAGCAGGGCATGAATATTCTGCCTATGGTAGCCAGATGGTTGATGAGGCAGCGGCTTTTGATGAAGAGGCAGATATCGGCTTTGTTCATTGTCAAAATCGTTATCCTCTCTTGTTGGGTTACCATAATTTTGCGATTTTCTTTCCAGGAGAGGCCCATCAGCCAAATGGCTATGCGGGTCTGGAAGAAAATGTCAGAAAGTATCTTTTTAAAGTTTTAATAGACTAGCCCTAGGTTAGCGAGATTTTTGAGTGTGCCAGGCTGGCAGAGAAAGGAGAAACTTATGTCAGATAAAGGAACAGGACTCATCAGAGCTATATTTGATACGGATAATTTTTTCATGCAAATCTGTGAGAAAATCCTGGATTTGATAACGGTCAATCTTCTCTTTCTCTTGTCTTGTCTGCCCTTGGTGACCATTGGGATTGCCAAGATCAGCCTCTATCAAACACTTTTTGAAATCAAGGGAAACCGTCGAGTAAAAGTAATCAGAACTTACACTCGAATCTTTCGAGAAAATTGGAAGCAAGGACTCAAACTGGGCTTGCTGGAATTGGCTTTAGTCGGCTTCAGTCTCTTTGACCTCCTGCTTTTTCGGACGCAGGAAGCCCTGTCTTTCCAAGTTTTAAAGGCGGTTTGTTTTGGAATGATTATTTTTACAATCCTGCTTTCTCTTTGCGTTTATCCCTTGGCTGGTAAATTTCTCATGTCTTTTAGAGACGTTTTACAGACCAGCCTAGTGATTGTAAGTCTGAATTTCCCTTGGTTCTTTGTCATGATGGCACTTATAGCCGCGATCCTTGTCATCATCTATAGTTCAGGCTTTGTGTTGCTGTTAGGATTTTCTCTCTTTGCCTTTATCGGCTTTGCAGGTCTGGCTTTTTTGCAGCTTCCTATTTTGGAAAAAATCTTCGCTAAATACAGCAGTCTATAATCTACAATTAGTACATTTGGAGAAAATTTGAAAATGAAAGATTTAAAGAAATATCACGGTGTCATACCGGCTTTTTATGCCTGTTATGACGAGGAGGGTGAAATCAGCCCGGAGCGGACTCGCGCTTTGGTGGAGTATTTCATCGACAAGGGCGTGCAAGGTCTCTATGTCAACGGCTCGTCAGGCGAATGTATCTACCAGAGCGTGGCCGACAGAAAAGTAATTTTGGAAGAGGTAATGAAAGTTGCTAAGGGCAAACTGACCATCATTGTTCACGTAGCCTGCAATAATACTAAAGACAGTATTGAGTTAGCCAAACACGCTGAAGCTCTAGGAGTTGATGCCATTGCGGCTATTCCGCCGATTTATTTCCGTCTGCCAGAATACTCTGTCGCTCAGTACTGGAATGATATCAGTGCGGCTGCCCCATATACTGATTTTGTGATTTATAATATTCCGCAATTGGCTGGCGCAGCACTGACTCCGAGCCTTTATAAGGAAATGCTGAAAAATGAGCGCGTGATTGGGGTGAAAAATTCCTCTATGCCAGTTCAGGATATCCAGACTTTTGCAGCACTTGGAGGCAGTGACCATTTGGTCTTTAACGGTCCAGATGAGCAGTTCTTGGGCGGTCGTCTCATGGGAGCTGCAGCTGGAATTGGTGGCACCTACGGGGCTATGCCAGAGCTCTTCCTCAAGCTTAATCAGCTGATTGCAGACAAGGAACTAGAAAGAGCCAAAGAGCTGCAGTTTGCCATTAACGACATTATCGGCAAGCTAACCAGTGCTCATGGCAATATGTATGCTGTTATCAAAGAGGTTCTCAAACTCAACGAAGGCCTGAATATTGGATCTGTCCGTGCTCCTTTGACACCAGTCGTAGAAGCAGACCGTCCAGTCGTAGAAGCAGCAGCGGCCTTGATCTGTGAGACCAAGGAGCGCTTCCTCTAAAAAGAAAGAAGGATGCTTATGGGAAATTATGTTACGATTGATATTGGCGGTACCAATATCAAATACGGCCTGATAGACGACAAAGAAACGCTAGTAGAAGCCCATGAAATACCTACGGAAGCCCATAAGGGTGGTCCAGAGATTATGCGTAAGGTTCAAAAGATAGTTGCTGATTATGCGCAGACTGGTTCGATTGAGGGGATTTGTATCTCCTCAGCTGGAATGGTTGACCCAGACAAGGGAGAAATCTTTTACGCTGGTCCTCAGATTCCTAACTATGCTGGGACGCAATTTAAGAAGGCCTTGGAGGAGGAATTTTCTATCCCTTGCGAGATTGAGAATGACGTCAACTGTGCCGGTCTGGCTGAGGTCATGTCTGGCCATGGTAAAGGAGCAAAAATTGCTGTCTGTCTGACGATTGGGACAGGGATTGGAGGCTGTCTAGTAGCGGATGGTCAAGTTTTTCACGGCTTTAGTAACTCAGCCTGCGAAGTAGGCTATCTGCACCTGCCGGATGGAGCCTTTCAGGATGTGGCTTCGACCACAGCCTTGGTCCAATATGTCGCTGACTTGCACGGAGATGATCCCTCTCTCTGGAATGGCCGCAGGATTTTCAAAGAAGCGACCGAGGGCAATACCTTCTGTATCAAAGGAATTGACCGCATGGTAGGCTATCTGGGGCAGGGCATTGCCAATATCTGCTATGTCGTCAATCCAGAAATCGTCATCTTGGGTGGTGGTATCATGGGGCAAGAGGCCATCCTCCGACCGCGTATTCAAGCGGCTCTCAAGGCTGCTCTGGTGCCGAGCATAGCTGAGAAGACCAAACTAGCCTTTGCCTATCACCAAAATACAGCGGGCATGTTTGGGGCCTACTACCACTTTAAAAATAAACATCAGTAATCCAAGTAAACCTGGGGAGTGACCTCAGGTTTCTTGTGTTTTAGTAATGCTTCTTCCATCGACAGTTAGACGACTTTCAAGTGGCTGGGGTGAGTTGGGTCTGGTTCAGATTTTAAGGAGTTACATAGGAAATCAGTACAACCAGAATCTTACTCTAAGCCAGTTTAGTCATTGTTTAGAGTAAGGCTGTAAAGAACATGCAAAAAATCCAACAGGGTTCTGCTGGATTTTATTGATGTCTGCGGTAATACCCATTGAGTTTGTGGTTTTCCCAGTAACTGTTGAAGATTTTTTCCTTTCTCTCGCGGTCAATTTCCAGGAAAAAGGCGTAAAGTATGTCAATCATCAGCAACATGGGAAATTGAGCTGAGATGCGTTGGATAAACTGCGGTTTGCTTTGAATAGCAACGCTAATGATTTCGGAAAATCCATTTTTGACTTTCTGAGGTTGGCCAGTCACTAGAACTGTTTGGGCTCCCATCTTTTGAGCATCAATCAGACTGTCAATGATAGACAGCGTCTGACCGGAAAGAGAAAATCCGATAACTAGACAGTTCTTATCTAGGATACTGCTGGTCCAAGCAAAACCATCTGGGTCAGTCAAGGCCTCACAGACGACTCCTAACCGCATAAAGCGCAGCTTCATATCGCGAGCGACTAGACCAGAGCTGCCTGTACCAAAGAAATAAACACGATCGGCTTCCTCAATCAGTTGAGCTACTCGTTGTAGCTTCCCTTCGTCGACCAATTCTTCGGTTTGCTGGCGGATTTGTGCATAGCTGCGTAAAACGTGGCGAGATAGATCATGTTGTAGATTTTCGACTTTCTCTTCATGGCCCTGCAACTGGTGAAGGTATTGGAAATTAAATTCCCGATAGCCCTTAAACCCGCATTTTTTAGCAAAGCGGGTCAAGGCTGCTTGTGAAATGTGCAGAGTGTGAGTTACCTGAAGAGAAGACAAGTCGTCGTAGACACTGTTAGGGTTCAGGAAGTAGTTGGCAATTCGTTTTTCTAAGTCCGTCATACTATCAAAAGAACTTTCAATTATCGTTAAGATATTTTGATTATTTTCCATAGTTGTTACTTTCTTCGCTAATAATATTATAGGATAAATGTTTTACAGAACATATCTCCATTATAACATAGCTCCGTAAGAATAAAGTAATGCAGAACTGGAAAATACTAGGGGAAGTAGTGTTTATCTGCGCCTCATTCTTTAGCGGGTTCTCATTAATAAACTTCCTTGAATCCTATCTTCAGTAGACAAGCAAAACAACGGCAAGACCACGACGAATAGCTTGAAAAGTGTTATAATTTACACAGGAAGAATTCACAGCTGTTTTGGGAAATGAAAGAGATAGTGAAATCAATGGCAAATGCGCATCTTGAAAAAATGCAGCTTCCAATTCTTTCAAATATTTTTTGTCCAACTTGTGGAAATCAGTAGAACTATATTGTGAGGTGTTTATGAAAATGAATGAATTCGGGCAGCCCATCGGGGATGCTCTGCCGCATTTTAAGCTGGGGGAATTGCCCAACCTGGAGCGTATAGAAGGGCGGTATGCTGTTATTGAGCGTCTGTCCAAGGACAAGCATGGGGCGGATTTATATGAATTGTACGGTCTGGATTCGCCTGCTGATATGTGGACCTATCTCTTTCAAAATCCTGTTCAAAGTCAGGATGAGTGGTCGGCCGTGCTAGATCAGATGCTGGCAGCTCCAGATCGTTTTTACTATGCCATTGTGGACAAGGAGAGTGGCAAGGCGCTGGGAACTTTCGCTTTAATGAGGATTGACCGAGGCAACCGTGTCATTGAGGTGGGGTCTGTGACCTATTCGCCCAAGCTAAAGCGCACCAGACTGGCTACGGAAGCCCAGTACTTGCTGGCGCGCTATGTCTTTGAAGAGTTGGAGTATCGCCGCTACGAATGGAAATGCGATGCACTCAATCAGCCTTCAAGGCGCGCAGCAGAAAGGCTTGGTTTTACCTACGAGGGCACTTTTCGTCAGGCAGTTGTTTATAAGGGGCGCAACCGAGACACTGACTGGCTGTCCATGATTGACAGCGATTGGCCGGCCGTCAAGAGTCGTCTAGAAAAATGGCTGAGCCCAGACAATTTCGATGAAAACGGGCAGCAAATAAAAGCCTTGTCTGATTTTTAAAATAAGAAGCAGTAATCCTTGCTGTAGACCGAGCTAAGAAGGATTTCTAACTCGCGGCAAGAATCAAAATACTACTCTTCAAAAAACAAATTCAAACCATCATGTTTGTATTGCTTTGTCGTACTTTTAATACTTCCTTGCAGAAGTTTCAGCTACAATCTCAAAACGGTGTTTTAAACTATCTGCGGCTAGCTTCCTAGTTTGCTCTTTGATTTTTGTTGAGTAGCAACAAAAATCTCTCAAGAATGAAGGAAGATTGTGAATCAAGGAAAGATTATCAACATTTTTGGTTCTCTGGTGGCGGCATCAAGGATGCAGGAAGCGAATATTCAGGACGTCAGCTGGAGCGGTGATTTGGCTCCGATTGGTGAAATCGAGAAAACCCGTCGTTAGACTATTTCTGACCTCAAAGAAATCACCTACTACATCAAAATGAGGCTCGAAGAAGTCGAATGGGAAAGGCTAGTTCAGATGATGAAGGTGAAGTAAGATGGCAAAATCGTTAAAAGTTTACAGCAAAAATAGGAGATATAAGATCAGCTCAGGGCTTATTTAACGGGAATGATAGGATTCGTTGATGTAACGAAGTAAGAAAATAGTGTTCAAGAGAGGAGTCTTCTTCTCTTTTTGCTTTTTAATTTTGATAAAAAGCGAGAATTTTCTGAAAAATTTTGGTATAATAAAACGAACTACAGATAAAGGATGAGAGAGAATGACCTTAGTTTATCAATCAACACGCGACGAAAAGAATAGAGTAACAGCTAGCCAGGCGATTCTGCAAGGCTTGGCAACAGACGGCGGTCTGTTTACGCCTATTACCTATCCGCAGGTCGATTTAGACTTTGCCAAGCTCAAAGACGCTTCTTACCAGGAAGTAGCCAAGCTGGTTTTGTCCGCATTTTTGGATGATTTTTCCGAAGAAGAATTGGACCACTGTATCAACCATGCCTACGACAGCAAGTTTGATGATGCGGCTATTGCTCCCTTAGTCAAGCTGGATGGTCAGTATAATCTAGAGCTTTTCCACGGAGCAACCATTGCCTTCAAGGATATGGCTTTGTCTATTCTGCCTCACTTGATGACAACCGCAGCCAAAAAGCACGGCTTGGAAAACAAAATTGTCATTTTGACGGCGACTTCTGGCGACACAGGCAAGGCAGCTATGGCAGGCTTTGCGGATGTTCCTGGGACTGAGATTATCGTCTTTTATCCGAAAGACGGTGTCAGCAAGGTCCAAGAGCTGCAAATGACTACGCAGACAGGTGCCAATACGCATGTGGTGGCCATTGATGGCAACTTTGATGATGCCCAGACCAATGTCAAGCACATGTTCAATGACACAGACCTACGAGCTCGTCTCTTGGAGCGCAAACTGCAGTTTTCATCAGCCAACTCCATGAATATCGGCCGTTTGGTGCCTCAGATTGTCTACTATGTCTATGCCTATGCCCAGCTAGTGAAGACGGGAGAAATCACAGCAGGAGACAAGGTCAACTTTACCGTTCCGACTGGGAACTTTGGTAATATCCTGGCGGCCTACTATGCCAAGCAAATCGGTCTGCCGGTTGGCAAGCTGATTTGCGCATCGAATGAAAACAATGTCCTGACAGACTTCTTCAAGACTCAGGTTTATGACAAGAAGCGGAGCTTCAAGGTGACGTCTAGTCCATCTATGGATATTCTGGTGTCATCTAACTTGGAGCGTTTGATTTTCCATCTTTCTGGGAACAATGCAGAGAAAACAGCTGCTCTGATGGCTGCTCTGAATGAGCATGGACAGTATGAACTGACGGACTTTGACACTGAGATTTTAGAGCTCTTTGCGGCTGACTATGCGACAGAAGAAGAAACAGCAGCTGAAATCAAGCGGATCTATCAAACCTCTAACTACATCGAAGACCCCCATACGGCCGTTGCCTCTGCTGTTTATCAAAAATATCTGGCAGAGACAGAGGATCAGCGTAAGACGGTTATCGCATCTACCGCTAGTCCTTATAAATTCCCAGTTGTGGCCGTTGAGGCTGTGACTGGTCAAACAGGACTCAGTGACTTTGAGGCTTTGGACCAACTGCACAAACTTTCTGGTGTAGCCCTGCCACCAGCTGTGGACGGCTTAGAAACAGCCCCCGTTCGCCACAAAACGACGGTCGCTGCAGACCAAATGCAGGCAGCAGTCGAGGATTATTTAGGATTGTAAAGTTTGCTTAAAAAGCCTAAAATCAGCTGGATATCTGGCTGATTTTTTCTTAGGACGTCCAATGAAAGAAAGTGATGTAGCTGATGCTTAAAAGGAAGAATTTTCTCTATGACGACTTATAAAAAAATCATGCATATCGCCTTGCCGGCTATGGCGGAGAACTTTTTGCAGATGCTCATGGGAATGGTCGACAGTTATCTGGTGGCCAGTCTTGGGCTGATCGCTATCTCTGGTGTTTCGGTGGCCGGCAACATCATTACTATTTATCAGGCAATCTTCATCGCTCTGGGGGCTGCTATTTCCAGTCTCATTTCCAAGACTCTGGCGCAAGGGGACAAGGAGTGTTTGGCCTATCATACAGCTGAGGCTATCAAGCTGACGCTGCTTCTGAGTGCTCTTTTAGGCCTGATTTCTCTGCTCTTTGGCAGGCAGATGCTGGATCTTCTAGGGACAGAAAAGGCGGTGGCTGAAGCAGGCGGTCTTTATCTGGCTCTGGTTGGTGGGACTATTGTCTTGTTGGGCTTGATGACTTCCTTCGGAGCTCTGGTTCGGGTCACACGCAATCCAAGAGTTCCCATGTATGTCAGTCTTCTGACCAACGTCCTCAATGCCCTCTTTTCCAGTCTGGGCATTTATGTCTTTCAGCTGGGTATTGTCGGTGTAGCGCTAGGAACGGTGCTGGCTCGGTTGGTGGGTGTGCTGATTCTCTGGCGGGAGCTGGATTTGTCCACGATCCGCTGGAGCTGGGGCTTAGATGGAGAGCTCTTGCGCCTGTCTCTGCCGGCTGCTGGAGAGCGGCTCATGATGCGGGCGGGTGATGTAGTTATTATCGCCATTGTGGTTACCTTTGGGACGGATGCGGTAGCGGGGAATGCTATCGGTGAAGTCCTGACCCAGTTTAACTACATGCCAGCCTTCGGGGTCGCGACAGCAACGGTCATGCTGGCAGCCCATGCGGTTGGCGAGGGAGATATGCAAGCGGTCGGTCGGATTCGTCAGCGGAGTTTTTGGCTGTCTTTTGCTTGCATGCTGCCCTTGGCTTTAGGGATTTTCGCCCTTGGTCGGCCGCTGACCTTGCTTTATACGGACAATAGCGGAGCTCTTGCAGCCAGTCTTTTAGTCATATTCTTTTCCTTGCTGGGCACTCCCATGACAGTAGGAACTGTGATTTACACAGCGGTTTGGCAGGGGATGGGCAATGCCAGACTACCCTTTTATGCTACGACGATGGGTATGTGGTTGATCCGGATTATCGCTGGCTATTTGCTGGGCGTGACTTGTGGCTGGGGTCTGGCTGGAGTTTGGGTCGGCACTCTTTTGGACAATGGCTTCCGCTGGCTGCTTTTAAAAACCTTATATCATAGGAAAATGAGGAAAATCACATGACAACAACTTTTATTTGGGATTTGGACGGCACCTTGCTGGACTCCTACGATGCTATTTTGGCGGGAATTGAGGAAACCTATGCTCACTATGATTTGGACTTCGACAGGGCTAGTATTCACAGCTATATCCTAAAGCACTCTGTCCAGAAGCTCTTGGAGGAAGTGGCATCTGAGAAAGGTCTGGACGCTGCCGAGATGAATGTCTTTCGTGGAGCAAGTCTAAAGGAAAAGAATGCTCAGGTCCATCTGATGAAAGGAGCGGCAGAGATTCTGGCCTGGGGTGAAGAGCAGGGCATTGCCCAGTTTGTCTATACCCACAAGGGACTCAATGCCCATCATATCCTGCAAGACTTGGGTATCCATGACTATTTTACAGAAATCATCACAACTGCCAACGGTTTTGAACGCAAGCCCCACCCAGAGGGTGTTGACTATTTAGTTGAGAAATATGGTCTGGACAAGCAGGAGACTTACTATATCGGCGACCGGACGCTGGATGTGGATGTTGCTGTTAACAGTGGCATCCAGAGCATTAACTTCTGTGACTACCGACCGGAAATCAATCAGAAAATAGAGAAGTTGATGGATATCAAGCAATTATTTACAAGATAAAAAGCAGACCAGAACTGATTTACTGTCAGTCTAGCCTGCTTTTTCTTTTACATATGCTCAATGTGAAGTTCTAGCAAGAACTCAAGCGCCTCGGGAGTGCAGTTCTTTTTTTCTATAGGAATGCCGACATTTGGCCCCAACATGATATAAAAATCTTCCTTGGTATTAAAAACTTTGACGATATCATCATAGCTATAAAGAAACTCTCCTCGTTTGCTTTTCACAGAAAATTTATCTTTCTCAAATATAAGAGTTTGCTCCATATCCTTCCAGAAAGGAGTTTTTTGATAGGCTTTCTTTATCTGAAAGTCCGTGCCAAAGTACATTACTGGGAATATAATCAAAGATGTAAATAGCACGGTAAAGAAAGAAAAACGCCTCAGGTTTTCAGGTAGGAAGGTTAGATAGAGAGCCAGGATTCCTATAAAGATGAGAATATTTAGTAAAAATCCTTTTCCACGTATGAAAACAGACCATGCAAATCGTTGATAGACTTCCTCAGTCACAAGAGTTGGAATGGTTATTGGGAACATCTTTTACCTCCTAGTTTTTATTATTATACCATAGAAGAGCGATAAGATATAGCTGCCCCTTACTAGGCGATACGAGGCAAGGGAGGTTTCTTTTAGAGAAGGCGAGAGATATTCCCATTTTTATCTAAAACCAGTACATCTGGCATACTTAGGCTGCGCCAGAAGTCATAATCAATGCTGGAGTCAAATGCGCTCAGCAAGATGCAAATCAGATTGCCGTGGGAACTGATGATAATTTCTTCGTTTTGATGTTTGCTTTCTAGCTCATGAAGAAGAGCTAAGGCACGCTGTTGAGCTTGTTGATTGGACTCACCATCAACAAGTGAAAATGTTGGTTGTGACCAAAGTCGCCTGAGGCGCTTTTCAAAGTCTTGATCCGTAATTACTTGGCTGCTTAGTTTTCGCTCTACTAAGCGCTTGTCGGTTTGAATGGAGAGTTTAAGGCTTTGAGCCAAAGGCTCAACCGTTTGGATGGCTCTTTGATAGGGGCTGGAATAAATGGCGGTAATGGGTTTGTCTGCTAAAAATTCAAGTTGTGCCAAGGATTCTTGTCCCTTGTCTGATAATGGTCGGTTGATTTCATCAGGTGTATAGTTAGAATGCGCATGGCGGATAAAATAGTAGGTATTGTTCATAAGATGATTATAGCAAAATTTAAATCTCAATTCATTTTCTACCTATTTTCCACGCCACCTTTTCTGTCTTTGTCTGCCTTTCGTGTTATAATAAACCTATGGAAAATAAGAATAAGTTATTATTAATCGACGGTTCGTCCGTTGCTTTTCGCGCTTTTTTTGCGCTCTATAATCAAATCGACCGTTTCAAGAGCCCGTCTGGCCTGCACACCAATGCTATTTATGGCTTCCATCTTATGCTCAATCACTTGATGGAGCGCGTGCAGCCGACCCATATCTTGGTAGCTTTTGATGCTGGAAAGACGACCTTCCGGACCGAGATGTACGCCGACTACAAGGCAGGTCGGGCCAAGACACCGGATGAATTTCGTGAGCAGCTGCCCTTTATCCGAGAAATGCTGCAGCACCTAGGCATTCACTACTACGACTTGGCTCAGTACGAGGCAGATGACATCATCGGGACCTTGGACAAGATGGCTGAAAAAACAGCAGTGCCTTACGATGTGACCATTGTCAGCGGAGATAAGGACCTGATTCAGCTGACGGATGATAATACTGTGGTGGAGATTTCCAAGAAAGGTGTGGCCGAATTCGAAGAGTTTACCCCAGCCTACCTCATGGAAAAGATGGGCATTACACCGGAGCAGTTTATCGACCTTAAGGCGCTGATGGGCGATCAGTCAGATAATATCCCTGGTGTGACCAAAATTGGTGAGAAGACTGGTCTCAAGCTCCTCTTGGAGTATGGCTCTTTGGAAAATCTCTATGAAAATATCGACCAGCTCAAGGCTTCCAAGATGAAGGAAAATCTCATCAATGACAAGGAACAAGCCTTCTTGTCCAAGACTTTGGTGACTATTAACACTCAGGCTCCGATTGAAATCAGGCTGGATGATTTGGTGTATAAGGGTCCGCAGGTAGAGGCCCTGAGCAAGTTCTATGACGAGATGGGTTTCAAGCAACTCAAAGCGCAGTTAGGAACTGGTCAAGAGCCGGTAGAAGTCAAACCCATTGAATTTACCAAAGTGACTGAGGTCACAGAGGATATGCTTGCACCAGAGCAATTTTTCTATTTTGAAATCTTGGGTGATAACTACCACAAGGAAGAGATTGTTGGTCTTGCCTGGGGCGATAGCCGTCAGATTTATGTCGGCACCAGCAATTTACTGCAACAACCTCTCTTTCAGGAATTTTTGACAAAAACAGCTCTGAAAACCTACGACCTCAAGCGGACCAAGGTACTGCTCAGTCATTACGGGATTGAACTGCCAGCAGCGTCTTTTGATGCGCGTCTAGCCAAATATCTGCTTTCGACGGTTGAGGACAATGAGCTAGCGACTATTGCTCGCCTCTACGGCCAAACAATTCTGCCGACTGATGATGAGGTTTATGGCAAGGGAGCCAAGCGTGCTTTGCCGGAGCAAGAGCAGCTCTTTGAGCATCTAGCTCGTAAGGTCCAAGTACTGCTGGAAACAGAAGAGCCGATGCAAGAACAGCTTCGTTCCCACGATCAGCTGGATTTGTTGCTTGAAATGGAGCAGCCTCTGGCCTTTGTCCTAGCCAAGATGGAGATTGCGGGGATCAAGGTTGAGCGGGAAACCCTGCAGGGCATGCAGGCAGAAAATGAAAAAACGCTGGAAAGTCTGACACAGGAGATTTATAAGCTGGCTGGTCAGGAGTTTAATATCAACTCTCCTAAACAGCTGGGAACCATTCTCTTTGAGGATATGGGGCTGCCGCTGGAGTACACCAAAAAAACCAAGACAGGCTACTCGACAGCGGTGGATGTGCTGGAGCGCTTAGCGCCGATTGCACCAATCGTGTCTAAAATCCTTGAATACCGGCAAATCAGCAAGCTCCAGTCCACTTACATCATCGGACTGCAGGAGGCGATTGCGGCTGACGGCAAGATTCATACTCGCTATATGCAGGATCTGACCCAGACGGGCCGTTTATCCTCGGTTGACCCGAATTTGCAAAATATCCCCGTTCGTCTGGAGCAGGGGCGCCTCATTCGCAAGGCCTTTGTGCCTGAGTGGGCAGACAGCGTACTCCTCAGCTCGGATTATTCTCAAATTGAGCTGCGGGTGCTGGCTCATATTTCGCAGGACGAGCATCTGATTGCTGCCTTTCAGCATGGAGAAGACATTCACACGGCTACAGCCATGCGGGTCTTTGGTATTGAAAAGGCAGAGGATGTAACGCCTAATGATCGCCGCAATGCCAAGGCTGTCAACTTCGGAGTAGTCTATGGAATTTCCGACTTCGGACTGGCTAATAATTTGGGAATTTCCCGCAAGGCTGCCAAAGATTATATTCAGACTTATTTTGAGCGTTTCCCTGGAATCAAGAATTATATGGAAACCATTGTCCGCGAAGCGCGTGATAAGGGTTATGTAGAGACCATTTACCATCGTCGTCGCTCCTTGCCGGACATCAATTCCCGCAACTTTAATATCCGAAATTTTGCGGAGCGCACAGCTATTAACAGCCCGATCCAAGGATCTGCCGCAGATATTCTCAAAGTCGCTATGATTAATCTGGATCGAGCTCTGGCAGAGAAGAATTTTAAGTCTCGCATGCTCTTGCAGGTGCACGATGAAATCGTGCTGGAAGTGCCAAATGAAGAGTTAGCGGCTGTCTGCCAGCTAGTCAAAGAAACCATGGAGGCTGCAATTGAATTGGCCGTTCCACTAGTAGCTGATGAAAATGCCGGCCAAACTTGGTACGAGGCGAAATAAAACAAGATACAAAGAGCGTCAAAACCAACTGAAAATTAGGAATCCGGACGAAGGAGCGATGCTCCTAGAACGGATTATCTTTTTCACACAGTGTTTAGCCCGGATTCAGTTAAGATACAAATATCCAGCTTTATTATGAATTAGGAGGAATCTATGACTTATCATTTTCAAAATCCCAGTGACGGGATTATCAAGCATTATCTGGAAAACAGCAAGGTGATTGCCGTTGTCGGTCTGTCTGACCGTGAGGAAACAACCAGTAACCGTGTGTCCAAGGAGATGCAAGCGCGGGGCTATCGGATTATCCCGGTAAATCCGCGGGCCGCGGGCAGTCAGATTTTTGGTGAAACAGTTTATGCCAGTCTCAAAGATATTCCTTTCCCAGTGGATATTGTCGATGTTTACCGTCGTAGCGAGTTTTTGCCAGATGTGGCACGTGATTTTCTAGAAGCGGATGCCAAGATTTTCTGGGCTCAGTTGGGCTTGGAAAATGAAGAAGCTGAGCAGATTTTGCGGGCAGCTGGTCGCGAAGATATCGTTATGGATCGCTGCATCAAACGCGAGCATACCCGCTTGATTCTAGGCGAATAAATGGCCAAGTTAGTTATCATCCGTGGCAATTCGGGTTCTGGCAAGTCGAGTCTGTCTAAGAAACTGCAGGCTCACTATGGTCGAGGAACTCTCCTGATATCACAGGATACGGTTAGACGGGATATGCTCAAGGAAAAAGTTGAGCCGGGAAATTTGTCTATTGACCTGACGGAAACATTGGCACGCTTCGGTTACGAACATGATTTGCTGGTTCTGGTAGAAGGGTTTTATGAGACGGACATTTACGGACAGATGCTAGAGCGGTTGAAAAAAATCTTCGCTCCGCAGGTCTTTGCTTACTACTATGACCTATCCTTTAAAGAAACAGTCCGCCGCCATCAGACCAGAGTTAAACAAGAAGAATTTACCCCAGCCGACATGAAGCGCTGGTGGAAAGACCGAGATTTCTTAGGCTGGGAAGAGGAATCATTCTTTAGGAATGAAGATTCTCTAGAAGCAGCCTTTGAGCGGATTGTTCAGGATTTGAATAGAGAAAAAGGTTGAGATTTGAGCTCAACCTTTTGTAATACAGTCATGAATGGCCAATCAACTCAGCTTTCTCTCTTCCTTCAGTTTTTCATAAAAGAGCACCCGAGCTGTTGTGATGTACGGATAGGCCACGACTCCAGCTATTCCCAGGGTAATACCGATCAGGATATACCAACCGATAAAGCTCAGATCCAGCAAGAAGCGTTTCCACTTATAGCCTTTCATCATGCGTCTGCTTTGCGTAATGATTTGCCAAGGACCTTGGTAAGTGCCTGTACTCAGTTGATCATAAAGGATGAAGTCGGTCTGAGAGTAAGCGTAGTTGGCAATCAGGAATACTGCCGTACCAGCCAAGACGATGAGAGTACCGAGAAACATCATCGGGGCATAGCTGACGATTTGCTCTACCTCAGGACTATCAGTCGTCAATCGGGACAAATCTGAGATTTTTTCATAAATAGCCAGTACCTTGTAACTGCTGAAGACAAGAAAGAAGGAACCAACAAGGCTGATGGAATTCCACAACAAGAGAAGAATACTCTTGGTCAGTTGTGTGATAAAAATCGGTGAAAAAAGCTCTGCGGAAAAAACTCGGCGAATATCAGCAAGACCAACCGTATCGCGTTTTTTTCGGACAACTTCTATCATGCTAAAGCTAGCCGATAAAAAGAGCAGGGCGATGACAAATTCCACGATTTGCGGGAAAATCTGGCGACCAAAAATCACAACAAAGGCCTGATTGACTTCCAACTGGGGAATAATCTCCTCCAGATGACGGTTGGGAGATAGATAGGTAGATAAAATGGTTACCAGAGTTGGAATAGCAAAGAGCGAGAAAATGCCATTGGTTTGATTTCGGATAGTGCGTGCCTGGGCACGGATTTCGCTTAAATTCATACAGACCTCCATTTCATGATTTTTATTATACCACATATCGTGACAGACGAGACTTTTTTTGGTAAAATCATACGGTATCTTATGAGCGCTTGTCGCTTATTTTATAGAAGAAAATAGCTGGGACTGTCTTTCCTAGCAGGAGGAAACATGTCAACATCACCGATTCAATATCGTTTAATCAAAAAAGAAAAGCACACAGGTGCGCGCTTGGGCGAGATTATCACGCCCCATGGAACCTTCCCAACACCTATGTTTATGCCGGTCGGCACTCAAGCTACGGTCAAGACCCAGTCGCCAGAAGAGCTCAAGCAAATGGGTTCTGGTATCATCTTGGCCAATACCTACCACCTCTGGTTGCGGCCGGGTGATGAGCTGATTGCCCGTGCAGGTGGCCTGCACAAGTTCATGAACTGGGACCAGCCTATTCTGACCGATAGTGGCGGTTTTCAGGTTTATTCTCTAGCTGACAGCCGCAACATCACAGAAGAAGGGGTGACTTTCAAAAACCATCTTAATGGTTCCAAGATGTTCCTGTCGCCAGAAAAGGCTATCGCCATCCAGAACAATCTGGGCAGTGACATTATGATGTCCTTTGATGAGTGCCCGCAGTTCTACCAGCCTTATGACTATGTCAAGAAGTCCATCGAGCGGACTAGCCGTTGGGCAGAGCGTGGACTCAAGGCCCACAGCCGTCCGCACGACCAAGGCCTCTTTGGGATTGTTCAGGGCGCTGGCTTTGAAGATTTACGCCGCCAGTCTGCCCAGGATTTAGTCAGCATGGATTTCCCAGGCTACTCTATCGGAGGTCTGGCTGTCGGAGAGTCTCACGAAGAGATGAATGCGGTGCTGGATTTCACAACGCCCTTGCTGCCTGAAAACAAGCCCCGCTATCTCATGGGAGTTGGAGCGCCAGATAGCTTGATTGACGGTGTTATCCGCGGGGTGGATATGTTTGACTGCGTTCTGCCGACTCGGATTGCCCGAAATGGTACCTGTATGACCAGCGAGGGACGTCTGGTTGTCAAAAATGCCCAGTTTGAGGAAGATTTTACGCCGCTGGATCACGACTGTGATTGCTACACTTGTACAAACTACACGCGCGCCTATATCCGCCACCTGCTCAAGGCTGATGAAACCTTTGGTCTCCGATTGACCAGCTATCACAACCTCTATTTCTTAGTAAATCTCATGAAGAAGGTTCGCCAAGCTATCATGGATGATAATCTGCTGGAATTCCGCGAAGACTTTGTCGAGCGCTATGGCTACAACCGCTCCAAGAGAAATTTCTAGAAAGATTGACCGCCTATCTATCAGACGGCCAAAAGCACACCTTGTGAATTTTCTCATCAGCCAGGCTGGAGAGAACTTTAAAATAGATAAAATAAGCAATGGACTTGGGAAATAAAATTCCAGGTCTTTTGGTTTTTTTGGCCTATTTTTTGGTAAAATAGAATAAAATAGATTTTATAGCAACGTTGCTAAATGCAGCAATTAACAGAATTTTTGGCCTGCTAAACTCAGTAGTAATGTAGGCTTGCGGGAGTTGGTCGGTCTGCAGCAGTAGTGAAAAGGATGCAGGAGAAATATGCGTATCAAATGGTTTTCAATGGTTCGAGTGACAGGCTTATTGCTGGTTCTCTTGTATCACTTTTTTCAAAAGTTATTCCCCGGGGGATTTCTCGGCGTAGATGTCTTTTTCACCTTTTCGGGTTTCCTGATTACAGCGCTCTTGGTTGATGAGTTTTCTCGGAGTAAAAAAATAGAGCTTCTAGCCTTCTTTCGCCGGCGTTTTTATCGGATTGTTCCCCCTGTCATTGTCATGGTATTGGTGGTCATGCCCTTTACCTTTTTGATTCGACGGGATTTTGTGGCCGGTATCGGAACGCAGATTGCGGCAGTCATGGGCTTTGTGACCAATTTTTATGAAATGATGACGGGTGGAAGCTACGAGGCCCAGTTTATCCCACATTTATTTGTTCATAACTGGAGTCTGGCTGTAGAGGTTCATTATTATCTACTTTGGGGGCTGGCTGTCTGGTACTTGGCCAAATACTGCAAAACAGCCGGTCAGCTGAGGGGCAGCATCTTTTTGCTGTCTTCGTTGGGCTTGCTTATCAGCTTTCTCAGTATGTTTATTGGCGGCCTTTTAGGACTCAGTTTTTCGGGGCTTTATTTCTCAACATGGACTCACATTTATCCCTTCTTTGTCGGTAGTATTCTAGCGACCCTGACTGGTATCAAACAGACGACAGGCTTGTTAAAGAAAGTGATTCGCTCTTGGCCTTTGCGAGAAGCTTGTCTGGTCTTTGCAGCGGGAGCGGGTCTCTTAGTCGTGATGATGCTTTGGGTCAAGTTTGATTCGCTTTTTACCTATTTATTTGGCTTTCTTTTGGCCAGTTTGTCAGCGGCGGCTATGATATTGGCCACACGGGTCTTGCATGAGAAGACTCCTGACCTAAAAGAACCGCTGGTTTTAACAGTGATTGCTGATACGAGTTATGGAGTCTATCTTTTCCACTGGCCTTTCTACACAATTTTTTCACAACTGATGGGCAATCTGCCTGCGGTGATGTTAACAAGTCTTCTTTCCCTTGCTTTTGCCGGCCTGTCCTTTTATGTTATTGAGCCAATCATTGCTGGGAAATCCCCTGCTTTTCTCGATTGGGACTTGCATTTTCCGCAGTTGAAAAAGGTCTTGGCAATCAGTTCGGTAGTTTTGTTTCTCATCAGCCTGTTGGCTATTGGACTCGCTCCGAAGATTGGGGCCTTTGAGACAGATATGCTAGTCAATGGCCTTCATCAGGCAGACGCCAAGCTAAATCAGACTAAAAGTCTTGCAGAAAAAGGAGAAGCCAGTAAATACAATATTGCAGATGGTGTGACGATTATTGGTGATTCCGTGACCTTGCGGGCTAGCACCCCGCTTAAGGAAGTTCTGCCAGATGCACAAGTCGATGCCCAAGGCAGTCGCAACACAGCTCAGGCTCGTGAAATTCTGAGCAATAATGCTGCAGCTGGCGGCTTGCTCAAGACCGTCGTGGTAGCAACCGGTGTTAATATTGTCTTTAACTACGAAGAAGAACTGAATGAGTTGGTCAAGGCCCTACCGAAGGGACACCGGCTTATTCTGGTAACTCCTTACGATGGTAACTCAGACAAATATGACAATCCTGTCGCCGAAAAGCATGCACAATATGCCAGAGAGTTGGCCAAGAAATATGCTTACGTCACCATTGCCGACTGGAACGCTGCTGCCAAGGAGCATCCAGAAATCTGGGTGGGTAGTGATCATATCCACTTTGGAGAAGATGCAGACACGATTGCTGCGGGTGGTCGGCTCTATGCGCAGCAAATCCAAAAGGCTGTCGCAAAAGCAGCAGATGGACCTGTAAAGCACAAATAAGTTCCTGAGGCATGGGGGCGTCATCCTTGCGGTTAAAAAATCTATACAAGTCCTTTAACTAAGCCAGTAGGAAACAAACTGACTTTAAGAATGGAAGGGTTAGTTTGTCTTCTTACCAAGTAATTCTACCTACTTTTATATCAAGAAAAAATGATTTGTAAAAATCAAGCCTCATGTTAAATGAGACTTGATTTTTTGTGTTTATCGTTACGACTAATAGGGTTTTCAATTTCCACTTTCTTGATTTTCCATAGGATGATAAAAGATCAATAAGAAAAGGGAACGTTTTCAAATAAAAAATTAAAAAAACTTGCTCAAATGTACGTTTGTCAATGATGTGAGACCAAACGAAAGTTATCAAAAAACTTGATATGGTATTCGAGTCTGGGACAAAAAGATTTTCGTTTTAGAAATTCTTTATTATCTACTATAAATTTAATGAAAAAACTGAAATTAAAACGAACAAAGATGGACTTCGAAACTTTGAAAATCCATCTTTGTTCGTTTTTTATACCTTCTACAAGAGTTTTGTCCCAGACTCGTTTTTCTTATTTCGATAGGTGACATCCAGTTTAAAGTTTGCATNATCGTTTATTGTCATTGCGATGGCTTCGTTCTACCTTGCCATTGTGTCGAGGTGTTCGAGGTTTGATACACTTATGCTCAATCCCCAACTCCTCACAAAGAAGGTCAAGCGGATGGGCTTGCTTGGTCTCTCTAAAGTGTGTAAATTCAAC
>NZ_JPEN01000049.1 GCF_000767835.1 Streptococcus sinensis | reverse complement strand
AGGTTTTTTTCTTTTCTTTAGGAGCTTTGAAGAAGCCTAATTTTCTCAGGATACGAAAGAGGGGGCAAGGATGCCTGTGGTAACCTTTGTTTGTTTTGAGTTTATAGAAGATTTNGTGGCAGGTAGCGGATGTTTTGTGGTATACTATTCATGAGAAGACTCCTTTTTTTTGATGGTTGTGTCAGAACTAATCATATCAAGGTTTCTTCTTTTTTGGTACTCAGGTCTCACATCTATTGTAACGCTACATAGGACTGAATCCCATATCTTTGAAGTATTTAAAACGATCTCGCAAAGTCAGTTTGGAAAAAAGTTACAAAAAAGCAAAAAAA
>NZ_JPEN01000020.1 GCF_000767835.1 Streptococcus sinensis | reverse complement strand
ACTGGAGCTTTAGAAACGAAGCTGTCGCGAGTCACACGCCCGGTTTCCTGACCATTCTTGATGGTCACTTCAACGAGCGTAGTCTTCTCACCGTCTTTGCCTTCTTGAACAACTTTTCGGGTGCCCTTAGGCAATTGTGCATTTTCACGTTCAACAGTGTTAAACGGTAGGGTCTCAGTCACCACATCCAAGCGTGGTTGTTCAACTACTGGAATCTTAACACCTTCGTCTGGAGTCGTCTTGTGAACTGGCGGTGTAGCATCCGCTGCTTTCTTCACTAGCTGGATCTGGTATTCCTTAGTCGTTTGACTGTCTTCCGTCACCACACGAACAAGACTTGGAAGCTCATCGCTATCAGACTGAACAACTGTCACCGTTGCATTGTTTGTAGCAGTAGCTTCAATCCTTGGTCTTGTGCCTTGATACTCCAGACGGTAATCTGTCTTATCTGCTGCAAAATCAGCCAAGGCTTGACCATTAACAGTGATGTTCGTTACTGTAGTTGACTGAAGCGCTTCTGTTGGTGTAACGGCAGTGAACTCTACAAGTGCAACCCCGTTAGTCGTATCCTTGCGCGTCATACGGGCACGGATAGCTTTTGTTTTAACAGCTTCAAAGTTCAAATGAATCATCTTACCAGCTACGATTTCACTGTCAGCTGTATAGTTCAATTGCTTCCAATTATTTGCATTGTTAAATGGATGATTAGCCTGCTCAGCATAACGAGAAGCTGGATTTGGCTCAGTAAAGTCTGGACCGTCATAGTATTCTAAAACGAGACTTTGCGGTGCATCTGTTCCACTATCTCTGAAGAACTGCATACCAACTTGTTGCACTGTCTCAGCTGCAATCTGACCTTGCTTTTTGAAGAGAACACCGACAGATACTTCTTTACTTGGAGCCTGTCTTGACCAGTTAGTCCAGCGATTACTTTCGTTGGTCGAACCATCATTTACATAGTGAACCCTATCTTGTGAAGCTTGATCTGTGTCATTAGTCGTTGAAGCAAAGGCAAGTGAATCTTGGTCGTTATGGTTTTGGTTTAAAGCAGCATTGCGTCCAGTTTGCTCGCTTACTCGTACTTTAAGCTGTGCCTGTAGATCTGTTCCTGGAATCGTTCCTGTCAGTGTAAAGCTACCCTTAGTTCGAAGTAGACTTTCATCAACTGGATTCCAAGTAACTGCTAAATCTTTCTTAACCCATTCAGTACCACTTGGATAATAAACTGGTACAGTTGTTGGCAACTGGAGTCTCTCTCCTACATTTACGACTGTTGATAATGTTTCAGCAGCCACAGGCTTACCTATTTGCTTGCTCTCTTTAACGAAGCGAATGCGGTATTCATCCACGATTTGACCATTTTCAGCCTTGATGAGTACACGGACAGGATCCTTTTCAGATGCTGCTGGAATCACTGTCGCTAAGCCATTATTGCTCACTTCAGCAGTCATTTGATTGCCTGTTTCTTTCTTGACAATCTCGTACTCTTTGATAGCACTGTTAAATCCTGGGACAGGCTGACCGTCTACCATAAGCTTAGCTGTCGCACTTGTCGCTTCTTCGACGCTGTTACCCATGACCGTCAACTCAGTCAAACCGACACCTGATGTATTTGCCTTCTTCTTCATACGAATACGGATAGCTGGTGTTTCTACCTTATCAAAGCGGAAGACATTTTCAGAATTAGCACTCAGGGTCTGAGGTGCACGAAGTCCAGTTACTTGCCTCCAATTACTTGCTTGATTGAATGGATGTTGCGCTTCTTTGCGAACATGGTTAACATCTTTTGGTAACTCTGGCAGGTCTTTGCCGACGTAGTACTCAATGACATATTCTTCTGGCAGACCAATCGCACCATCCGTGTAGAAGTCTGCTTTTAGATTATCAACAAAGCGTTTGGTCAAGTCACCAGCATCACCAAATAGGATACCTGCATAGTCTTCTTCATTTCCAGTACGCCAGTTAGTCCAACGGTTCTTAGCTCCGCCTGAAGTTCTTGAAATGTGGGTATCATTTAAAGCACTAGCGCTATCATCCCCACCAGTATCAGATACAAAGGCTGCTGGAAGTTCTGACCCTGTCCATTGTTTAGAGATATTCTTGTTTTGAACTGTTTGTTCAGACACTCGGATGTGAGCCTTGGTTCTGAGATTGAGTCCCACGACTGTTCCTGTAACTTCTACTTTGCCAGCTTGAGCTGTCGCATCAGTCGGAACAGCATCCCAGGCTACTTCTTTATACTGGACACTGCCATCGGAGTGATAGGCACGGACTGTTGCTGGAAGTTTAATCATCTCACCTTTTGGCACAGCTAATGATACTTCCTCAGCTGTCAAGAAGCCTTCGACAGTTACATGAGCTTGTGCTTCAATGTCAGTCCCTGCTACTCGTCCTTTAACGGTAAAGCTATGATAACGGTCAACCTTCTCTTGGGAAATCGGCTCCCAAGTCACGGCTACCTTACGCGGCAAACCTTGATTATAAACTGCCAGTACTTCTTGAGGGAGACTTGGCAACTTGTGCAAGTCTGTTGATAGCTTAATCGGACGCAGCTCTGTGATGGTTTTTTCTTGTGTATTTTCAGCGATGCTCAAGGTTAGCTCTTGCGAAGTCAGAGTCTTATCTGCCTTTGCAAGACGAGCTGTGATACGAGCTGTTCCTTTACGGTAGAGCAAGAGTTTGCCATTTTCAGCTTTGACTTCTGCACCATCACCTGACTTAATTGTGAGCTCTACATCATTTTCTGACAGGAGCGCCCGTGTACCATCTTCGTAAATTCCTTTGACTTTATAAGGTACAGCTTGATCCTCAACTAGATTTTCTGTCTTTTCTACTTCTAGCTCAATGCTTGTCAAGGCTGGGCTAGCTTCGACAAATTGCAGGCGATACACTCGAGTCAGACGACCACCTTCGTCTGTCACAAAGACAGAAGTCAGTTTGTCATTGTCAGCACTAGCCTGCTGGATAGTTGCTGTTGCACCTCCAGTGGTTGTCGCTGAGACTGTCGGTACAGTTGTACCATAAGCAAGCGGGATACGATAGTAGGTCTTGTCTGCGCTAAAGTCAGCCAGAGCCTTTCCATCAACCTGAATGCCTGTCACAGCCCCTTCGGTTAAGTTCTGATTAGACGCTCGGAATCTAGCTGACACAGAAATGTCCGAGTCTGCGACTTTTCCTGCGGCTGTTGTTTCGCCATTTTCAGTCTTCAAGGCATCGGGGTTTTCCAAAGTCCAAGAGCTGACTTCAGCATCTGATGTCGTACCATCAGAGAAGACTGCTGTAACTACTTTATCTAAATCTTCTGTTGCTGTATTGACTGGCACTGTCTGGGCTTTTGGCAACCAAGCTACTAGATCCAAAACTTTCAGCATCAAGCGAGCAGTCAGGCTTGTACCCTCTACACTTCCTAGAACTTCTTTGACGCCACGCGTTTTAGTCAGGTCAGCTGGTATCTTCCAAGTCACAGCCTTGTCTTCTGTGCTACCGTCATTGTAAACAGCTTTGACTGTCTGTGGAAGTTGTGCTTCGTCACCAACCATAGCTGTTGCTTTTGCTGGAAGCAAGTCAACTAATTCTTTGGCAGACTGTGTTCTTTTCACCGTATAAACCGTTGCAGAATCTGAGCCTAAACCTTCTGAATCAGCATAGAGGGTAAATTTCCCAGCTGTTTCTGTTGACTTAACGATGACCACACCCTTGCCATTAAAGGCCTTGCGCTTCCATGTACCATCTGCTTGAGCCTTGTAGCGCTCACGGCTAGCCTGCTCTCCGTTATCCACACCGACAATTTCGCCTTGTCCATGCAGATTGAAATGCACGAGATTATTAGCTGTCGGCACGAGATTGTCATTAGCATCCACGATTTCATAATGGATATAAGTCAAATCTTTTCCATCTGCTCCGATGACATGCTCTTCTTTAACAAGACGGACATTGCTAGGTTGGTCGGCAGTTGTCACAGTATCACGCGCAATCTCTTTGCCAGACTCATCACGAGCAACTGCCACTAGAGTACCTGGCTTATAAGCGACTTTCCACTCCAGATAGAGTTGACCATTTTCACCTTCTTGATAGCTTCTGCCATCTGCTGTCTGCTTCTTAGTGAAAGTCTTCTTGCCCAGAGATTCATTGTTCAGATAGAGCTCAACGCTGGCTGCATTTGAGAAGACGCGGACAGGCACCTTGCCATCAACCAACATCTTTCTGTCTTGTAGACTCTCCTCATCCCAATTCCAGTGTGGCAACATGTGAACCATTGGCTTGTCTTTGACTGAGCGCCATTGGCTTTGGTAAAGGTAGAAGTCATTCTTAGGTAGACCTGCTGTATCGATGATTCCAAAGAAGGAGCTCTTAACAGGTGTTCGGTCCATATTGTGCCAAGGAGTCGGCTCACCAATATAGTCAATCCCTGTCCAGATAAACTGGCCAGCATAGCCAGCATGGTCACGGTCAAAGGTCCATGACTGAGTCGCTGTGCGTCCCCAAGCTACCTTGTCATTTCCGTAGTCGGACTGCTCATAACGACGGCCAGCACTGTGGTCATGGTTCAAAATCCGAGATGGATCGTAGTAAGAGCCGCGAGTCCGGGTAGCCGAAGATGTTTCTGAGCCATAAATCTTCCAGTCTGGATGAGCCCTGCGCACTGCTTCATAGTTGTGCTCGCCATAGTTCATCCCTACGACATCCATGATTTTCGCGATTTCGATAAATCCGCCAGAAGAACGTTGGCTAAATTTGTTTTCACCCATGGTGACATAGCGTTCTGTGTCAATGGCCTTGATAACTGCCTTCAAGCGCTTAGCAGTAGCAATAGAACGTGCATCTCCATTGGCTTCTTCGACTTCATTTCCAAGAGACCACATGATGATAGATGGGTTGTTCTTGTCTTTTTCGACCATCATTCTCAGGTCAAAGTCAGACCATTTCTCACCTGGCTTAGCATCTGGATGTGTTGCTTCTTGGTCAAAGAAACGTCCATAGTCATAAGTCTTCTTACTATGATACCAAGTATCAAAGGCTTCTTCCTGCACTAAGAATCCAAGCTCAGCTGCAGCATTCAACAACTGTTCACTGGCTGGATTGTGAGAAGTCCGAATAGCATTGACACCCATCTCCTTGAGCAATTTCAGTTTGCGATAGATAGCCTTAGCATTCTCCTCAGAGCCTAGTGCTCCATTGTCCTGGTGAATACATACACCGTGGAACTTCATGCGCTCACCGTTTAGTGAGAAGCCGTCTGCTGCAGTCCAGTCAAAGTAACGGTAACCAAAGGTATCTTCGGTCACATCAACCAGCTGACCATCCTTATAGACCTTAGTCTTCATGACATAGAGCTGTGGCTTATCTGATTTGGTCGTCCACAGGGTTGGTCGGTTGACCTGAAGCGTTTGGTCAAATTGAACTTCCTGATTAGCTAACAGTTCTTTGACAGCGGAATGGACAGCAGCTGACACAGCCTGACCTTCCTTGGTAAAGACCTGGTGCTCAACATAAACTTGATGTGCCTTGCTATCGGTATTGACAACCTTGCTGGCAACGACTGTATCAACCGCACCTTGCTGCTGTTCTTTTAGCTTCGGTGTGGT
Organism: Streptococcus sinensis; assembly: GCF_000767835.1. Lineage (GTDB taxonomy): Bacteria > Bacillota > Bacilli > Lactobacillales > Streptococcaceae > Streptococcus > Streptococcus sinensis. The sequence continues at coordinate 4,708 of NZ_JPEN01000020.1, read as the reverse complement.
GATCTTATTGCCATGCTTGCTGACATGCAGCTTATCTGTCATGACTAGGTTCACATCTCGGTAAATACCACTACCTGAGTACCAACGGCTGCTTGGTTGCTTGTTGGTGACCTGAACAGCAATCGTATTTTCACGACCGTCTTTGTAGAGATAGTCCGTGATATCATAAGAGAAATGATTGTAGCCGTTTGGATAGTGGCCGACATGCTTGCCATTGACATAGACATGCGAATCCATGTAAACACCATCAAAGGTCAGACGGACATTCTTGTCTTTATTTTCTTCTTCCAGTGTGAAGGTCTTACGATACCATGCCACTCCTCCGTTCAGCTGACCGCCTTCATTGCGGGCTGGAGATGAATGATCGAAGTCAAAGAAGATACTCCAGTCATGTGGCAGATTAAGCTTGGTCCAATCCTTCATATTGATATTTTCCTTGGATTGGTCGCCAGTCGGATTCAGCTTAAAGTACCAGTCTTTATTAAAGTTTTGCTTGCGTGCCTGAACCAAATCTTTCTCTTCTTTAGTGACTGGAGGCGTTACAATCGGCTGATCTGGTTTTGAATCATTTTGACCAGGTGCTGCAGGTTGGTCTGGCGTAGATGGTTGAGATGGAGTTGAAGGCTGATCTGGCATGGATGGTTGAGATGGACTTGGTTCCTCTGGTAGGTTTGGACGATTTTCTGGAACAAAGTTATCTGGATTATCCAAAATTTCTTTCAATCGATTCACTGCATTGAAGATTGCTTGGACATCTGGTGTTTCTTTTGCCAATTCATTTTCCAAAACAGTCTTATATTCTACAAAGGCAGTACGGCTATTCGGTGTATCTTTCAATAATTCTGGGGTAATTTGATTGACCGTTTCTTTCAACTGCTTCATCTCTTCCACAAAGTCCTGTTTAGAAATGAGATGAGAGCCAGTTCCTTTTGTCACAACCCTATCTAATTGGATTCCGATATTTCTAGTCAAGTCATTACGCTCAGGATCCAGTTCCATGGTCAGAACGTGAACATCGTCCTTCAAACCTTTAAGGGAAACCAGCGTTTGATTGCCTTTTCGCTGAGCCGCTTTACCACTAAAATATTTCTTACCATTGTATTCTGTGGCATTTCCTTGACCTTCTTGATAGTCCAAGACTTTGCCATCTAGGCTAACCTTATAAATACCGTGATTTGGATCCACAAAACCAGTTAGATCGATTCCTGTCCCGCTGAAAATAGCTGTCACAGAAAGTTTTTTCTTGGCATCCGCAGACAAGCCGTTATAAGAAGCCCAGCTTTCTGTATTGCTGAAATTCCCCTGAGCATTGGTCTGTTTATGCCAATTTGGACTATAGATAAGTTGGCTGGCTTGGTCGTCGTATTCTTTTTGGTTATGCGAAAGACTGTCCGCTTTCATGACACGAACTGTTGCAGCTGAGTTAAAGCCAAGTAAGCTTCCTTCCGTTGAATCAGACAGTTTAACTTTAAAGTCAAAGACTTGGTCTTCTTGCTCTTTAAAGTCAATGGTTTGAAGCGTTACTGTCTTTTCGGTTTCTCCATCAGCAAAATGCAAAATCTCTGTTTTGTCTTGGTAAACCTTGCCATGAACACCTGTTCCAGGCTCGGTCACCACTCGGATATCTGCCGGACCTTTGGCACCACCGACACGTTTGACAGTTACAGTGACAGTTTTCCCTTTTTCCGCTTCATAAGTTGGCTGACTCAGTTCAAACATGCCCTTAGCTTGGTTATTTAAAGTATAAATCCCCTCTGTCGCAATGGCGCGATTGCTAGCATTGACTAACTTAATCGTATGAGTACCTTCTGCTAGGTCGCCTGTTTCATATACGGTTTGACTACGTTTACGTACAGTGCTCTGCGTATCAATCGTTGCGACTTTCTGACCATCTACATAGACATCCATGGGACCGTGTTGAGGGTCAACAGTAGACACAACATAAGCCTTGGTTCCTGTGAATTGATATTCAACGCTGGCGTCCTTTTGGTTGGTCCACATGGAGCTTCCCCGAATACCTTCATTTTCTTGATACCAAGTAGTATTGTTTTTATTTCCTTCAGTGTTAGAGTGATAGTCTAAGCCCAAAGGATATCCATCTGTCTTTTCTATAGATTGAGGCGTTTTGTAGAGCGCAAAGTTGGTCAAAATCGGAGTTGCCTGAGCACCAGTAATGGTAACACGGACTCTTCTTGCAGTGACTGGCTGACCTTGAATCAGACGACGGTAGCCAACTGTACTGCCTTCGCCGTAGCGAACCCAACGACCATTAACTTCCACATCAATATTGAAGCCAGAAATTCGTTGCCCTTTTGCAATGTCCTCTTTCAACTCGACCACATCAAAACGCTTGTTCTCTCCCAAGTCAACTGTGAAAGAACCAGTCAATGCATCATTTGACAAGGCCCAAGATGTCTTGTCATCACCATCGACCAGATGATTGACATTGTATTTGGCATTCTTCCGAGTAGAATCCGCTACCACACTAGCACCTGCTGCTAGATTAGTAGCATACATGTCTTTGAGCGTCTGATGGAATTCTTTTAATCTGGCAACGTCTACATCTGCAAATCGTCCTTCTTTATTAGGCGGAATATTGAGCAAAAGCGGTGTTCCGCGACCGACAGACTTGAAGTAGATATCCATCAATTCACGCAGTGATTTTGGCTGTTGATTTTCATGGTAGAACCAACCTGAACGGATAGATACATCCGCTTCCCCAACGGAATACATATCTCCAGCAGGATCACCGTGATTCAGATAGTCTGTTGACGGATTAGCTAGAATCTTGTCACGCTTCACCTTATGCCAGACAGGATCGCCCGCTGTGCCTTTTTCATTCCCAATCCAGCGGACACTTGTTGGCTGAGCAGAGAAGATAGTGATATCACCTTCTGCCTTTTTAATGTAATCAAACCATTTGTCAAAAGTATAAGTGACTTTCTGAGCTCCTTCTCCCCGAGCACCATCCATCCAGACTTCGACAAATTTTCCTTTATTGCCGTACTTAGGATTGTCTAAAATTTCCTTGAGTTGATTAAGGTAATATTCATTGTATTGATCCTGAGTGGCAACCTTATAAGACGGATGATTAGCATCCCATGGAGAAAGATAGACCCCTAGATTCATGTCATACTTGGTCGCAGACTTAGAAACTTCCTCTAGGACATCTCCTTTACCATTCTTCCAGGGACTGGCTGCGACAGTGTGATTGGTATGGGCAGACGGATAAAGAACAAAGCCATCATGGTGCTTGGTAACCATAATTGTCCGCTTGAATCCTGTTTCCTTTAAGACACGAATCCATTGGTCTGTATCTAAATTAGTTGGATTAAAATTAGAAGGATTTTCACGACCATTTCCCCACTCAGAGTTGGTATAGGTGTTCATACCAAAGTGGATAAAGGCTGCTAATTCTTCTTTGTGGTAGTCCAATTGAGCCTTGCTTGGCAGTGGTCCATGGTCAGCAATCTCTGTTTCAGTGTTTTCAGTCGCATTAGCTCCCTGAGCTGGCAAAGTTGGCTGGCTGACTGTATTGTTAGAGGAAGCAGTTGCTCTTTCTTCTTTAGCACTAGCTGTTACAGGGGTAGATGCTTGTTCAACTGAGCTACTGGTTGCTTCATTTCTTGTTTCTACTATTGGTTCTGCTGCTGTTGATGCTGTTGAAACGGACGGACTTGTTTCAGGGCTAACTGTACTTTCTCCAGTCGAACCCGACTCTGCTATTGCAGATATTACAGGTTGATGGCTGGTTACAGGCTGAGCCTCATCCGCTGCGACGATTTGGCTACCGAAAAATACAGCTCCAATCATAACAGAGCAAGCACCGATAGCGTATTTTCGAATACTGTACTTACATTTCTTTTCCATAAAGGAACCTTCCTATTTGAACGCCTTATATTAGTAAGCGTTTGCAACTTTTTTCAAAAAAATATATTTTACCTTGAATTATTAAAAACAAAGGGAACTATCTATCAGTTTACACCAATCAAAATATATAGTAATTGAAAACAATTTTTTATAAATTTAACAACCATACTCTATATTTATGCAAACAAATCTATAGTCCCTAAATTAGATTTATGATTATAAAATAGGCGGAACACAACTCACACTAAATCGTTTGTGATGTCATCTTCCGCCTTCAAATAACTAGTACGAAAGTCAATTTCTATGCACTAGCTCTTTTGTCGGGAACATTTAGTTTTCACCGTTTTCCTTTTTCTTCATCAGGAACAATCCTGTCAATGCCAGCAAGAGACCCATAAGGGAAGCAGAATCTGCTACTGTTCCTGTATTTGGCAGAGTGGCCCTTGCTTCATTTGTCTGGCCTAGTTTAGCTGGAGTGACTGGCTTAACTGGCGCGTCAGGTTTGCTTGGCTGCGTTGGCTGTTCTTCCTTGGTTCCCACTTCCACAATCTGATTGACTGGATCTTTGGAAACGAAGCTGTCGCGAGTCACACGGCTGGTCTCTTGACCATTCTCAATCGTTACTTCAACCAGAGTCGTCTTCTCGCCGTCCTTGCCTTCTTGGACAACTTTTCGTGTGCCTTTAGGCAATTGTGCATTTTCACGCTCAACGGTGTTGAACGGTAGAGCTTCAGTTACCACATCCAAGCGCGGTTGTTCCACGACAAGATTCTTGACACCTTCCGCTGGGGTAACTTGCTCAACTGGCTTGCCAATTTCCACAATCTGATCGACTGGG
>NZ_JPEN01000038.1 GCF_000767835.1 Streptococcus sinensis | reverse complement strand
CTGTAAAAAATAATTGATATTTTAAAAAATTATTCTTGACTTTTTACATAGAATGCCTCCTTAACTGAATGAATGTTTTTAGATATTCATTCATATCGTCTCCCAAGAAAAGGAAATTCTTATTTAGCAAAAATTCCCTTTAAAAAATATTTCACCAAGGTCTCGATACTCTCAAAATAACCTGGAAAATCCTGCTCTGTCACATGCATGTCAATGTAGTAGATCAAATCATAAGCCTTCATGATTTGGGCGACTTCCTCTTGAGAAAAGCCCTTCTCTTGCAAGCGCTGGCTGAAAGTCTGAATCAGAAACTTATGAAAGGCATTGGCCGCGCGGCCAGCATCTTGATTATAGTAGTCGTGCAAGATCTGAGAAATGCCGGGCTTGTTCCACTCAGCCAGAATTTTATTGGGTGAAATCAATTCAAAAGTGACTGCAAAAAGCTGCTCAACGACTGCTTCAGGCTCACCCTGCCAATCCACGCGCTGCATGGTTTCCTCACGTATGCGGTTATTTTCAGCTACATAAACCTCTAAAAAAATAGCTTCCTTGGACTCATAATACTTATAAAAGGAGCCAACAGCCATGCGGGCACGCTTGGTAATATCTGAAATATTCGTCTTTTTATAGCCTTTCTCAGCAAACACCTGCCTAGCCTCAGCCAATAATTCAGCTTTTTTGTCCATGCCTCTCCCTCTTTCTTTTTGAATGAACTATTTTTTCTATTCATTCAAATTAGAACACTTTAAAAATCTTTGTCAAGAAAAGCGGAAATCGTACTTTGAAAGGAAGACGGCAGTTTGAGAAAATAGCGCCTTTGTTAAATAAAAAAACAAGCAAGTTCTCGTTAAACTTGCTTGCGTCTTGGATACATTAATGTTTTCTACGATTTTTCAAAGCCTCGTTGATTTTCTTGGTTTTGATCATCGAATCGACGGAGACAAGAAACCAAACCAAGAGGTAAATCAAAATTAATTTTAGCCAGAAGGACCAACCGAAAATCATATTTCCCCAACCATTGCAGATCACAGCCAGACAAACGATGGTCGCTGTCACTACAAAGTGGCAGAAAATTAGGAAAGGAAATGGAAAGCGATCTGTCGCATCAAAGATATAGCTTGCTACTCCAATCAAGGCGCTGACAAGGAGAACACTGAGAATAGAGCTAGGAGTCAACGAAAATGTTTTTCCTGAGAACAGGCCTACTAGCAGAAAGACCAAGCTACCTGTTCTCAGACCATCCTGCATACCGATAAGAATTTTTTTAAAGGTCATAATTTTTCTCCTAAATTCCCAAATAGTCCATAAGCAGCTTGACATAGCGGCGACTGACATCGGTTTTGAGCTGATTGGTTAGCTTGGCAGTCATATTGCCCGAAAAGCTATCCGACAAGGATTCCAGATGATCGATGTTAACGACTGCATGCCGCGACACCTGAATGAAATTGCGACTATTGAGACGATTTTGAAAACGAGTCAGCGTTTCAGTCGTTGTGTAAATACCCTCGGTACTGTAAATCATCAGGGTTGTCTGATTAATATCGGCCAGGATAATGTCCTCCGTCTTGAGCATGACCAGCTTATCATCCGACTTAATAGGCAGGACACCACTTGGACCAGCCTTATAGTGTTCCAGATAGTCTAGGACGGTCTTGGCCTCGCCAGCTAGCTGATCCGCTCTCACGACCACCAGCGGGTCTTGGGAGGAAATCTGAGCATCTTCTTCAAATCTTGTCTGCAAACCTAAGCCTCCTACTTTATTTACTTGAAACTCATCCGTCGATTCAGCAGCCAATTTTGACCTAGCCATAACAGGACTGCTGCCGTGAGCACTACTCCAACTATATAGTATGTTTCTTGGCTTGTCAAGAGCTTTTGCCATTCGATACGGATACCTAGGAGCTTCTCAAATTCTTGCTGGAGCTGACTCTGGTCAGCAAAAACTTCTGTCAGAGACTCCTTCATCAGGACTTGTCTGAAGAGGGAGGCCATGTAGGTTGAGGGAGTCAGTTTCATGAGATTTTGAGCAAGGCTGGGCAGAGTCCCGATCGGAATATAGGTCCCTACTAGAAAACCAGAGGCCGCACCGATGACCGTCGCATATTGCCCTAAGGAATTTACCGATTTGAAATAAGGAACAACCAGCGCATTGAGGAGACTAGCCAGCAAGCTATTGAGCAGCATGAGGCAGAGCAGCTGGGGAAGCAGCGCCCAGTTAAAGGAAATCTTGTCCGCTAGGATAAAGTAGGTCAGCATGACAGCAAACATGAAAACTTGCATGACAAAGCCAATCACAAAGGCACTGATTAGGTAGCTAAATTGCAAGCCCCATTGCCCCAAATCTGTGATAAAGAGGTCGGCAGTCACCTTTCTTTCTTGGTCTTCGGTCTGTTGCGAAAAAGCTGCTAGGGTAGTTGTCAAGGCGGTGACAGCTAGTGTTCCGCTAATCAACCAGAAGTCGAGCAACTCTTTAGCATGGCTACTTTCTGACCAAGAGCCTTTCATGTTGTCCTTTAGAAAGACCAGATATAAAACAAAGGGAATAATGGCTCCAAAGAGAGATAAGATTACCCCACTATGATTGCGAAAATAGAGTAAAAAATTTCGTTTGATCAACATTAACATTTAACGTACCTCTCTTCCTGTCAGAGCCATAAAGGCATCATCCATCGTCCCTGCTTGAAATTCAAATTGTTCAATATAGGAGCCAAGCTGGCTCAGCAAAGCCAAGGCTTCTTTAGTCGTTTCAGGATAAAGGAAAAACTCATTCTCCTTGCCTTGCTCCCATTCACAGCTAGTCGGCAAAGTAGCCTTCAAGTCCTCTGAATCTTGGGTTAAAATCCGCAAAACATTGCGAGCATAGCGCTCCTTGATCTGGTCGGCGGAGCCTTGCGCAATGACTTGACCATGGTCTACGATATAAATCTTATCTGCGTCGTCGGCTTCATTGAGATAGTGGGTAGTCAAGACTACGGTCATCTTTTCCTTCTGCTGCAAGTCTTTGAGCAGCTGCCAGATGCTCTCTCTGGTCTGGATATCCAAGCCCGTCGTTGGCTCATCCAGAAAAAGTAGGTCAGGGCTATTGAGCAGCGCACGTGCAATGTCTACCCGTCGTTTTTGTCCGCCAGAAAGTGTCCCATAAGGCTGCTTGGCAAAGGCTGACAAGCCCAGCTGAGACACCAAGCGCTCGATTCTACCTGCCGGCATCTCCTTGTACTGTTTGGCTCTGATGATCAGATTTTCCAAAACCGTCAGCCTGGCATCCAACACACTGTTTTGGAAAACCACTCCCAGCCTAGGCTTTTCAGCATAGCAAATCTGCCCTGATGTCGGCTGCAAGAGACCAATCAGCATCTGAATGGTTGTGGATTTTCCAGCGCCATTTGGTCCTAAAATAGCTGTGAAACTGCCTCTCTCAATCTGAATATCGAGACCATTGACTGCCACCTTATCGCCATAAACCTTGCTAAGATTTTTCGTTTCTACTAACATGATCTTTTCTCCTTTCCTTAACTTCTGAGACTATGATAGCAAGTCTTTTTTAAAAAATCTCAGCTTTTTGGATAAGCGGTAAAATGAGGGAGATGAGTGGTAAAAATCCAGCCACCAAAAAATCCCCGACCAGAGGTCAGGGAAGCTTATTAGCGGGCGACAATCTTGCGGTAGCTGCGTGAAGTCAGCAGAAAGACCAGAATATAGGTCAGGAGGAAGACTCCGCAAGTTGCAAGTGTTGTCTGAATTAAGAGAGGAAGATTGGTCACACCCAATAGGGCAACTATCAAGCGCAACATGTGAAAGACCGCTGCTACATTTAGAAAAGCAAAGATGAGAGGTAGGAAGAAGACAGTCAAGATTTGCTTGCGAATGGTACTTCTAGTCTGCTTTTCATCTAAACCAACTTTTTGTAAGATAATAAAGCCATCACGGTCTTCATAGCCCTCAGAGATTTGCTTATAGTAAATCACAAGAACAGCTCCTAGGAGGAAGATAACGGAGAGGAAGACACCGATGAAGAGCAAGGTTCCAGTAAGTTCCTGATAGCTCTTTTCTGCGCTATGACGGTCACTGGCCATTGCGTAGCTACCATCTTGAGCTTGGTCCTGATCCAAAATATCTCTCAACGCCAGCTGGACTTGCTCGACAAACTTTTTACTGCCTTTAGTCTCTGAAGCAACTCCAATGTAGTAGTAATGATCCACATCAAGATTAACCTCTTTGCTATCATTGACCACCATATAGAGCCCCTGCTCCATGGCCACATCGTTTGGATTAGGGATTTTCCCATGTGTGAAATTTGACGGTAAAAGCTGCTTAATCTTCCAGTCCTTACCATTCACTCGGAGAGGCTGGTCCTTATTTAAGGAAACATTTTTGCCATAGACAAGAGTTTCATCGTCTGCCAAGTCTATCTTTTCCCCAGTCATTTTTTCATAATCCTGACGATTGATGACCGTAATCGTGCCTGCAGACTTGGTCAAGATACTTGTATCCGACTCCATCTCGCTTTGCATTGGAACTGTCACATCATTACCAGCTAATTTCATGATGAAGGCTGATTGATAGAGATAGGTAGTATAGCTTGGCTTCTTCAGACCTGTGTCCTGAGCGACTTGCTGGACCTTGTCCAACAGAGCCTCCTTCTGATCAGTCGATTTCGGCAAGACGATGCTGACATTGTAATCCTTTGGATGCAAGGTAGTAATATAATCCTGACCTCCAACATAGATATTGATTGTGCCAACCAGAGTCACCAGCAGCATGGTGGACAAGATGGAAATAGTTGCCAATCCTGCTGCATTTTTACGCATCCGCGAGATGAGATTGGAAACAGAAATGAAATTCTGCGTTTTGTAGTAGTAGCCTTTGCGCTTTTTGAGAAATTGCAATAGTGTAATCGAGCCTGCATTAAAAAGCAGATAGGTTGCTAGGATAACCATGATCACGGCTATAAAGAAATTACCGATAGCAGCGACAGGTTTGGTAACGGTCAAAGCCATGTAATAAGCCACACCCATGAGCAGGAGCCCCAGCAAGGTTTGCAGCAACAGGAAGCGTCCCTTCTTCTCGCCAGCTTTCTTTTCTTTCATTAGATTAAGAGAGCTATAGCGCAGAAGACGCGTAGAGTTAAGCAACAAAATCACCGCAAAAGCAATACCTAGACTGATTAGAGTCATCCAAACATTCTGCCATTGGAAAGTCGAGGCAATAACGGCAGGCATTCCCATCAATTTCAAAAGGACTGCGTAGAGCATCTTGTCCAAAGCTAAGCCAGACAAGATCCCCAGACCGACCGTAGCCAGACAAAAGACACAGAGTTCAAAGAAGGTCATGAGTAGTAGATGGCGCTTTTCCATCCCCAGCACGCTATAAACGCCGAGCTCCCGTGAGCGGTTCTTCATGACAAAGCTATTAGCATAAGTAATGAGGATGAGCACTGCAATCTGAATGACTTGGATGCCAAACTGCAGGGTCATGCGAGCTGCTGTCCCACCATAAGAGGTCTCCATATTTGGACTGTGAGCCAGTGAGACAAAACTATACAAAATCGCTGTTGCCAGTATCGTCGCCAAGGCAAATGGATAATATAAACTGCGATTTTTAATCAGGTTTGACAAGGCCAGTTTACTCGTTAGTTTGAACATAGTCGCCCACCTCACTTGCCATGACCGTCAACGTATCGGAAATCTCTTGGAACATCTGCCGCTCGGTCTTGTTGCCACGGAAGATTTGATTGTAAAGAATTCCGTCCTTGATAAAGAGCACACGCTTGGCTCGGCTGGCCGCTGCCGTCGAGTGGGTTACCATGAGAATAGTCTGACCACGGGCATTGATGTCGTCAAAGACATCCAGCAACGCCGCCGAAGACTTGGAATCCAAGGCTCCTGTCGGCTCATCCGCTAGCAGAATCTCAGGGTCTGTGATGATGGCTCGAGCTACTGCAACCCGCTGCTTCTGACCACCAGAAATTTCATAAGGGAACTTCTCTTGGAGTTTGTTAATTCCCAGCTCATTGCAGGTCGTGACTAGCTTTTGCATCATCTCGGTAATGGGACGACGAGAGAGTACCAAGGGTAGAAGGACATTATCCTTGACCGACAGGGTGTCCAGCAGATTGAAATCCTGAAAGACAAAGCCCAATTTTTCTCGACGGAAGCTAGAAGCCTGACTATTTTTGATGGTTGCCGTATCAGTTCCGTTGAGGAAAACACGGCCTTCGGTCGGCTTGTCCAGCATGGCTAGGATGTTGAGCAAGGTGGATTTCCCAGAGCCTGATTCTCCCATGATGGCGACATATTCACCTTTCTCCACTGTAAAGTGAATGTCCTTTAGCGCCTCTACTTGACTACCCTGAAAGCGGGTTTTATAAATCTTTTTCACGTGTTGTACGTCTAATAATGTCATCATGATCTCCTTTTTCTATTATTATTTTAATACAGATACTTGTCTATTGCCATATTTTATCCCTTTGTGACTAAGCTGCCTGTCTATCTCTGCACCAGATAAGCAATCAGTGCGATGATCCAGAGATGGGCTGGGTAAAAGATATAAAAGAAATACTTGCCCCATTTGCCATTATAGCCTCGCTCGCCATTGTAGAGATGGAGGAAGGGCAAGACGGTAATAAAGGCCCAGTCTGAATTGTAGAGCATCATCGAAAGGGTCGCTCCCATGGTTGGGTAGATTTCAATGCTCAGACAAAAGAGCAGAAAGGCCAACACCATGTAAGAAAGAGTTCTGAGAGCAGGCTGATTGCGGAAGATATAGCTAAGCAGCATAAAAGGAATAATGGTCATCCCACCTTCTGTCAAAAGGACTCCTGCTAAACCAACCAATACCGCCGCACCAAGCCGCAAATAGCGCTTCTCAGTCTTAGAATCCTCACTCTTTTTTGACAAGCCAAATACAAGATTGAGCACCAGAAGGCCACAGGCCAGAGTAAGAAAAATATTGTTGCCAAGATAAATTCCCTTGCCTTGGAACAGCATCGTCAAGATGGTATTGCCCAGCTGCATGATGGCCGCCCAGATAAACAAGCGTGCATTATAAGCCACGCGATTGCGCGTATGTAGAAAGCCTTCTACTGCGCTAAAGGCAAACCACACGCCTACGCAACGGGTCAGCAGATGAAAAATCCCGTCCCAACCTGTCGGTAACAGTCCCGGAATCTTATCAATATGATCAAAAACCATGAGAAAGGCCATGAAGAGCTTGAGTTGGAAAGCATTTAATCCTCTTGTTTTCATTTCGTATCTCCTTGTCTTCTTTATACATCTATCTTACAAAAAAAGAAAGGTCGGTACCATAACCTAACCTTTCAATTTTACTGGCCAACCTTACAAATTTGTAAGAATGCCCTATTCAAATATCATTTTCTTTTCTGAAAAACTAATCATGACAGTCGTTCCCTGGCCGACCTGCGAAGCGATGCTAATCTGGTGCCCCAGCTCATCTGCGATTTTCTTGGACAGATAAAGCCCTAAGCCAGACGACTGCTGGGTCAGGCGACCATTATAGCCCGAAAAACCTCGCTCGAAAACCCGCAGCAAATCCGCATCTTGAATGCCTAGACCGCTGTCCTTGATATAAAGCGTATCCTCCTGAAAATAAATCTCAATCCCGCCTTGACTAGTGTATTTCAGACTATTTGACAGCACTTGCTCCAAAATAACGACGAACCATTTCTTATCTGTGATGATAGTTCGTTCCAGATCATGCAGACTGAGACTCAGGCCCTTTTGGATAAAGAAAATCGCATACTTCTTAACAATCTCCTTGACCAAGTCTTCAACATTTTCCTTTTTCAAGACCAAATCCTCGTGGAAACTCTCCAAACGGAGATACTGCAAGACGATATTGACATAGGACTCGATCTTGAAAAGCTCTTGCTCCAGCTGGTTTTTGACCTTCTTATCCTCAATCTCTCCGACCAGCAAGGAACTAGCCGCAATAGGCGTCTTAATCTGATGGGCCCAGAGCGTATAATAGTCCATTAGGTCATTTAACTTCTCCCTCTCCTCAATCGCACGGTTCTTCTTGTCCATTTCCAAAAGAGCCAGTTTCTCAAAAAGGAGGGCCTCTAAGGCTGTCTGAGGCCGACCTGAGGCATAAAAGAGCTGATTGCGATATTCCTTATAGGCGCTAGCTAAGTCCATTCCCAAGAAAAAGCTAGTGAGGAGAACAGCTAAGAGCAACTGATACTCTAGCAGACTGCGTCCGTCTTCGAAAATAAAGGCAAACATCCCCATAATCGAAAATATAATCAGCAAGAGCGACAAAATGAAGCGACGGGAGTAGAGATGATGCTTCAAAAAGAAAATTTTATCCTGCATGTCCATTGGTTAAACCATACCCTATTCCTTTTTTCGTCTCAATAAAATGCTTCAGACCATGCTCTTCCAGCTTCTTGCGCAAGCGAGCAACATTGACAGACAAGGTATTGTCATCGATAAAGAAATCACTGTTCCAGAGCTCCTTCATCAAATCATCACGCGCCACGATACTACCGGAATGCTCAAAGAGCACCCGCAAAATCTGAAATTCATTCTTGGTCAGCGTTACAAGCTCTCCCTCATAGACCAAATCCATGGATTTAAGATTTAAAATCACGCCCTGGTATTCCAAAAGGCTTTGGTCTGTACCGAACTCATACGAACGTCGCAGCAGGCCTTGAACTTTTGCCAGAAAGACATTATTGTCAAAGGGCTTGGTCACATAGTCATCTGCGCCCATATTGATGGCCATGACGATATCCATGGACTGGTCGCGCGAAGACAGAAACATAATGGGCACCGTCGAAATCTTCCGAATTTCCTGGCACCAATGATAGCCGTTAAAGAGAGGCAGACCAATATCCATCAACACCAGCTGGGGCTCCTCCTTGACAAAGGTCGTCAAAACCTGCATAAAATCTTCAATCGCCACAACCTGATAGCCCCACTGCTCCAGCATTTTTTTAATCATTTGACGGATGACCGCATCATCCTCGACCAGTAAAATCTTGTGCATTCCATTTCCTCGCTCATTTTTCTTACTGCTATTATATCAAATTCTCCCTTAAATCACAGAGACTTTTTTAGTTTGAAATTCATTTTGTTTTCAGAAAGTTTCAAGAAATCATTCAAGAAGTGTTGACAAAAGTAGAGTAAAAAGATAAAATAACACTACATTCAGAATTGTCTGAAAATTCATTTTTTATAATAAGGAGATTATTATGCTAGAACAAACTCAGACATCTACCTGGCAGTCTAAACTAAAAGCCCTAGGTCCTGGGATCCTCATGGCCTCTGCTGCTGTTGGTGGCTCTCACATTGTTTCCTCTGCCCAAGCAGGCGCCAAGTATGGCTGGGCTTTGATGGGACTGGTCATCTTGGCCAACCTCTTTAAATATCCCTTCTTCCGCTTCGGTGCTGAGTACACCTTAGAAACTGGTCACAGCTTGGTTGAAGGCTATGCCCAAAAAGGAAAAGTCTACTTAGGCATCTTCTTCGTTTTAAATGTATTCTCCGCCTTGGTCAATACAGCAGGGGTCGGGATTCTCTGTGCTGCTATTATCGCCAGCGCCTTTCCAAATGCCCTTGGACTCAGCATTACTCAATGGTCTCTGATCCTCATCATCCTGATCTGGGCAATGCTACTCTTTGGTGGCTACAAGTTCCTTGATGGCCTTGCTAAATGGATCATGTCTGCTCTAACCTTTGCAACCGTTATTGCGGTCATCGTTGCTATTATCAAGCATCCTGAGTACGGAGCAGACTTCGTTGAAAAGACACCTTGGCAGATGGCTGCCTTACCTTTCATCGTTTCTCTGATGGGCTGGATGCCAGCTCCAATCGAGATTTCGGCAATCAACTCCCTCTGGACTGCTGAGAAAGGAAAATCTGTCAACATCTCTGTCACGGACGGACTTTTTGACTTTAACGTTGGGTATATCGGTACGGCCATTCTGGCCATCTTCTTCGTCGCTATGGGAGCTCTCGTCCAGTATCCAACTGGTCAACCAGTTCAAGATGCTGGCGCTGCCTACATCCAGCAATTCGTTGGGATGTACGCATCTGTCCTTGGTGATTGGACACGGATTCTGATTACTTTCATTGCCTTTCTCTGTATCTTCGGTACCGTTATTACCGTTATCGATGGCTATTCTCGTGTAAACGCTGAATCCCTACGCCTCCTTCTCAATAAAGAGAAGACTTCTCAGAAAACTCTACATATCTGGATGACAGCTACAGCCATTATCGGTGGCATTATCATCTACTTCTTCCAAGGTAGTGTGGCCCTCATGCTTCGTTTTGCCATGATTGCTTCCTTCCTGACTACTCCATTTTTTGCCCTCCTAAACTATCTCCTCGTTACGAGCGAGAATAAACATCTGGGTAAATGGCTAAAAGGTCTTTCCATCCTTGGTTTGATCTTCCTCTTTGGCTTCGCTTTATTCTTTATCTACGCCATCCTCATCGGTAAAGCTTACTAGATCAAAAGAGCTGGAAATACTGAAGAATATCTTCAGGTTTCCGCTCTTTTCTTTTCCCTTTCTAACAATTTGCCTCTACTTATGCTATACTGTAAGAAGATAGAATATGGAGAACGATATGGGAATAATTTTTGATTACCTAGACCAAGTAGCTTACGATAGTATCTACGACACCCCCTTTAATGAACTGGATATGCTGATGCTGACGGAAATAACGTATCTGCCTTTTGACCAGATTGTGCCTAATCAGATGTCCCCTGATTGTACTTGCCGCTTGTTTGAAGCTGCTGAAAAGGTGTCTCAGGATTTATCCATGTTGGTGACTAAAAATCGGCTGAAACTTTTAGAAAAAGCAGCCAGCTCCACCCGCTTTAAAAATATCAAACTCATGGGCTATGTCAATGACATTGACCCGGATGTTCAAAAGCAGTTTGCAGCTATGATTTTCAAAATCAAGCCCGATAGCTATGTCCTGACTTTCCGCGGAACCGATGATTCCATTATCGGCTGGAAAGAGGACTTCCACATGACCTATATGGATCAGGTCCCAGCTCAAAAAACGGCGGTCAACTATCTAAGAAAAGCTATGGATGCTCTAGCTGGTCAGTTCATCCTGACTGGTCACTCAAAGGGCGGCAACTTAGCTTCCTACGCTGCTAGTCAGATTGAGCCAGATTATCAAGAGCGGATTCAGAGCATTTACAGCTATGATGCACCTGGACTGAATCACTCGGTCATCACCAGTCCAGGCTACCAGACTATTTCAGACAAGATAAAGCGCTACATTCCGCAGGGCTCTATCGTCGGAATGATGCTCGAAACGCCCAAGCAGGCTCAGATTGTCAAAAGTACAGCTATCGGCGGTCTGGCCCAGCACGATACCTTCACTTGGCAGATTAGTGACCAGACTTTTGTCCTACTGGACAACCTCAATCCAGATAGCCTTCAAGTAGATAAAACTCTGAAAAACTGGGTTAACAGCGTTTCTGATGAGGAATTAAAAGACTTTTTCGACCTCTTTTTCGGCCTCATCTTGGATGCTGGCATCAGCTCCATCAATGACCTCACCAAGCTGGAAAATTTCAACAAAATCTTGGCTGTTTTTGAAAATGCCAACGCCCTCACAGACCAGGAGAGGGAAATGCTGACGCGCCTCGCCAAACTACTGGTAGACATGCGCTATCAGTCTTGGAAAGACGACATGAACCTGCTGAAGCCTAGCAAATTTGTCCAAGAGGTTAAGGAAAATCTATCCGAATTCACTAAGAATCTTCCTTTCACAAGCAATGATTTCGCTCAAACAGATGAACCCAATGAGCAATAAGCTATAAATACAGCACTTGGCAACTCTCTAATATAAAAGAAAAACAGGGATAGCATCACTACTATTCCTGCTTTTTATGTTACTCAGAAGCCTTATTAATCAAATCTCCAAGCTCTTCTATACTTTTTTCCTCATTCGATAAATCGTATAAAAAGACTTTTACAACTATTTTCTTTATATGTTCATTTTTCTGACCTTCTTGGATGTAAGAAGGAAAATTTGCCAACTTGACTTCTTCATCCTTAGGATAAATTAAAATAACATTTTCAACATCATATTTATATGCATAAGCATACATTTGATACATATCTGATTGACTGATTCCATAATTTTTACTTTTATCTTCAATAAGCTTTTTCCATTTGGTATCTAGAACGAAGGATTTCATACCTTCTTGAGACATATATATATCTGGTTTCAATCCGAATTTTTTCGGAACATCAAATAAATATTTACTTCGTTTCTGTGTTTCTACCTTCCATTTAGAACACTTAGTTTTCAACTCCTTAGAGGACTTAGTTTTCAACTCCTCAGAGCACTTAGTTTTCAACTGCTTAGCTATGTATGCCTCAAAGATCTTTTCCATAGGAAACAGTAAAGCATTGACACTTTGAGTCCCTTGAAAAGTTGAAAAGCTCTTATTCTTCAGAAAAACTTCTGACCAATGTATTAAGTTTTGATAGAACTGAGCATTACGATCTTTTTTCACTAGAGAAAAATCCTTATCAATATTTGTTGACTGATTAACCATTTCAAATTCAGCCAACAAACGTTTTGCTAATAATTGATTTTTTCCATTTGATGAAATCTTATTCAATTTGAGAAGCGTTGTTTTTATCAAACGATTTTCAGGACGATTGATATGAAACTCATCATATGCCATATAAAATCTATCTTTGCGGACAATATTTTGCTTGATATGCTGGTTAACTAGCAACTTCCCCTTGAAAAAAGGAAGATTCCCCTTCAGAGTAACATAATCGGACTTTAATCCTTTTTTCAACAACTCTTGGACTTCATTCAAATACATCTGAATAAAAACTTCATAAATTGGTAACTTAGAATCATCGAGCTGGGCATTTTTAAAACTCTTTCCCTTAAATTCTTTCAAACTAGATAACATTTTAAGAAATAGTTTTCGTAATTCATGTTCATCGCCAATATCAATCTTTGGCAAAATCTCAATTTGAACTTTATTATCAATGTTAATAACACCTACATAATTTCGAGGTTTGATAATTTTGACTCCATTATGAGATGAAATCCTCAAAAAGTCTGACAATCGTTCCTCAACATCATCACCAGAATTTTCTTCGATGAAATTCTCAAATAAGTTGAAATTAATTTCTCCTAAATCTTCTTTTTTTATTCCTTGAAATTCTCTAACTGTCAGAATCTTTGGTTTCATCTGCTTCTCCCGCATTTGAAGCACCACCATAGATAGTCATATAATTATCTGGTGTTTGGAATGCTTTCTCATTAATTTGATAGGTAGGATTTAAGTCAATATCTGGACTATTTTTAAATAGATTGCTATTACTTTTGACCGAAATAAATTTATTAGTCTCTATATTTTGGGGATCAATTCCTAAAACAAGCATAATTTTTTCGTAATCTTCATAGAAATATTCTTGAAGTAGTGGGATAATTTTATTACTAAAGATAGATGCTAATTGATCGAGAGTTGCTTTTTTCTTATTCTTAAGTGGCATAAAGAAGGCATGCCCTAATGTATGCTCCCTGTCATAAAGAACTTCAATACGTTGGTTCATTTTTTCTAACATCTTTTGAATGGAAATATCTTCAACAACTACATTATCTAGTAAACTTTCATCTGGCATCATTTCAATAAATTCAAAGCGACGTCGAAGAGCTGTATCCATGAGAGCGATAGAACGGTCTGCTGTATTCATGGTTCCTAGAATGTATACATTTTTTGGCACAGAAAATTCTTCTTGGGAATACGGAAGAGTCACTGACATTGCCTCATCCTTTCCATTACGCTTCGAATCTTCAATCAAAGTAATAAGTTCTCCGAATATTTTAGAAATATTCCCACGGTTGATTTCATCAATAATGAAAACGTAGTTATTACTCTCATCACTAGCAGCTTTATTACAAAACTCTTTAAAAACACCATCTGAAATTTTGTAGTTTAGATCACTTCTCCCTCTTCTCACACCTCTTTTTCCTAAAAATGGCTTAATCCCCTCAATGAACTCCTCATAACCGTAAGACTGGTGGAAAGTTGTAAATGCGATTTGACCAACGGTTTTTAATTCATTAAATTTGTCAGCGTAGTCAGTGTAAGTCTTGGCACCATCCTGGCTAAACTTCTTATCAATCGTATCAACTGCATATTTGATAGAATTATAAGTTTTACCAGTTCCTGGAGGACCATAAAGGATTGTATTGACTGAGAACAATTTATACTCTGAATTCTCTTTTTTTGAGTTCATTTTCTCTTCCTCATCACTTCCCATAGGTTTATTACTCGTTTGTTCTATACCTTTTAGAAACTTTTGAACCTCATCTAACGATTCATTCCCATCGTCATCAATTACTTTAAATATATGTGAAGTGAAAAAATCTAATTTCAAAGAAAAATATGAAATCCCTTGGTCTATATTCTCTTCAAACTTTTTATTATTATCTTCTTTATTCTTGCCTTTTTTTGTAATTTTAATATTAGTAGCCTTAGGCATATCGATAAACTGGGTAACAACAATATAATTTGCTAGTTTGGAATTTTTCTCAATTGCTGCATCAGAAAATCCATTTAATAAAAGATATACAATTCCATCCTTGACTTGACTTTTATATTTCGTTTCAAATTCGTTCTGCTTTCCCTGAACATAATATCCTTTTTCGCTATCAGGAACAAAATTTTTCTTAGTAAACCCCCACTTAATCTCACTATACTTTTTAGTAATATTTTCAATTACTTTCCTTACATCCAAAATATTTTCTCCTTTCCCAAAACCTCCCAAACTTTCCGTCTGGGAGGTTATTCCTATATTCTATTTTTCACAAAATAGTAAACTAACTCTCAGTAGAGTTCTCTACCCAATCAAACTTCCATTTGGGACTTTCTCGTCCACAGTAAGGAGAGTCAGTTGCTCGCCGTGCTCGGCTGAGAGAATCATACCTTGGCTGATGCGGCCCATCATTTTGCGAGGTTTGAGGTTGGCAACGATTTGGACTTTTTTGCCGACCAATTCTCGTTCGTTTGGATAATATTTCGCAATTCCTGAGAGGATTTGGCGGTCTTCGCCGTCTCCTGCATCCAAGCGGAACTGGAGCAGTTTATCAGAGCCTTCTACTTTAGAAACTTCTTTGACTTCTGCGACACGGATTTCTACCTTATCAAAGTCGTCAAATTTGATGGCTTCACGGTTAAGTTTGAGCTCCACTTCTTCTGGCTTCCATTCTTTTTCAACCGCAGGTTTGTTGCCTTCCATTTGTTCTTTGATATAGGCAATTTCTTCCTCCATATCCAGACGAGGGAAGATTGGCGTTCCTTTTTCTACAACTGTCAGACCTGCTGGGAGCTGGTCAATTGCTAGGTTTTCCAACGAAACTGCTTGAGGCAAGCCGAGTTGACTGAGGACAGCCATGCTGGTCTCCATCATGAAAGGCTCAATCAAGTGCGCCACAACACGAAGACTCGCTGCCAAGTGACTCATGACTGCTGCCAGTTTTTTGACCTTAGCTTCATCCTTAGCCAGAACCCAAGGAGCGGTTTCGTCAATATATTTATTGGTGCGGGAGATGAGTGTCCAGACTGCTTCCAGCGCGCGTGGGTAGTCCACTGCGTCCATGTGTTTGTAGTAGTCAGCGATGGACTCAGCTGCTACCTGAGCCAGAGCTCCATCAAAGTTCGTCACATTTTCTTCGTAGGCTGGCACCTGACCGTCAAAGTATTTGTTAATCATGGAAACAGTACGGTTGAGCAGGTTCCCCAGGTCATTGGCCAACTCATAGTTGATACGGCCAACATAATCTTCTGGCGTGAAAGTTCCATCTGAGCCAACTGGAAGACTGCGCATGAGGTAATAGCGCAGGGCATCCAAACCATAGCGCTCGACCAGCATTTCTGGATAGACCACATTGCCCTTAGACTTAGACATCTTGCCATCTTTCATGACAAACCAGCCATGAGCAATCAAGCGGTCAGGCAACTTGATATCCAGCATCATGAGCAGGATTGGCCAGTAGATAGAGTGGAAACGCAGAATGTCCTTGCCCACCATGTGGAAGACAGTGCCATTCCAGAATTTATCGTAGTTGGCATGGTCGTCTTGACCGTAGCCAAGGGCTGTCGCATAGTTAAGCAGGGCATCAATCCAAACATAGACAACGTGTTTAGGATTTGATGGCACCGGCACGCCCCAAGTAAAAGTCGTCCGAGATACAGCCAAGTCTTCCAAACCTGGCTCAATGAAGTTTTTCAGCATTTCATTGAGACGACCGTCCGGCGTGATAAAGTCGGGCTGTGATTTGAAGAATTCTACCAAGCGGTCTTGGTACTTGCTGAGGCGGAGGAAGTAAGACTCTTCTGATACCCACTCCACTTCATGTCCAGACGGCGCAATTCCGCCAGTTACTTTCCCATTTTCATCACGGAAGACCTCTGCCAACTGGCTTTCAGTGAAGAATTCCTCATCAGATACAGAATACCAGCCAGCGTACTCACCCAAGTAGATGTCGTCTTGAGCCAAGAGGCGTTCAAAGACCTGTGCTACCACTTTTTCATGGTAGTCATCGGTCGTACGGATAAATTTATCATAAGAAATATCAAGCAATTTCCAGAGTTCTTTCACTCCAACCGCCATGCCATCAACGTAAGCTTGTGGGCTGATACCAGCTTCCTCAGCTTTTTGCTGGATTTTTTGACCATGCTCATCAAGACCAGTCAGATAGAAAACATCATAGCCCATGAGGCGTTTATAGCGTGCCAAGACATCACAGGCAATGGTTGTATAGGCAGACCCAATGTGGAGCTTGCCAGACGGGTAGTAAATAGGTGTCGTAATATAAAATGGTTGTTTTGTAGTCATTTTTTAATCCTTTCAAGGCTAATGAAACCTTTTTTGATAACACCTCATTATATCATATTTCACGGGGTTTGCGACAGGACAAATTCTTCTTCTGTAAGCATAAAAAAGACCTAGACAAGATTCTAGGTTTAATATGTCACAACGTTCAAACTGCCGCTTTCGTATTCTGCGATAAAGATATTAGAAATGTCGGGATAACCGCTTTTAGTCAGTCTCTCGACGAACTTTTTGACAATAATTTATGGGAAGTCACACCTTTCGAGGTGCTTTTTACCCTTAAATCTTTTGAATTACTGCTATTCGACAACTCGGTTGCCAGAAAATATATGCAATACGAGTCTTTCTAGCTAATTTTTGCAAATAAATTTTTGTATTTGATGCTCTTCGAGTGAATTTTTGCAAATAATTTTTAGCAATCGATGCCTTCCGAGTGAATTTTTACACAGATTTTTAGTATAATGAAGAAAAGGAGGGCTAAAAATGAAAACACATCTTATTAGCCAAGTTATTCTAAAATACCTGTCTGGTCTTATGTTTTTGATTTTGCTCATTTTTATACCAGCAGGAAGTTTAGACTTTTGGAAGGGCTGGCTTCTCGTGGGATTGGTCTTTCTACCAATGCTCTTGATTGGAATCCTTCTGTTCCTTTATAAACCTGACCTCCTCAGAAAAAGACTGGAAATGAAAGAGAAAGAAAAGGAACAAAAGCAGATCATTTTTTTGAGTGCTTTACTCTTTCTTGCTACCTTTATCTTAGCTGGTTTAGACTATCGTTTCTCTTGGTTTCAAGTCCCCAGCCTAATCACATGGTGTGCAAGTTTCATTTTTCTAGCATCCTATCTCCTCTATGCTGAAGTTCTGAGAGAAAATAACCATTTATTTAGAATTATTGATGTTCAAGACCAGCAAAACGTCATTTCAACTGGGCTTTACAGAATCGTCAGACATCCTATGTATCTAGCAACCCTTGGCCTATTTCTGAGCATTCCGCTCATTTTAGGTTCACTTTTAGCTTTCCTTGTCATGCTTCTTTATCTTCCTATTATCAACCAGCGCATAAAAGGAGAAGAGGCTTTCTTAGAAAAGAATCTAGAAGGCTATCAAGAATACAAAAATCAAGTCCCTACAAAAATCATTCCCTTCCTATGGTAACAAAGAAAATGACAAACCCAAAACTCGCCTGCTTAGGCTTTTTTTGGTAAAATAGAAAAAAATAAGTCTAGAAAAGGTACCCTTATGAAACTCATCTCTTGGAATATTGACTCCCTCAACGCTGCCCTGACCAGTGATTCTGCACGCGCTCAGCTCTCTCAGGCTGTTCTTCAGACGCTTCAGGCAGAAAAGGCGGATATTATCGCCATTCAGGAAACAAAGTTATCTGCTAAAGGTCCGACTAAAAAGCACTTGAAAATCTTGGCAAACCTCTTTCCAGACTATGAAAACACGTGGCGCTCGTCCCAAGAGCCAGCCCGCAAAGGCTATGCAGGAACCATGTTCCTTTACAAAAATGAACTGACACCAATCGTGACCTTCCCAGAAATCGGTGCTCCGTCGACTATGGATGTCGAAGGTCGCATTATTACACTGGAGTTTGACAGCTTCTTCGTCACTCAGGTCTATACGCCTAATGCTGGCGATGGCCTCAAACGCTTGGATGACCGTCAAGTCTGGGATGCCAAATACGCTGAATACTTGGCAACACTAGATGAACAAAAACCAGTCCTCGCTACTGGCGACTACAATGTCGCCCACAAGGAAATCGACTTGGCCAATCCAGCCAGCAACCGCCGTTCACCAGGCTTTACCGACGAAGAGCGTGCTGGCTTTACCAACCTGCTGGCTAAAGGCTTTACCGACACCTTCCGTCACTTGCACGGCGATATCCCTAATCAATACACTTGGTGGGCACAGCGCAGCAAGACTTCCAAAATCAACAACACAGGCTGGAGAATCGACTACTGGCTGACTAGCAACCGCGTGGCTGACAAGGTAACCAAGTCTAATATGATTGATTCCGGTGCACGGCAAGACCACACACCGATTGTCATGGAGATTGAGCTCTAAGGAGAAGGATTATGGACTATCAAGCTGTCATTCCCGAATTTGTGGTATCTGACATCGAACAGTCGCGCCGCTTCTACTGCGACTTGTTGGGATTCTCTGTCCAATACGAGCGTCCAGAGGAGAAATTTCTCTTCCTCTCACTTGAAGACTGCCAACTTATGCTAGAAGAAGGCAGCGCGGAAGCATTAGCCCAACTGACCTATCCTTTTGGGCGCGGTGTCAATATTTCCTTTGGTATTGAGGACGTCCCACAGCTCTACCAAAAACTGCTGGAAGCAGACTACCCCATCCATCGCCCGCTAACGAAAAGAGAATTTCGCGTAGGGAATAGCTTTATCTATCCTCATGAATTTGCGATTTTGGACCCAGATGGCTATTTTTTAAGATTTAGTGAATAAGAAAAAGGAGGCTGCTAGCCCCTTTTTCAGTAGGTAAATATAAATTGACAGACCTGTAAATCCAGTGACAAAAACCTTTGCTAAAGCCCATGAAATCAGCATGTAAAAGAACTTTGATAGCCATTTTTTGTATAATTGAGTAGAATGAAATCAGAAAGCGAGGAAATCTTATGCAAGTCGGAAAACAAATCCAACACTATCGGAAAGAGAAAAATTTATCTCAAGATGATTTAGCTGAAATAATCTTTGTCAGCCGTCAATCCATTTCCAACTGGGAACGCGGCGCGACCTACCCTGATATTCAAAACCTGCTCTTACTGAGCAAGGTCTTTGAAGTGTCGTTGGACAAACTAGTAAAAGGAGATTTGGAAACCATGAAACAAATTATTCACGACCAAGAATTTATGCGCTATCAAAAAGATGGAGTGGTCTTTAGCTTGCTGCTAATTGGCAGTCCTATCATCAGCATTCCCCTAATTCTTTATTTGGATTGGTACGGCATCGCTATTAGTTGCTTGATTTTTGTTATCGCGATGTTCTACGCCCTACGCATTGAGAAATTCAAGAAAAAGCATAATCTTCGTACCTATCGCCAGATTGTCGCCTATGACCAAGGACGCAGCCTGAGCGAGATTGAAGAAGCCGAAGAAAGAGGTAAAGCTCCCTACCAAAGAATCATCCTTCCTGTTCTATTTGGCCTTGGAATTGGCGCTATTGCTCTGCTGTTTTACTGGGTCTTACTTACTTTCTTCCCTATCAAATAAAAGCGAAGTCATCAGACCTCGCTTTTTAACTCTCTTTAAAGTTATAGAGTTGCGGATAGTGATCACACTCGGGATTTTTAGGATGGCAGATGGCCCGTCCAAAGTAAATCATGGCCTGATGAGCCGGCAGCCAACGCTCGGGCGGGAGCACCTCCATGACTCGCTTTTCTACCTCTAGCGGCGTTGCTGACTTTTTGACAATATCATGGTGCTTACAGATGCGCTCCACATGGGTATCGACAGCAAAGGCTGGTATGCCAAAGCCAACACTCATGACCACATTAGCCGTCTTGCGACCGACACCTGCCAGACTTTCCAACTCAGCTCGCGTTTGCGGCACTCGGCCATCAAAATCATCCAAAAGCTGCTGGGCACATTTCTTCAAAAACTTGGCCTTGTTGCGATAGAGCCCTAGGCGGGAGATATGTTTTGCAATGTCTGCTTCACTAGCTACAGCCATATCCTGCGGGGTCGGATAAGCCTCAAATAGGGCGGGGGTTGCCTTATTGACCGCAGCATCCGTCGTCTGAGCCGACAACATGACTGCTACTAAGAGTTCAAAGTGATTACGAAAATCTAGACTGGGCTTAGCATCAGGGAAAAGAGCAATAATTTCCTCAATCACATGGCGAGCCCGTTTTTTTGATAAAACCATACTATTACTTTCTAAGATTAGGATACTAACAGTATATCATGAAAGCTGATGTGACCCAAGCCAGACAACTCAAAAAACCGAGCTACCTCGGTTTTCTTTACAATTTCAATTCCGCATATTGCTTGCGGTAGCCAACTTGCAAGATCTGGTTGTCTCGAACCAAGAGTGGCCGCTTAATCAGCATGCCGTCTGTAGACAAAAGTGCTGCTGCCTCTTCCGCAGAAAACTGAGGAACCTTGTCCTTGAGCCCCAGTTCTCGGTACTTGATACCACTGGTATTAAAGAAAGACTTAATCTCCAAATCAGAATTGGTCATCCACTGCAGAAGCTCCTCCTGGCTAGGCGTTTCCTTGACAATATCCACCGCTTCAAAGTCCAGTCCCAACTGAGTCAGCTCAGCCTTGGCCTTACGGCAAGTAGAACATTTAGGATATTCGATAAATTGCAACATAAATTTCTCCTCCTCTTTCTGCTTCTTCTAGCTTAGAGGACTTTTGTGCTTCTGTCAAGCCGGACACCTTCATGCTCCAAAAGCCAAATTTTCTTATCGAGACCACCCGCATAACCTGTCAACTGCCCCTGACTCCCCAAAACTCGGTGGCAGGGGACTAGGATAGACAAGGGATTACGACCCACAGCCCCGCCCACAGCTTGGGCAGATTTGACCTTCAGCTCCTGAGCAAGCTGACCATAAGTCACCGTTTGACCATAGGGGATGGTCTGGAGATAGGCCCAAATTCGCTGCTGAAAGTCCGTCCCTTGGGCAGACAAGGGAAGGGCTGCTGGATTGGGCTGCTGACCGGAAAAATAGGCATCCAAAAAGTTACTGGCCAAGTCCAAAAAAGGATGGTTCCCCAGAATAGGAACTTCTGACAGACCTCGCTCAAAATATTTCTGTCCTAAAAACCAAGCGCCGACAAGTCCAGACTCATCGGCAACTAAGGAAAGATCCCCTAAGGGACTTTTGTAAATTTTTTTATAATAGATCATTTCTTAATCAAGCGCACACGCACAATATTGTCGCTATTTTCAAACTTATCAACCAAGTCCTGAATCTTGCTTTCGTCCGACTCATCCAAATCCAGCAGAGTATAGGCATAGTCGCCTTTAGAGCGGTTGATGATATTATCAATATTGATATTCAAATCACTGACTGCTGTTGAAATCCGAGCCACAATATTCGGTACATTTTTATTAATCAAAGTAATTCGGTAAGGAGCTGAGAGCGCCTGACGGACATTAGGGAAATTCACTGAGTTGATAATCTCGCCCGTTTTCATGAAGCGACGAATAGTCTTGCCAGCCATGATGGCACAGTTGAGCTCGGCTTCTTCGGTCGAACCGCCCAGATGCGGAAAGACAGTAATCTGAGGATGGTTGAGCAATTCCTCCACGCCGAAGTCTGTGATATAGCGCTTGACTACACCAGCTTCTAAGGCATCAAAGAGGGCTGCATTGTCCACCAACTCACCCCGAGCGAAGTTGATAATTGTGGTGCCTTTTTGCATGACTTCAAAAGCCGCTTGATTAAAGGTCGCACGAGTATCCTCAGTCAAGGGCACATGAATGGTGATGTAGTCGCTCTTCTCAAAGATTTCTTTGATATCCGCTACCCGCTTGACATGGCTAGAGATATTCCAAGCCGTTTCAATGGATACATAAGGGTCATAGCCTAGTACATTCATTCCCAGACGGTAGGCATCATTGGCAATGCGCCCTCCAATAGCTCCCAAACCGATGACACCCAAGGTTTTATTGGCAATTTCGGTACCTGCAAACTGCTTTTTGCCAGCCTCCACTTGCTTAGGAACATCGTCTCCGGAGAGACCATTGACCCAGCTGTTTGCTGCAATATAATCACGAGCAGACAGGAGGACGGAAGCCAAGACAGCTTCTTTCACCGCATTGGCATTGGCTCCAGGTGTGTTGAAAACCACGATTCCCTGAGCTGTTGCTTGGTCAACAGGAATATTATTGGTTCCTGCACCTGCCCGCGCAATAGCTTTGAGCTTGCTTAGGAAATCCTGTCCATGCAGATTTTGACTGCGCAGGATATAAGCATCTGGATTGTCAGACTTGTCTCCATCAATCTGAAAAGCATTGCCCAGCTCTTTGAGCCCGATTGGATTGATATTGTTAAATGTTTTGACACTAAA
Source organism: Streptococcus sinensis (assembly GCF_000767835.1). Taxonomy (GTDB): domain Bacteria; phylum Bacillota; class Bacilli; order Lactobacillales; family Streptococcaceae; genus Streptococcus; species Streptococcus sinensis. Next base: position 25,472 of record NZ_JPEN01000038.1, on the reverse strand, counting down.
GACCATAGTTTCCCTCTCTTAAGAATTTTCTTCTTCAAATTTCTGCATAAAGGCGATCAAATCCTTGACTCCTTGGAGCGGAAAGGCATTGTAAAGACTGGCTCTCATGCCGCCCACGCTTCGGTGCCCCTTGATATTCTTGAAGCCTGCCGCAGCAGCCTCCTTGTTAAACTTGGCATCCAGCTCTGGACTTGGAGATACGAAAGGAATATTGGCTACTGAGCGTTGCTCCTTGTAACGGACTGGACTGCGATAAAAGTCTGACTGCTCAATGAAGTCGTATAGCAGACCTGATTTTTCGCGATTGCGCTTTTCCATTTCTGCTACGCCACCCAGCTCCTTGACCCATTCAAAGACCAGCTTGGCAATATAGATGGCAAAAGTCGGCGGTGTATTGTAGAGAGAACCATTGTCCGCCTGAATGCGGTAGTCCAGCATACTAGACAGAACGGGCTCATCATTGAGCAGATCCTCACGAATGATGACTACCGTTACACCAGCAGGTCCAATATTCTTCTGAGCCCCAGCATAAATCAACCCGAAATCCTCTACTCGGTACTGAGCGGCTAGGATATTAGAAGACATGTCCGCCACAATCGGCACGCCATTGGTCGCCGGCAGGTCGTAGATAGCCGTTCCTTCGATAGTATTATTGGTTGTCAGATGCACGTAAGCCGCTTTAGGATCGATGGCCGCTGGATCAAAAACTGGAATTTCCGCATAAATCGAATCCTCAGATGAAGCCAAGAGAATGGGCTCAAAAGGAATGAACTTAGACAGTTTGACTGCTTCGGTGTAAGCTTTCTTTCCCCAAGAACCAGCCACTAAGTAGTAAGCCTTACCGCCCTTGGCGAGATTGATCGGAATCATGGAAAACTGAGTCGAAGCCCCACCCTGCAGGAAGAGTACGCGATAATTATCTGGAATGGCCATGAGCTCACGCAGCAAGCTCTCCGCTTCTTTGATAATGTCGTCAAACTCCTTGGATCGGTGGGATAGCTCCATCACGCTCATGCCGCTACCCGCATAGTCTAAGAACTCAGATTGGGCCTTTTTCAGCACTTCTTTAGGCAATACTGCTGGTCCAGCAGAGAAATTGTAAATGGTCATATCCTACCTCCAAAAATGTATTTTGTCTATCATATCACAATATTCAGAAAATTTCTATAACTCTTCCAAAAAAATTCCTACTTGAGGAGAATTTCCGAACAAAAGGAGGATTTTTAGCAAAAAAACTAGCCGGATAGGACTAGTTTCTGTCTTCTTCATGATAAAGGGCATAGAGCTGACTCTTATTGCGCCCGTATTTTTTGGCCACTTCCTTGATAGCCTGATTTTTCTTGCTGCCAGATTGGACTAAGCTATCAATTTCAGCCAAGAGGTCTGCATCCGCTTTATCTTCCTTCTCCAGACTAGCACCGGCCACAATCAGGAGGCACTCACCCTTGAGGGGATTTTCCGCCAGATAATCTATCAACTCAGAAATTGTCCCCCTCTGATATTCTTCATATATTTTGGTTAGCTCCCGAACCAAGACCACCGGGCGGTCGCCATAGACTTCCAGCATATTTTTCAGCGTAGCCTTGACCCTGTGGGGAGATTCGTAAAAGATTTGTGTCTCTGGATAAGATTTTTTACTCTCAAAAAACTCCTTCTGCTGCCCAGCCTTGCGAGGCAGAAAACCATAAAAAATATGAGGCTGGGGCGCTAAACCACTGGCAATCAGAGCTGAAATCCCTGCACTTGGCCCAGGAACCGTTACCACAGCAATGTCCTCAGCAATAGCCGCCTTAACCAAATCATGACCCGGATCCGAAATGCTTGGCAAGCCAGCATCCGACACCTGAGCCAAATTTTGTCCTGACTTGAGCCAGTCCAGCAAGACCGGTATCTTTTCCTGAGCATTGTGCTCATGAAAGCTGATCTGTCGAGTCTCAATCCCAAAATGTTTGAGCAGAAGACCGGTATTTCTGGTATCTTCGGCCGCAATGACATCCACTTCTTTGAGAGTATTGACCATGCGAACGCTCATGTCATCCATATTCCCAATGGGAGTCGCTACCAAGTACAGCTTACCATAAAGCGACTGTCCCTTAAAACTCTTTTGAATCTGCATTTCTACTCCCTGAATAACAACTCGTCGCAGAACATGCACTCCGCGTCATTTTCTCGGCGCTGACCATAAAAATCTGTACATACATGAAAACCATCGTAATAAAGTTTGCGGAGATTATCCCGATTTTTATTGCTCTTGACTGGTGTCGCTTGCTCTACTTCACCGAGACGATCTCTCAACTTGTCATTTTCTAGTTGAAGGGCGATATTTTCTTCTACAACACTCTTGAGATTCTTCTTAATTGCCTCCACTTCAGCAAGAGTCAGCAAAAGCGTCTGAGAAAAATCATCCAAAGCATCAAATAATTCTTTTTTATTCATTGTCTGCTCCTATCCTGCTTAAGCACCATCTTTTAAAACCATATATTCCAGAGCGTTTTGGAAGGATACATTAACCCGCCACATCTTTTTGGCTTGCAGTAAGTCTTCCAGTTTGCTGCGACCTGACTCGCTTCCAATTTCCTTGGCAAGCAAAACTTCCAATATTTTCAATATCTGCTCCTGCTTGTCCTTGTCCTCAGCCAATTTAGCCAGCTTAGCCACCTGTAGGTAAGCCTGATTCTCATTGGTCAGCACAGCCTTGACAAAGCGCTGACTCTCACTGACTAAATCAAAGAAAAGCTTATTAGAGATAAGCTGCTCGGCTTCTTCCTGAGTCTGGCTATAAGCAGCCAAGAGTTCAGCCTGACTTTTGATTAAGCCAGCCTCTTCCAGCTGGTGCTGGAGGGCAGCCTGATTCTTCCGAAAGTGAAAAATCTGAGTTCGACTCTTGATGGTAGGCAGGATCAGATGCTCATCCGCTGTCAGGAGAAAAATGTAAATCTCACTCTGGGGTTCTTCAATCACTTTGAGAAGGGAATTGGCGGCATTAAGGTGCATTTTATCCGCATCGCAGATGATAAAGACCTGCCTGTTCCCTTCCACTCCACTCTGGGAAAAATTTCTCACCAGCTCACGAATTCGCTCCGTTTTGATGATGCCACTCACCGGTCTTACAACCGTCACATCCGAAAAATCCTCAGCTTCAATCAGCCGACAGGAGCGACAGCTACCACAAGGCCAGACCCCCTGCCTATTCTCACAAAAGAGGCTCTGGGATAGGGTCAGGGCCATCGCAAAGCTGGAAAAATTCCCCGAAAACAAATAGGCATGGTTGAGTCGTCCAGTTTCCAAAATATGCTGAAAAATCTCTGTAAGCTTGGGCTGGGCCTGACGTAAATCTTCTACTGTCATTTCTCCTCTGCAAAACGTTCTCTGATAGCCTCCAGACTATCAGCCACCACCTGATCCAGTGGCTGACTGGCATCTATCTTAATGACACGTTCTGGTTCCTTTTCTAAAATAGTAAGATAGCCTTGACGCACGCGCTCATGCAGATCCAGACCTTCTAGGTCCAAACGATTGACTTCGCGATCCTTATTTCTAGCAATGCGTGCTAGACCCTCCTTGACATCAATATCGAAATAAAGTGTCAAATCCGGCTTGAGTCCATCTGTAGCAAAACGATTGAGCCATTCCACCTCGTCAACTGCCAAGCCCCGTCCATAGCCCTGATAGGCTACCGAGCTGTCAATAAAACGATCCTGCAGGACCCATGTCCCTTTCTCCAAAGCAGGTAGCACCTTCTCCGCCAGATGCTGACGCCGACTGGCAATATAAAGTAGCAACTCCGTTTTCGCATCCATGGCCGTATGCCCCCTATCTAAGATCACCTCGCGAATCTTTTCAGAAATGGCCACACCGCCAGGTTCTCTGGTTGTCACTATCTGACATCCCATTTCTTTCAGCTGAGGAATCAATGCCTCTAAGACACTGGTCTTCCCAGCACCTTCCGGACCTTCCAGCGATATAAAAATACCTTTTTTCATCGTTTCCCTTTTACATATCTTCTGCTAACTAATGGCAGAATCTTTTATTTTAATCTACCTTTTATTGTACCAAAAATTATCTCAAAAGCCCATAGAAGAATTTTTCGAAAAATATTTCATATTATTTTCATAAAATGAAAACTTTTGATAAAATAGAATCAGAAAATTCTTAGGAGAATATGATGTTTAAATTTAAAAATATACTGGCCATCATTCTGGGGGCTGGAATTTTTTCTTTTGCGATTCATTATTTGGTGATTCCTTTTCATTTGTATGAGGGCGGAGCAACGGGTCTGACCTTGATTACCTATTATCTGTTTAAAATACCTGTCTCGACCACCAATCTGATTATCAATATTCCGCTCTTTATTATTGCCTGGAAGCTACTGGGTTCTCGAACTCTCTATCTCAGCATTCTGGGTACTTTTTCTGTGTCCGCTTGGCTCAAGATTTTTGAAATCCTACCAGCCTCCAAGCATCTACAAGAGTACTTCTTTTCAGCTCTGGATGGCGATGTCTTGCTGGCCTGCTTGGGAACAGGGATTGTGATGGGAATTGGGCTGGGCACTATCTTCAATGCAGGTGGAACCACTGGCGGCACCGATATTGTAGCCCGCATTTTCAATAAATATACCAGCATTTCCATGGGCCGACTTATGCTGACTGTTGACTTTGTGGTGATTTCCTTGGTTCTTCTGGTCTTCAAAGATCTGCGCATGGTGTCTTATACCCTGATGTTTGTCTTCATCACTTCCCGCGTCATTGACCTGATTGCAGAAGGTGGCTTTGCGGGTAAAGGCTTCCTCATCGTTACCAGCAAGCCAACCGAGCTAGCCGAAGCTATCAATGAAAAGCTGAATCGCGGGGTAACCTATCTGAAGGGACAAGGTTTTTATAGCCAGCAGGATCTACAAATCGTTTACTGTGTCGTCTCTCGTAATGAAATGCAGCAGATGAAGAAAATCATCAATAACGTAGATCCATTTGCCTTCACGACCATCAGTGAAGCTCATGAGATATTAGGAGAAGGCTTTACCCTAGATGCTAACAAGCAACCTATCATACGATAAAGAAAAAACCTCTATATTGAGGTTTTTCTTTTGTCCTTACAAAACTTTAGCACTAGTGCGAGTAATTTCTGCCACTTCAATTCCGTGCTCTTCAAACTTAGCTTTTAAAGCAGCCATATCAACGTTTCCATCAATCTGTACTTCAATCACAATTTTCCCATCTTTTCTTGGGATATTGACTGTATTAGAAATATTCAGATTTTCTTCGACAATCAATGTGACGATTTTAGCCAGCACACCGACCTTGTCTTCTGTGACAAAACGCATGCGGACACCCTCTTCTCCGTAGCCAGAAACCTCAAGGAAGGCCTTGAAAATATCACGATCTGTAATAACCCCGTAGACTTGTTCATTGTCAACAACCGGTAAAATCCCAATTTTATTTTTCAGCATCAAATAGGTCGCATCTTCCAGACTGGCATATTTGGAAACAGTAACTACATCGTGAATCATCACATCTTTTACCTTAGTTTTATTTAGAAGATAATTCATTTCATAGATGGATAAGCTTGTCGCCTTCGATGGACTTGCTTCTGCAATCGTTCCTTCTGTCACAAGACCTACCAGCTTATCATTTTCAATAACGGGCAGACGGTGCAGTTTTTGGTCGCGCATAATATCCGCTGCATGCGCAATCGTTGTGTCTGGACTAATGTATACGACCTTGCGTGTCATAAAATCTTTTACTGCCATGAGAAGCCTCCTCAGCATTTTCTTATCTTATTTTGATTTTATTATACTGTATTTTCTCAATGATTTCAAACGCTTTCAATATCCTTACTTAAATTTTCAAAATTTAGAAAAATCATTCAAGAAATTAGTTGAAGATAAACACAAGTTCCTATCAAAAAAAGACAGTTCTTTTCATGGTGCGAACTGCCTTTTTCTTACTTAAAACTCTATGTCAGCTTCCAAGCCAAAGTGATCACTAACGACTGGTCCACGCTGGCCATCAAAGACAACAGCTGATTTCTCAATGTTAAAATCTTTACTTGTAAAAATATAATCAATTTTTAGAGCATCTTTGTTTCCTGCCCAGCCAGCAATATCACCTTCAACTGTTGCTTTACCAACGACTGTGTTAGCAACTGCATGACTATCTTGCAAAGCAAGCGGACTTTTTAGAATGTGCTGATAGCCTTCATAACCGACAGGATTGTTAAAATCTCCCATGAGAACCAGCGGAGTCTGAACCTGCAAAAGCTCTGATTCAAATTTTGCCCATTCTCCTTGGAAGCCTTTATCCCACCAAGATAAGTGACAGGAAGCAACCGTGATGAACTGTCCTTCAAGCTCCGTTTCTGCCAGCAAGACTTTGCGCGTATGATAGTCAGTTGGATCATTGACATCAGATACCAAGAGTTCTCTTGCCGTTAAGGGCTTTCTTGACAGAATTGCGACCCCTTCATTGTAAATATCAAACCCAATATGATTATAAGCCCAAGACCAGTAATAGTCCAGACCTGCCTCAGCTAGTTTCTCAACCAGACGCAGGGCATAGTGGTCCTGGTGAATCGGAATGGCGCCATCTACCGCATAATAGAAGGGAGCCTGAACAACCTGTTCAGACTCCACTAATTGATTGACTTCCTGCAGGCAAATGACATCATATTTTTCTTGGAGAATACGCTCAGCTAGCTGATTTAGCTTGCTTTCTTGCTCTTCTTCCATCCAACTATGAGTATTTAAAGTCAGGAATTTTGCCATGATTTCTCTTTTCTATCTTACAATTCTACTTTAGCCACAACTGTCTTAGCAGCGACTTTGCCGAATTTTTCAACTACAACTGATTTGATTGCTGGAGCATTTGTGAAGACAACGACAGTTGATGTTTCACGACCTGCGTCTTTAATAGCTGCCAAATCTGCTGTTACCAAAAGATCACCTGCAGCAACTGTTTGTCCTTCTGCTACATGTACTTCAAATGGTTTACCTTCAAGGCTGACAGTGTCAAGACCGATATGAACAAGCACTTCAAGACCAGCTTCAGTCAAGAGACCAAGAGCATGTTTTGTAGGGAAGACGCTTGTCACTTTACCAGCTACTGGAGAGTAGATTTTGCCATTTGCTGGTTCAACCGCAAATCCGTCACCCATCATTTTTTGTGAGAAGACTGGATCTTTCACATCTTCCAACTTAATGACTTCACCATCAGCAACGGTTTCGATTGCTTCTGTCACACCTTTGTAGCTAACTGCTGCAGCTGCAGACTCAGCTTTTTGGCTTGGCAAAGTTTCAGGAATCACTTCTCCTGAATCCAACAAGTCTTGAATATCAGATTTAAGAACGTCAGCTTTTGGTCCGTAGATTGCTTGAACGCCTTGACCTTTCATAACCAAGCCCATAGCGCCTTCAGCTTTCCACTGTTCTTCTGTTCCGACTTTTTCTGCATCTTTGACAGTCACACGCAGACGAGTCATACATGCGTCTACATCAACGATATTAGCACGACCACCCAGCAAGTTAATGATATTCACTACTTGAGAAGATGCTGCTACTTTTTCACCGCCTTGAGCTGAAGAACCAGCGTCTGAACCTTCAGCTGTTTCATAGTTACCATTACGTCCTGGAGTTGCGTAGTTGAACTTCTTGATCATGAAGTTAGCGATGAAGTACATAATTACAGCAAAGAGGACACTTACCCAAATAAAGTTAATAATATCCATACCCAAGCCAGCGTTGATCGCCATTGGAGTACGAGTCAAGAATTCGATAGAACCGAATGAGTGTACACGAAGGTTTACAATGTCAGCCATAGCAAAGGCAGCACCTTGTACGAATGAGTAAATCAAGTAAAGTGGAGTTGCCACGAACATGAACATGTACTCGATTGGCTCAGTAACACCTGTCAAGAAGGTTGCCAAAGCAGTAGCAATCATCATCCCTTTGTATTGGTGTTTCTTATCAGCATCAACATTGCGGTAAATAGCTGCTACTACCCCCATAAGGATACCAAATGAACCAATCATCTGTCCAACTTTGAAGCGAGCTGGGTGAACAGTATCAAGTAAGTGCTGATAAGTAGACGGATTAGCTGTTTTTGTACCAACCAAGTCATTTACCCAAGCCAACCAAAGTGGATCTTGTCCAAATACTTGAGTTCCTTTAGCAGCACCAGTCAGTACTTCATAAGTTCCCCCAAGCTGTGTGTAGTTCATTGGGATAGTCAGCATGTGGTGCAAACCAAATGGAAGCAAGAGACGTTCCAAAGTACCGTACAAGAACGGTGCCAAGATTGGAGCTGTGTCTTGTGAATTCGCAATCCAAATACCAAAGTTGTTGATACCTGTTTGAACAACTGGCCATACAAATGACAAAACAATTGCTACGATTGCTGAGCGCAAAATAACAACGAACGGTACAAAACGCTTACCATTGAAGAATGACAAAGCATCTGGCAATTTACGGAAGTTGTAGTATTTGTTGTAAGCTGTTGCTCCAACAAAACCAGCGATGATTCCGACGAAAACCCCCATGTTCAAAGCAGGAGACTCAAGGACACTGATAAAGTAGTCAGAAACCTTAATGCTTCCTCCCAACAAAGTGCTAACCATTGCTTCTGGATCTTTCAGCATATCACCTGATACACCAAACATAACCCCAGTGATACGGTTAATCAAAATGAAGGATAGACCTGCCGCAAAGGCACCACCAGCACGATCTTTCGCCCAGCTACCTCCAATAGCAAGAGCAAAGAGGATATGCAGGTTACCGATAACCCCCCAACCAATTTGTTCTAAAACGCCACCAGTAGTCACTAGAAAACCTAGTTCAGGATTGATCATCGGAATTGACTTACCAATACTGATCATCAAACCTGCTGCGGGCATAACCGCAACAACCACCATCAAAGCTTTACCGAATTTTTGCCAAAATTCAAAGCTAAAAATGCTTTTGAATGAATCTTTCATCATCCAGACCTCCTTATATTTTTCACAAACCATTCCTTCGTGAAATCGTTTGCATTCAACAATACTATTATATCATTTTTTTTAATTTTGTAAAGGCTTTTATAAAAAATATTTGTCAATTTTTTGCAAAAAATTTAGATTTTAGAAGAAAAAGCAGATAAAAGCTAGCTATTCTTAGAGAAAACGATTGCATTGAAGTTCGGTGATTATCTCTGAATTTATTATATTGAATTTTTCCTTCCATAGCGAAAACTTCCTTATAAACACAAACAACACTCCCAAAAATCAGACACTAAAAATCTAGATTTGGGAGTGCAGTTTAATTGCTATTAAAAATAAGTATCTTCAGTTATTCCTGCATGGCATAGCCTACACCTCGAACGGTTTTTATGTAGCTGGCTTGCCCAGGAATATCAATTTTGCTGCGCAGATAACGAATATAGACATCAACGACATTTGTTTCAGTAGCACCTTCATACTTCCAAACACGTTCCAAAAGTTGCTCTCGGCTCATGACCTTTTGGTTGCTCATCAGCGTCACTAGTAGATCATATTCCCGTCGTGTTAAGGCAATCACTTCCTCTCCACGATAGACGATATGATTTTTCAAATCAACTCGTAGATTGCGGTAAGCAGTCGGTGTTTTCAGCTTGCTACAATGCTGGTCAATAAAGTCCCGACCTCGAAAAATCCCTGATACCCTTTCAACCAAATCATTGATAATAAAGGGTTTTATGGTATAGGACACAGCAAAGCGCTGAATTTCATCTGCATGTTCTTTGATTTCTTCACGACTGGCAAGGACAATGATAACAGAAGCTGGCTTGATTAAGCTCAGCTGTTCGGCAAAATCACTGGCAGTCATATCCTGAAGAGCATAATTGAGCAAGAGCAGATCATAATCTGCTTCTCTAACTAAAGCTAGGCCTTCTTTACCCGTTTCAGCCATGTCTACAAGAAAACTTTCCTTTTGCAGTTCCAAAGTCACAAATCGTGCAAGATTCTTTTCATTTTCTACTAATAAAATTCGCTTTGCCATAGGCCTATCCTATTTTTCGTCATACCAAGAGTAGTGGAAGGTTCCTTCTTTGTCTTTACGTTGATAAGTATGAGCACCGAAATAGTCACGTTGCGCTTGGATCAAGTTAGCTGGAAGATCCGCTGAACGGTAGCTGTCAAAGTAAGTAATGGCAGCTGAGAAGGTTGGTACTGGTATACCTGCTTGAACAGCAAGAGCTACGATATCACGCACTGCTTGTTGATACTTAGCAGTAACATCCAAGAAATATTCATCCAAGAGAAGGTTAGCAAGGTCTGCATCACGATTATAAGCATCTGTAATTTTTTGCAAGAAACGAGAACGGATGATACAGCCATCACGCCAGATAGATGCGATGTCCGCAAATGGCAAGTTCCAGTTATTTTCTTTAGAAGCCACACGCAATTGAGCAAAACCTTGTGCGTAAGAAATGATTTTTGAGAAGTACAGGGCTTGACGGATCTTTTCAATCAACTCAGCCTTATCTCCTTCAAACTTGAAGGCAGCTGGTTTTGGAAGCACCTTACTAGCGTGTACACGTTCTTCTTTGTAAGTAGAGATATAGCGCGCAAAGACGGACTCAGTAATCAGTGACAATGGCACACCAAGGTCAAGTGATGATTGACTAGTCCATTTACCAGTTCCTTTATTACCAGCCGCATCCAAGATGTAGTCTACGATTGGTCCATCTTGACCTTCATCGTCTTTGCGACTCAAGATATCAGCTGTGATTTGGATCAAATAGCTATCCAGCTCACCTTTATTCCACTCAGTGAAGATTTCAGCCATATCTTCTGCAGAAAGACCGAGCAAGTGTTGCATAAGGTCATAGCTTTCTGCGATAAGCTGCATATCACCGTACTCGATACCGTTGTGGACCATTTTCACATAGTGACCTGCACCGTCAGGACCGATATAGGTCACACATGGTGCACCGTCTTCAGGTGCCTTAGCTGAGATTTCTTCTAGAACATCTGCGACTAATTCATAGGCTTCTTTCTGACCGCCCGGCATGATAGAAGGCCCTTCAAGGGCACCTTTTTCACCACCAGAAACGCCTGTACCGATGAAATTGATACCAGAGTTCGCCAACTCTTCATTTCGGCGAATCGTGTCTTTGTAGAAAGTGTTTCCGCCGTCAATCAAGATATCGCCCTTGTCCAAGTGAGGCAACAAAGCCTGAATCGTCGCATCTGTACCAGGCCCTGCTTGAACCATCAGCATGATACGGCGTGGTTTTTCGATAGATTGAACGAAAGACTCCACATCATAGCTAGGTACGAAATTCTTCTCAGGATGACAAGCGATTACATCTTCCGTTTTGTTTGCTGAACGGTTATAAATCGCAACAGTATAGCCGCGGGATTCGATATTGAGAGCGAGGTTACGCCCCATCACAGCCATACCAACAACACCAAAGTTTGCTTTAGTCATTTTCTACTCCTCTTGACTTAGTTGTTTAATTTGTTATATTTTAACATTTTTACAAGGTAATGAAAAGTATTTAGCTGATAGAAATGCTTTTCTGGAGAAGGATACGCAAACAGCCAGAAGTTCCAACTTCCAGCTGTTTGCTTTATTTTAGTAAGATTCTGATTTATTTATCTTCGATCTCAATGACCGGTTGTTCATCTTGTTTAAGTTTGTTGACAGTCATATTGACGCCCAGTGCTCCTGCTAGGAGTTGGCGAATATCAAAGCCTGCCCCTTGAGAAACTTGATCAATACTCTGCATGATGTCGCCGACCATCTTAGAAGCATTGCCATCCCCATACATGGTAATCTTGTCTACCTTGGTCAATGGCTCTGCTACAGCACGAGCAATTTCTGGCAGTTTATCGACAATCATTTCCGTAATCGCAGCTTCCTGCATCTTCTTCATAGCTTCTGCTTTTTTGTCCAAACCTTGTGCTTCCGCTTCTAGCTTAAGGCGAATGGCTTCCGCCTCGGCACGTCCTTTGGCTTCAATAGCTTCTGCTTCCTGCAACTGAGCATATTTCTCAGCCTCGGCTTGAGCCTTACGGGCTTCTGCTTCTTTCTGCGTTTCAAAGAGTTCTGCTTCGGCCTGACGCTGACGCTCAATCAGTTGAGCTTCCGCAGCCTGTTGACGGGCATATTTTTCAGCTTCGGCTTGCTTGCGGATATTGGCATCCAATTCCTGCTCACGAACTTTAACTTCCCGCTCCTTGACTTCCGCTTCTTTTTCTTGCTTCATGATGTTGGCTTCGGCAGCCACACGTTCCTGCTCACGACGTTGAATTTCTGCTTCGATACCTTGAGCCGCATCAGCCTTAGCCTGAGCAATGTCTGCTTCTTGTTTAAGAGCAGCTTGCTTGAGTTTCAGTTCATTTTGCTTTTGAGCAATTTCTAAGTCAGCAGCCACGCGCTTGTCGTTAGCCAACTTATCCTGCTCAGCCTCAACTTCCTTGCGCTCACGTTCGGCCTTAGCCTTGGCAATCAGGGCGTCTTTCTTGATCGTTTCGACATTCTCGATACCGAGATTATCAATCACACCACCTTCGTCAGAGAAAGACTGAACGGTAAAGGCAATGACTTCCAGACCCATCTTAGCCAAATCTGGCGCTACGTTATCCTGCACTTTAGAGGCAAATTCCTGACGGTCATTAACCATCTTGCGCAGTTCCATCTGACCGATTACCTCACGAAGATTTCCTTCTAGGACATCTTGGACAGAATTTGAAATATCCTCTGTATTCCAGTTGAGGAAGTTCTCAGCTGCCCGCTCGACCATTTCATCCGTAGTACCAATCTTCAGCTTCACAGCCGCATCAGCACGAACATTGATAAAGTCAAGTGTCGGTACAGACTCAGAAGTACGAACATCGGTAGAAAACTGCTCAATATCCAGATAAGAGCGTTGCTCTACAAAAGGAATCATGAAACCAGCCTTACCGCGTAAATGGCGCTGCTTACGCAGACCAGTAATAACGACTACTTCATTTGGCTTAGCATTGACATACCCCTTAGCCAAAAGAACAATAAGCACGATGGCAGCAATGATTGCAATAATCAGCCACCCTGGGATAAATAATATATCCATAAAAACTTCCTTCCTTTTTCAGAACAATATATCATAATATCGTCCTAATATATTTTTAATCAGTATATCAAATAAGTAACGGATTTCAAAATATTTACTGTTCGTTCTTAATCTACAAAAACAGCTAATTTCATGCCTGTTTTCAGCTATAGTAAAAAGCTAGCTCTCTTACATATTTTTACAAGCGCAAGTTAAACCAGACTCCTAACTGGCCTACTCGTCAAATAATCCCTGCAACCCTGCAAAAGGACTATTCACTTCCTTTTTCTCTTTTTGGCTTTGTTGATATTCCTCTTCTGTCATGACCTGCCAATCATTTCCTGTCGGCATCTCACTACCTGCCTCTTCTTCTGGAGTCAAGATTTTTAGCGGAATATTGAGCAGAATATTGTCCGCCACACTCTCAGCCAGATCGATTCTATCTCCCTCAATAGGTAAAACCAGATCTTCCTCTAGCAAATCCTGCTGCGATCCTCCACGCTGACCATCCACAAAAATTTCATTGACCAGATAGGATTCCTGCAAGTCAACCGGCTCCATACTGCGGCTGGAAGCTAGGGTAATGGTATAGGACAGCTCATAATCAAGGAAGTAAAGTCCATCCTCATACTGAGCTTTCCCTTTAGCCGTAACATTTTTAACATCCAAAATCTCAGCGTTGCGCCCTTGTAACTCCTGAGCCAAATCAAAATTTTGCTCAAACTTCAGACCATCGGGATTTTTCCGAATTTCTTGAATATTTAACATAAGTGCCTCGTTCTTTAAATTTTCTCTTTTATTATATCATGATTCCCCCTTGAAAACTAGAATCGACCGTTTTTTATTATAATACTACTAATATTTGGAGGGAATTTTTATGGTAATGCTAGGAAAAATATTTAAAGAGTTCAGAGAAGCTAGGCACGTCTCCTTATCCCAAGCAGCCGAGCAAGTGTATTCCAAATCAATGCTCTCCCGATTTGAAAACGGGAAAAGCGACATAGCTATCTCAAAATTACTAGCTATTTTAGAAAATATTATGAATTTGCCTTCAGTTTTCAGGCCAAAAGCGAGAAAAACGAGCAAAATCTGTTAGACTGCCAAAACAGCGCTGATTATTACCAGTTAGCCATTGAAAAACTCCTGAGAAAACAAATCCGTTGAAAATATCTAACTTTTATCTCCTTTTTTATTTTTATCTTATACTAGGCTCATAAGGAGGCTGTAAGTCGATTTGAGATTCTTACCACTTAACTTACTAAGTTTTACCACTTACTGAAAAACCCTTGAAGCGTGATTTTTTTCTGCTATAATCAAGACTGATAAAACAAAAAGGAGTCACGTATGAAATTATTTTTTAAAAATAGGGTTTATGCTGCCCTGAGCCTTTCTCGGATTTTTAACACACTGGGAGCCTCCATCTACAACATCGTTTTTGTGGTCTTTGCCTCCAGTATGCCTCAACCAAAATTTGCCGTAGCAACCGCCAATCTAATCGTTCTCGTACCGACTCTCTTTACGATTTTTGTGGGAATACAGGCAGACAAAACTGTTCATAAATCTGCTTGGCTGATTCGTTTTGGCTATCTTCAAGCCTTGCTGTTCATCTTGGTGGCTTTCCTGACTAAGTCAATCAGCTATCTTGCTTTTTCTCTGGTTTGCCTGATGAATATCCTATCCGATGTAATCAGTGATTATCGCAGCGGTTTGCAAATGCCCATTCTAAAAAAGAATGTGGCAGAGGAAAATCTCATGGAGGCTTTCTCCTTCACCCAGATGATTACCTTTATCTGCAATCTAATCGGGCAGGCACTGGGTGTCTGGCTACTTGCTGCCAGCAATCAAAACTTCGCACTGGTCGCTCTCTTAAATGCTCTAGCCTTTCTCCTTTCTTCTTCCATTTTATATATCGTTCGCAATAGACTGACTCATGAAACGGTCCAATCTTCTCAGAGTCCCCTCCCCCTCAAGACCCAGCTTGGAGAACTGTATCAAAATTCTAAAATCATCTTTGAACAAGAAGGAGCCAGCAGTTTTCTAAAATTGCTCTCTCAAATCCTGATTCTCAATGCCTTAGGTGACTCCGTCATGGCTCTCTACAATCTTTATCTGCTGGACCATCCTGTTTTTGGCCTTTCTTTCAGCCAATCCCTGCTCATTTTTGAGACTGTTTTCATTCTGGGCGTTGTCTCTGCCGGATTGACACCTAACGACTTTTTCAGCAAACTTTCCATCAATCATCTGGCTCTTGCCTCTACCTTGGCTATCTTAACTTTGGGTTTGATTAATCTTTTTCGTTTACCTGTATTTTTAGGTATGATCGCTATTTTCTTTATGATGTATATAGCTGGAAAGGTCAATCCGAAAATCAATAGCCTGCTCCTTAGCAAGCTCTCATCAGATGTCCTCGCTCAAACTTCCAGCTTTCTCAGCCTGCTTTTTAGCTTCTCTATCCCTCTCGGAACCATGCTCTTTACCAGCCTAGCTCTCTGGAATATGGCTGGTGCCTGGCTGATTTTTAGCCTAATCGGCTTCCTTGCCCTACTATTAACCTTTGAAAAAATGACCGAGAAGTAGAATTCTCAGTCTTTTTATATTTATCTATTATAGATTCTTTTCAAAATCAATCATACAAAGTATGATACATCTTTTCCATGAAGTCCTCAAGCTCTTTTTGGATAATTTTTAATAGGCGTTCTTCTTCGGCTTGAGGGATGGTCACTCTCTCTTTTATATTTTGATTATTAATATGCGAGTAATATCTACGTTTTATGGTTAATTGATTATCTAAAATATAGTAGGCATCTATTTTTTCCTCATTTACTGTTGTTTCAAAAAAAACAGCGACTTCATCCTTTCCTTGGTTTGAAATTTTCAAGTCTAAACTTCCTTTTATCTCTATATCTTCAATTCCTCCATCCAAGCGAATAGCACCATCGGGAGGAACGACATAGCCTGCTTTGCGGATGTCAGACGCATACTTTTCTGACGCCATTAAATGTTCTAAGACGGCTATGTTGTCCTTCTGTTCAAAGGAAGCTTTTAGTTGGCTACGTTCTTGGTAGCTTTGAACATGAAAATAAAAATTCATTCCAGCAACTAAGACCGTTACAGAACCAATCATGATTAGTATTTTTTTAAGTCCCGACATTTTTTTCATCTCCTCTATCTAAGTAATCATGGAAGTCTTGTTTCCAACCCTCTTCCTTGTCGTTAGGATTTCCAATAAAAATATTGAGGTCAAAGCCATATTTAATGAAGTTGCCTCCTATCGTATTATTTTCAATAAGAGTTTTAACCATAAGTTTACCGTTAGATTTATCCCCATTTCCCATCACAGTATAGAATTCTTCAACACGATTTATCTGGTTTGTCTGTATACTATGATTGTAATCTGCTTGAACTTTAAATACATCTTTTGTTTCTACATCTTTTGCAACCATTCTTTCTTCCTTATCCTCAATCTTGACAATTTCTCGCCAAAGTTCAGAACGTTTTTCTTCATTAATATCTGCAATTTTTAGCTACTCCATCTTTGAGCTTGCTCGATATCGCGTTTTTCAATCTTGTAGGCAATTTCCGGAAACTTATTCGCCTGAGCCAAGACAGCTACACTAAAGTCACTAACAGCTTGTAGCATCTGGTTACTTGCCTGACGACCGTTTTCCATACCAGCAATATCAGATGTATAGCTAAAGTCTACCTGCAAATTTTGCTTGTCACTGGTATCAAATCCTACCAGCTCACTAATAGCATTCTCTGCTGCTATTGAGCTAGATTTTATTGTTCCACTTATACTAGAAAACTCCTTTTATAACTGAATAGGTTTGTTTCGATAATAACACAGAACTATTACAATTTCATAACAAAAAAGAAGGAAGTCAAAGCTTCCTTCTCACATCTTTCTCAATCGCTCTACCCGCTCTGAAATAGGAGGGTGCGTATAGAAAAGTTTCTTTAGCCCACCTTCTTTTTTGGGGTCATTGATGTAGAGCGCCGCACTGGCATCATCGACGTCATGTTCCATAGGCTGACTATGCTCCAGTTTCAGCAGAGCATTGATCATCCCTTGGGGATTGCGAGTCAACTCCACACTAGAGGCATCTGCCAGAAATTCCCGCTGACGGGAAATGGCCAGCTGCACCAAAGTCGCAGCAAGGGGCGCTAGAATCACAGCCAATAAGGACACAATCAACAGAATAACCCCTAGACCATTATCGTTGTCCCGATTGCTTCGCCGACGACCACCGCCAAACCACATCATACGACCAGCTAGGCTAGACAGCATAGTAATGGCACTAGCCAAAGCTACCGCAATCGTTGAAATGCGGATATCATAATTTCGAATATGACTGACCTCATGGCCCATGACACCTTCAAGCTCCTCTCGGTTCATGATAGCAAGCAAGCCTGTTGTAGCAGCAACTGCTGCATTCTCAGGCTTTGATCCAGTCGCAAAAGCATTGGGCGACGCATCTTCTACAATATAGACCCGAGGCATGGGAATCTGCGCCACCATAGCCATATCCTGCACAACATGATAAAGCTCAGGGGCTTCCTGTTCGGAAACTTCCCTTGCACCATTCATAGCCATGACAACCTCTGTAGACTGAAAAATCATACTGATAGCGTAAATGCCACCAATGATAAAGGCAAGGACCAGTCCACCAAAGGCAGAATCTAGCCAAAGATAGCCGACAGCCGCCCCGATGAGGGCCAGGAGACCAAAGAAGGCGATAAGGAGG
The DNA here is from genome assembly GCF_000767835.1 of Streptococcus sinensis. Classification (GTDB taxonomy): domain Bacteria; phylum Bacillota; class Bacilli; order Lactobacillales; family Streptococcaceae; genus Streptococcus; species Streptococcus sinensis. The sequence continues at coordinate 7,684 of NZ_JPEN01000038.1, read as the reverse complement.
AACCAAGTCCTCCTTTTATTGCTGGCAATTTGATCAAATAGCATCTTAGTCACCTAGCCCGGTACTGCCAAAATCAACTTTTGGGACAGCCTTTTCTTCTTCTGGCGTCTGTAAGAAAGCCGCAGCTTTAAAACCAAACATACCCGCAATAATGTTGCTTGGGAAGGTTTCCAGTTTCACATTGTAGTTGCTGGTAACTGAATTATAAAGCTGACGAGAATAAGCGATTTTATTTTCTGTATTCGTTAGCTCTTCCTGTAACTTCAGGTAGTTGGTATTGGCTTTCAGATCTGGATAGCTTTCAGCTACTGCAAAGATTCCAGAAATCTGGCGAGAAAGGGCATCGCTGGCTTGCATGGCTTGGGCTGGTGAAGTGGCTGAAGCTACTTGGTTGCGCAGCTGGGTCACCTTTTCCAAGGTTGCCTGCTCGTATTTGCCATAACCTTTGACCGTTTCCAAAAGGTTGGGAATCAGGTCATTACGGCGTTTGAGCTGCACATCAATCTGACTCCAGGCTTCCTGAGTCTGCATGCGGCTTTTGACCAGTGTATTGTAAGCGCCAATGACAAAGAAAGCCAAAAATACGACAACGATAAGAATAATAATAAAAGTCATGATATACTCCTTCAATTTGGATTAGACTTATTATATCAAAAAATAGTGAGACTGTCTTTATTCTTGACAGGGATTTGAAAAAGATGTATCATAAAATCAGAAAAAACCGACCGTCGGTCGAATAAAGTTTTACCAATAAAAAGGAAGGAATTATGGCTAATAAAAAAGAATTTATCTTAGACACAGCAGAAAAAATGTTTGTCGAACAGGGCTTTGATCAAACCTCAATTGCTCAAATCCTAGATGCAACCCAGATTGCACGCGGAACCCTTTATTACTACTTCACATCAAAAGAGGAAATCATGGATGCTATTATCGAGCGCTGGATTAGCCGTTCTTTTGAGCAGATGCATACATGGGTGGAAAGGAAGGGACTCTCAATTCTCGAAAGATTAATGGGTGCCCTAGCTGCCTTAAATATGAAAGAAGAGGGACAAGAGATTTTGGACCACTTACATACCCCCCAGAATGCTCTCTTGCATGAAAAAACAAATCAAATCTTATTAAGTAAGGCACCTGAAATTCTCTCTCCCCTTCTGCAAGAAGCGATTCAAGCAGGTGAAATGCAAACTGCCTACCCTTACGAAAGTATCGAAATGATGTTGACTTATTCCTTACAAATTTTTAATACATCTTTCCAGACCTTAAATAGACAGGAACAAGAGCAAAAAGTTCAGGCTTTTATCTACTTGTTAGAGAAAATTTTTCAGACAAAAGAGGGATATTTCAGACCTTTGACACAGTTAATCCACTAAAGGAGTTTGCTTATGAAAAACACTGGCTTTAAAATCTATCTCCTGATATGGCTGGGAACCTTTATTTCTGAAATTGGAACAGGTATGACATCTTTTGCCTTGGGGATTTATATCTACCAGCTGACTGACCAGGCCTCTTCTTCTGCCTTGGTGACCCTTTGTGCTTTTTTGCCAGGGCTTTTAATGACTCCTTGGGCCGGAATTCTAGCAGATCGTTATGACCGTCGCCTCCTGATGGCTTTGGGGGATGGGCTATCTGGTCTGGGAGTGCTCTGGATTTACTTTAGTTTACAAGCTAGTCAGCCTTCCATACCGCTCATTTGTTTGGGTGCTGCTCTCAGCTCTGTCTTTTCAGCTTTAGTTAGCCCAGCTTTTCGGGCTACGATTTCTGACCTAGTGTCTGAGGATCAAATTTCCAAAGCTACTGGACTATCACAGATTAACGGGATTGCCCGTTATCTCATCTCTCCTACCCTAGCTGGACTGATTCTAGCTCACGGCCATATTGGTCAGATCCTCTTAATTGATTTTTCAACAATTTTTGTGACTGTCATTTGCAGTCTAGTCGCTCGTCGTCATATCAAAAATCCATTTAAGGGTGCATCTCATTCTTTCTGGAGGGAATTCAAACGGGGATTTCAAATCATCCATGAAAAAAAGGGGATTTGGCTCTTGGTTCTGCTAGGAACAGCTTTTTCCTTCTTTCTAGGTACCGTTGAAATCTTGCTTTCTCCTATGATTTTAGGTTTTGCTTCCAGCCAAGAAGTCGGTTGGATCATGGCTATTTCCAGCAGTGGCATGCTCTTTGGCGGACTTTTCTTAAGCACCTTTGCTATAAAGAATCATTTTCACTTAATCCTCAGCCTTTCATTGGGATTGCTGGGTATCTTTATGGCTGGGATGGGAAGTAAAGAAAACTTAATCTGGATTTGCTCTTTTGGTTTTCTCCTATTTTCTTCTCTTCCTTTTGCCAATACGGCCATTGATTATTTAATTCGTTTGAATATCGATAAGAGGGAACAGGGGAAAGCCTGGGGGACAATCGGAATCATCTCCCAGTTTGGCTATGTTATTGCTTATGCAAGCATGGGCTGGGTAGCAGATACCTTTTTCAAACCGCTCCTACTCCCTAAAGGGGCATTAGCTTCTTCTATCGGCTCTATCATCGGAGTAGGAAGCAGTCGTGGGTATGGTCTCCTTCTTATCCTAGCAGGAATTTGTATCAGTTTTAGTGCTCTATTTCTCTACCGCCAAACAGCAATAAAGGCGCTCGAATATGTTTCTCAGATGAGTCAAAAATGATATAAAAGCCAATAAAATCAGTGTCTTGGCTATTGCCCTCTTTTTATTTTTTAGCATGACTTTAGTGATTTCTGCGACTCGGCTCAGTACTAGTTTACTGACTGCTGTCGATCAGTTTGTGCAAACGACTAAAAATCTCGCACTTGCCACAAATACCTAGCGAAGCTAGCAACAGAGACCGACTCTCATGAACCAGCCCAAATTATTTTCACTGACGAGCCGACAGGGGCTCTCAACTCTCAGCCTGGGAAGCAAACTATAGAGCTCATGCAGCGCTTCAATCAGAAGGGCGCAAGTATTTTTCTGGTGGCGCACGATGCTAACGTAGCTACCTATGCCGACAAGGTCCTGCTCATTTTAGATGGCAGGATTAAAAAAGAAATTCAGTTTGACCCAGCTACTAGTCAAGCTGAGCATCACCAGCTGATCTTAGCGGAGCTAAATCAGATTGGCATATAGAAAAAGAGGCCCTTTGGCAACAATGCCAGGGTCTCTTTTTTATGATATAATAGGATGAATACTGATAGACAAGGATGAAACTATGACACCGCAAGAATTTTACCAGCTCTTGGCCCAGCAGGGAATTGAGCTGACTGACCGCCAGAAAGACCAGTTTGAACGTTATTTTGAACTCTTGGTCGAATGGAATGAAAAAATCAATCTGACAGCTATCACAGAAAAAAATGAAGTCTATCTCAAGCATTTCTATGATTCAATTGCCCCCATTTTGCAAGGCCTCATTGATAATCAAGAGCTCAAGCTGCTGGACATCGGAGCCGGTGCAGGCTTTCCTAGCCTCCCTATGAAAATCATCTGCCCCCAGTTGGATGTGACCATCATCGACTCGCTCAACAAACGCATCAACTTCCTCAAACTGCTGGCAGAGGAGCTCGGGCTGGACAAGGTTCACTTCTACCACGGACGTGCGGAAGATTTTGCGCAAGACAAGGCCTTTCGGGCTCAATTTGAACTAGTCACCGCCCGTGCAGTTGCTCGGATGCAGGTCCTATCTGAGCTGACCATTCCCTACCTGAAAGTGGGTGGCAAGCTGCTGGCCCTCAAGGCTTCCAATGCCCCAGAGGAACTGGAAGAAGCCAAAAATGCCTTGAGTCTGCTTTTTAGCAAGGTCCAAGACAATCTCAGCTATGCCCTGCCCAACGGTGACCCCCGCTTTATCACAGTGGTTGAGAAGAAGAAAGAAACGCCTAATAAATACCCCCGCAAAGCCGGCATGCCAAATAAAAGACCGCTATAAATCAAAATCAGGCCCATCATTGCCTGATTTTTTATACTTGCAATTAAAAGCTTCTATAGGCAATCATTCATTCACAAATGCAACCTCTCGTCTCCTTATCTCCAAGGATTATAGAAACGACTCTGATTGACCAAGAAAAGACCGAGGCCAATACCTAATAGGAGCACTGACAAGAAGATAACAAGCTTGTCTAGCTTACTGAATTCTTGCTGAGTATACCAAGTCCGCTTTTTATTTTTACCGAAGCGGCGCAATTCCATAGCTGTAGCAATCGTATTGATTCGTTCCAATGAGCTGAAAATCAGGGGAATGACAATTTGCAGATTGCCCTTGATTCGCTGGCTCACCTTGGCTTTGGCTGACAATTCCAAACCACGTGCCTCTTGGGACATCTTGATGAGGTAAAATTCCTCCTGCAAATCTGGGATATAGCGCATAGTCAAACTGACAGCATAAGCTACCTTGTAGGGCACCCCAATCTGATTTAGACTAGAAGCAAACTGACTAGGATGAGTCGTCATCAGGAAAATCAGGGCTAAAGGAATCGTGCAAAAATATTTCACCAAAAGATTAAAGAGGTAAAAAAGCTCCTGACTGGTCAGATTATATGCTCCGAATCCCGTCCACAACACATTCTTACTCTGGTAGATTTCTACTGCATACTGCGGAGAAAAAAGATAAATCATGCTCAGATTTAAGAAGGCAAAGCTACCGGCAAACACCAATACAAAAGAAATATCCTTCAGCCGAATACCAGATAATTTAAATAAGGCCAGAGAAGCCACTGCAACAAAAAGCAGAAAACGCGTATCATAACTAATCATAGCAGTTATTGATACCAAAATGAAAAATAAAAGTTTGCTGGCACCAGATAAGCTGTGAATAAAGCTTGTACCTGTGTGGTAGCCAATCAATTTCTGCTGGTTAAACATGGATTTCCTCCTTTCGCTGCATATAATATTCTGTCAAGGCCAAGGGATCAACCCCTAGCTTCCCAGCTAAAGCAAAAATAGAGGTTTCCTTAAGATTGGCAAGTTTAATCAGCTCCTGATCTGTCAGCACCTCGGCCGGACTTTTGTCTGCCAAAATCTGGCCATCTACGATAACTAGGGCCCGATCAGAATAGTCCAGCATAAGCTGCATATCATGAGTAATCATGATAATGGTGTGTCCCTGATGATGAAGCTCATCCAAGAAATTCATGATTTCCGTATAATTTCGCTGATCCTGACCAGCTGTCGGCTCATCCAAAAGGATAATCTCTGGATTCAGCACTAAGATTGAAGCAATAGTCACCCGCTTCTTTTGACCAAAAGAAAGAGCAGAAATCGGCCAATTACGAAACTCATATAGACCACAGGTTTTGAGAACTGCAAAGACTTTTTCTTGAATCTCTTCTTCAGAGAAGCCGCGCAGTCGCAGCCCCAGAGCCACTTCATCAAAAATCATGGTCGTCGAAATCATCTGATTAGGATTTTGCAGAACATAGCCGATACGCTCAGCCCGCTCCTTGATCGAATCTTCCTTGATATCTTGACTCTGCCAGCGATAATCTCCCTCCGTATTGATAAAGCAACAGAGAGCCTTAGCTAGGGTTGATTTTCCTGCTCCATTCTTGCCAACAATAGCTAGCCGCTGACCTTTGGGAATGGTCAGATTGATATCCCGCAGAATGGGTCTGCCACTCTGGTAAGCAAAGGAAACGTGCTCCAATTCCAAAAGAGGCTGCTGATGGCTGTCGGAATCCAGTGTTAGCGAGGGCAGACTGACAGAGAGCCCCGACAGATCCATATTTCCTAAATCTGACAAGCTTGAAACACCAGCCACATCAAAACCCAGCTGACGTAAAGTAGTAATATAGAGTGGCTCGCGGATACCATTTTCCGCCAAGAGCTGCGTTTTTAACAAGTCATCCGGACTGCCATTAAAAAGGATTTGTCCATTATTGACCAGAACAATCCGATCCACTGCTCGGTAAAGAACATCCTCTAAGCGATGCTCGATGATGATCGTCGTGGTTCCAGCTTCCTTATGAATCTGATCAATCAAATCAATAGTATCCTGACCAGACTTGGGGTCTAGATTGGCCAAAGGCTCATCAAAAAGCAGGATAGGACTCTCATCAATTAGAACGCCAGCCAGACTGACCCGTTGCTTCTGACCGCCGGACAAGTCCTGAGGCCGATGATCCAGCAAGCTCAATAAATCTAATTTTTCCGCCCAAGAATGCACTTTACTTTTCATGGTTGGTAGATCTACCATATCATTTTCAAGCGCAAAAGCTAAATCTTCGGCCACACTGAGACCGATAAACTGACCATCCGTATCCTGTAAAACGGTACTGACCAGATTTGACTTATCATAAATACTGCTGTCAAAAGCTGGCTCCCCCTGAATCAAGAACTGGCCACTGGCCTGCCCCTTATAAATATTGGGAATAATGCCGTTCAAACAATGGCCTAGGGTTGATTTCCCAGATCCTGAAGGGCCTATTAAAAGAACCTTCTCGCCCTCATAGATGGTCAGATTGATATTCTTTAAGGTCGGATCAGACTGGGTCTGATACTGAAAGGTGAAATCTTGAAATTGGATAATTGGTTTTTTCATAGTCATTTTTATAAAGCCAAAGCGATTTGAATCGCCAGATTGGCCACCTTGTCTTTCTCGTCTAAGTCCGTATGATTGGCTAAATTCCGCATATCCCAAGCCTCCTCAGACAGATGATCTGCCGCATAAAAGAAGTGGCAGATGTTGATACCGCGAAAGGCCGCTAGGGCTGCAACAGCTGAGCACTCCATGTCCACACAGACAGCCCCAGCTTCTTTTCGCTTGCGGAGCTTGTCCGCTGTCTCTCGATAAATGCCATCCGTCGTCCAGACCTTGCCCAGGCTATGGGAAATCCCCCGCTGGTCCAGAAAATTCAACAGAAAATCCTGTAAGCCAGCATTGACTTCTAGCTCTGAGCTAGCCGGCTGATAATGATAGCTAGTCCCCTCATCTCGCAAAGCCGCCGTCGGGATAATGATGGATGTTTCTCTAATCTCCTCGTCCAGCACTCCACAAGTCCCAAAGAGAACCAACTGTTTCATCCCAAAAGCTATCAAGTCTTCCAGAATAGCTACGCAAGCTGGAGCACCGACCGGCGCATTGAAAAGGGCCAACTCCCGTCCATCCGCAAAAACTCGATAAATAGGAATTTCAATATTCGCCATAGAAGTCGTCGTAATCAACTCATGATCAAAATCTGCCAACATTCGGGCGAAGGTCTCATGAGCAAAGCAGGACACTGCCGTCTGCGGAAATCCTTCGATTGGCTCTATTAAGTCCTCTGGATTAATGATAGCCTTGCGATTTTGGTCAAATTCTTCAAGAATCATAGGAATCCTCTTTCAACTAACTAAAGGAGTGGGGCGCTCTACTAATAGAGTTTGAGTTCTGTTCCTACTACCTTCCTTATTGTTTTATTGTACCATAAAAAAGCAAGGGGCAGAACAAAAATTCTATTTTTGTTCCTAGTCTCAGCCTCACGAGCTTGCTCAATAGTCGAGGCAATGGAGAAAGAAGATGAGAGTTGCAGCAACGAAGCTTTTGAGAGCCAAAAACGAACTCTTAGGCTAATGAAAATGCGTGATTTAGCCTTGCAAAAGACAATCAGCTACCTCACCAAAAGTTACTATAATATTAAAAAATCTGAGATTTTGAACCGCACCCCAAAAGTTAGACAGAAAAAATCTAACATTTGGGGTGTTATTTTTAT
>NZ_JPEN01000112.1 GCF_000767835.1 Streptococcus sinensis | reverse complement strand
TGAAATGGCAAAATTCTCAACCCAGGCAACCAGCTGACCTCTTCCATTATCATAGACGTGTACGATGACACGAACTGTTCTCGCATCATGGGTCACCCCATCGATGGTTTGACCAGCATTTGCTTCCACAATCGTGTACTGGTAATGTCCTTCTTGTGTAAACGGAAGGTCCTTAAAGGTTACATTACCATCACCATCGTTCTTAGCTCTTTGAACCTCTTGTCCATTTTTATCTTTCAAGATAAATTCAAATTCATTCGCTTGAAGAGGTGTTGGACGACCGCCAATCAAGTCTTTTTTGACTTTAATGTCAGCTGTAGTTGGGGAAGTGCTATAGGTATTTGTAACAGTCAGATCAGCTGTTTGTGCTGGAGTATAGCCGTCTATCGTATCTACGATGAGATTGCCATCTTCATCGACTTCCATCACACTATAAGTGTACTTTACACCGTGCTCATCTGTCGCAGGAAGGTCCGTCCATTCGACAGTTCCATTTGTTTTTGGAACTTCTTTTTGTTTAACACCAGCCACTTCTTCAATCGCTCCACCTTCTGGTGTACGGTAGAGTTTGAAGTAAAATGTTGGACGAACATGTTCCTGACCACCAACCCAGACTTTATTAGCCGTAACTTTTATCTTTGGAACTTCATAAGTATTGGTTACTTGAGTCTTGTCTGCATTGTAAGATATGATGTAGTTGTTATCGCCAACTGCAACCTTCTCTCCTTCTTTCAAAGGAAGGTTTGTCTGGTCTTGAAGTTCGCGGACAGAGTAGATTAATTTCGTCCCATCTACATCACGTCCTGGAAGTTGATTTTTCCATTTATAAGTGTAGACACCATTAGACTCTGTCACTTCAGGGGTGTAGTTCCCGGTAACAGGTTTTGCATCTGCAACAGTTTGTCCTTCTTTGTGCACATACAAACCGAGTTTGACTTCTTTGTAGTCAGTTTTCTTTCCGCCTACCCATGTCTTGGTCGCTTCAAAATCAACTGTCACACGTTTGTTAGAGATATTGAGGGGAACACCTTGTCCACCTTTCAACTCCACTTCAAACTCTTCGCTAATTAGCTGATAACCTACTTTAGCAACCGTCTCCTTAACGATATACTTACCATCACTGAGAGCCTTTGAAAGGGCAATCCCGTTTTCATCCGTTACCACTGTATCAACTACTTTATTAGTCGCTTTATCAACAATATCAAATTTAACATCTTTCAACTTAACATCTGCATCAGCTTCATCGAATTTTGTGATTTTAATTTTACCAGCAATATCAGCAGTAACAGTTGCACCTACAGATTTAACAGACTTTAAATTAAACGTTGCTTCTGTTTTGGTTCCAGTACTACCTCCGTATTGTTCCCAAATAAGTTGTGGTTGGTTATCAATCAAGTACTGCGCTGAGTTACTTATCGTTGAAGTATCTGCTGGTGAGGACGTATCATAAGTTAAGAAAAAGCTCTTTGTTCCCATATTAGTTGGCATGAGCAACTCAAATCCTCGTTTCCCGTTGACAAAGGTCAACAAAGCTTTTTTATCTGAGTTAGCCTTGTATACCTCCGGATTGGTTGTGATTTCGTATTCATCACCTAAATGTTTAAGAGCAGATGAATTCGTATTCGTCGTTTCGAATTCCGCTTCATGCATATAGAAAGTACCTTCCACATAGTTAGCAAAGGCTCCCTTTGAAACGTCATCTGTAATCTTCACCACATGTCCAGTCATATCTTTCTTAGCGCGATTAATCTTCATCTGAAAATGTGCTCTCGCCTTATTGTTATCGTTATAACCGTACTTTGTAATGGTTTCTCCTATCACGTCAGTCTGTTGATATTTATTCACTTTATACGTGATGGTCTGTGTTTTACCATCTGGCAAAACATAAGTAACCGTTTTCCCCTCTTTTTGGAGTGTTTCAGTTGCTTCTGCAACAAAGTCCCCACGGATATTCTGCTTGTCCTTCACCTTGTCATTGAAGGTAAATACCAGCCGATGGTTAGCATTATCCACTCGGACAGTCCCCATTTTGATATTTGACGTCGAATCAATCAAATCCAGACTACCATCCGTCAAACTCAAGTTATCTGGAGCCTTTACGATGAAGTAATCCCCATCCTTGATTTCATTAGCTGCCACATTGGGAAATGAGAATTTACCTGAATATTTCAATTTCATCGAAGTATCATTTGAACCATGAATTCCTTCAGTCTTGCTTCCTGTGGATGCTATAGTAATCTTCAAATCCTCGAATTTAGCCTTATCGGTAACATCAGCAGCAGAAACCCGCTGGACATTCCAAAATCCTAAAACAGCAAAAGTTGCTAATAAAGATAAAAAGAAGCCTATCCACCTCTTTGCCTTCATAATCAATTTCTCCTTCTCCTAATTTTTTATAAGCGTAGAATATAAATATTGATATTATGTTCGTCTTATATTATAATCATTATTATTGTACTTCAAATTAACTAAAAAGACCATATCCTTTAGAGGTTTTTTCTTGACAGTTTGTCAACTTTTGGCTTAGTCTTATTGGAAAGGAGAGCAGCAAATAATATATGGCGCGAAATACAAAAGAAAAAATTATTCAGGCATTCTTTGAACTAGCCTTAGACAATCCTTCAAAGTCACATTTTTCATTAGCAGAAATTGCCCAGCAAGCTGGCATTTCCCGACAAGCTATTTATAAAAAACATTTTAATAGCACCGAAGAGATTATTGAAGAAGTTCATCGAATTCTTTATTCAGAATTTTCTGCTGTATTACAAACATATGATCGCTCTACCTTCGCAGATCCTTTCGTTTTTTTTGCAAATCACTTTCTCCCAGTTTTTTATAAGCACAGAAAATGGATACAGTGCTTCTATACTACAGCTGCTAACCCCAACTGGATTCCCTTTTTTTCTTCTATTTTACTTGAGTTTCAAAATGAGCATGTTTCCATCAACCACGACGTAATACAGGTTCCTAAAGAAAAAGTATCGCAACTTCTAGTAAAAGGGATTATGAATTTACTAGAAATTTGGATTGTCCAACCAGAGCCAACTCCTCCTGAACAATTTGTCCAGACATTTTTATTCGTTATTCATTTTCCTATTTCAAGCTATGTCACCAGAGCGGAGAACCCTCAAGAGCAATTGCCGGCATCTCTATTTTCGGAATAAGAAATTTTTAAAAATAGAAAACACCTTCACCAAGATCTAACTGACCAGACCTTAGTGAGGGTGTTTTTATTCACTTATACGATAATAAAAGGTGCCTTGTTCATCAAAAGTATTCATCCCGACTCCAGCCCAAATTCGATCACGCGCTGTGTCTGAGTTGTCTTGAAAGTTCTCCTTATCTGCAATTTTGACTCCCTTGGGAATGAACTCCAGCAGAAAACCACCAGTCTCTCCTCCGTAGACACCACCAGAAGCTGTTCCATAACCTGTCAGAGAAGCACCATAAAGTTCATAGCTGTCAGAAACCAGCCCCTTAGCATCGAACACTAACTGATTTCCAGCAGCATTCTGCCAAGTTCCCTCGATACCAGAGTAGTCACCATTCACCAAGGCAGAAATGTCCATCGCTTTCTTCTCCTCTTTCGTCTGTTCTAAACTTGAATCCAGCGAACTCTGACTGCTGACCGCAGACGAACTGCTCTCTGGCTGCTGACTCGATTCTTGTTGCAGCGAGCTTGATGTCGACTGATTGGAATTTTCATTATTGTGTGAACAAGCCGCTAAAGTCACCACCATTACACAAATCAACAAAGAATAAACTGATTTTTTCCTCATGATTTCTCACTTTCTAAGTAAAATCTACTATCTAGTATAGACTTTTTCAACTCGTTTTACAAGGCATTCCAAAATTAGAATGACACTTTAGGCATTCTCTACCTGCAAAACTTTATAGATGGTTTTAGCTAAAGCTGCTTGATAATCTTCTGCACTCAAGGGCTGATCTACTGTGACCTGAGCAGTTTTACTATCCAAATCCACGACCACCTCAGAGACTCCTTCTATTTTCAAAAAATGCCCTGTAACGTGCTTAACACAGTTTTGACAAGATACATGTTCTAATTGGACTTTTTGTTTCATGAGATTTCCTCCAGTATTTTCTTAGTATTTTTGAACTTTTCTAAAGCATACACGCCTATTTAGCCTTAAAACGGTTGAGGCGCAGCGCATTGGCAACAACTGAGACAGAACTAAGACTCATAGCCAGCCCTGCCAGCATAGGATTGAGCAGGGGACCGCCAAAGAGGTGTAGCAGCCCCATGGCAACAGGAATGCCCAGCGTATTGTAAGCAAAAGCCCAGAAAAGATTTTCCTTGATATTTTTTATAGTTGCCTGACTGAGCTGGATGGCCTTGACTACATCCTGCAACTCACTATGCATCAGTACAATATCCGCTGATTCGATGGCTACATCAGTACCGGATCCAATCGCAATCCCCACTTCTGCTTGGACGAGGGCTGGGGCATCATTAATGCCGTCTCCAACCATGGCTACTTTCTTCCCTCGTTCCTGCAGTCTTTTCACAGCATCTGCCTTACCGTCTGGCAGAACCCCAGCAATGACTTGTTTAATACCGACCATCTGAGCAATAGCGGCTGCTGTTTCCTGACGATCCCCCGTCAGCATCAAGACTTCCAATCCCAATTCCTGTAGCTGTCTGATGGCTACTGGGCTGTTTTCCTTAATGGTATCTGCCACAGCCAGAAGTCCTGCTAAACAACCATCTACAGCCAGTAGCATGACAGTTTTACCCTGATGAGAAAGAGCCCGTAGGCGCTGTTGAGCCTGACTCGCATCAACTTGGTAATCCGCCATCAAAGCTTCATTCCCGATCAAGATCGTCCGTTCTTCCACCCGAGTCCTCAGACCACGCCCTGAGATGGATTGAAAATCACTGACAGGAGACAGAATAACACCTTCTTCCTCAGCGGTTGCTAGCAGAGCCCGAGCCAAAGGATGCTCCGAATGCTGTTCGCCACTAGCAACCAGACGCAGCAACTCAGCCCGTGGCAAATCCCCAAAGACTTCAAGGTCTGTCAGGCTAGGCCGGCCAGCGGTGATGGTCCCTGTCTTGTCAAGAACAACCGCATCCAGCTGATAGGCCGCTTCTAGAGCCTGGCCAGATTTGATAAGAATGCCATTTTCAGCTCCCTTACCCGTCCCGACCATAATAGCTGTTGGAGTCGCCAAGCCCAGCGCACAGGGACAGGCAATAACCAGAACCGCAATGAAAATGGACAAGGAGAAAGAAAGACTCTGACCAGCCAGAAAATACCATCCCAGACCTGCCACAGTCGCCAATCCTAAAACAATAGGGACAAAATAAAGCGATATCTTGTCAGCTAATGCTGCAATGGGAGCCTTGGACCCCTGAGCTTCCTCTACCAAACGAACAATCTGTGCCAGAGTCGTATTGGCCCCCACCTTAGTCGCTTCGTAGTCAATGGTACCATTCTGATTTAGCGTCGCACTGGTAATCGTATCTCCTACCTTTTTTTCTACCGGCAGACTCTCACCGGTCATCATAGACTCATCTACATAGGTCTGTCCCTCCGTCACAACCCCATCTACCGGCATACGTTCACCCGGCTTAATGCGGACAATATCTCCAAGCTTAATCTCCTCCGTATCAATGACCACAGCCTGACCATAGCGAATCACTGTCGCTTGACTGGGCAGGAGTTTAATCAGACTTTGAATAGCCTGCGAAGTCCGCCCCTTGGCTGAACTTTCCATGTATTTGCCCAGCAAAACCAGACTGATGATAACAGAAACCGACTCAAAATAAAGCTGATGAACAAAGGCATGCTGGCCAGCAAACACTTGACCGCTCGCATAAAGGCTATAGAGAAAGGCTGCTCCTGTCCCCACAGCAATCAGACTATCCATATTCGGATGCCTCTTGATGAGATTACGCACACCTCTCTGATAAAAACCGCGTCCGACCCAGAGGGCCGGTAGAGTCAGCAACAGCTGAGCCAAAACAAAAGTCAGCGGAGCCTGCGTATGGTCCAAAAAGCTCGGCTGGGGTAAGCCAATCATACTCCCCATGGAAATATAGAGCAGGGGTAGAGTCGCTGTAAAAAGTAGCTGAATCTGCCTTTTTTTCTTGTCCAGCACTGCTGCTTTGGCCACTGCATCCCGAGCATATTCCGCCTGCTGCCTCTCCCCTTTTTCTTCAGCCTGATAACCAGCCTCAGCTACAGCATCCAGCACTTGCTGACTGTCAAATCCCGCCTTAGGAAGCAAACTGAGCCGATCTGTTGCCAGATTAACACTGACTTCCTCAACCGTTGCCAAGTCCTTAACCGCCATCTCCACCGCCATAGCGCAAGCAGCGCAGGTCATACCAGAGATTCTGTATTCTTTCTTCTCGCTCATCAATGCGCCTCCTTTCCGTGCCCGCAACGACACTGGCCTTGTGGGCAGTCACATTTAATTTCCAGCGGAGCCGAAACTCTTTTTTTGTCTATAACCTGACTGAGCCGCTCCAAATCACTCTGACTAAACTGGTGACTCTCAATCATTGATATCAACAACTCTCCGTGTTTGGTATTACAAATATTATCAAAAAGCGCCTGCCATGTACTTTCCAGATGATCCGCTTCCAAAATCCGAGCATCGTAGTAAAACTTACCCTCAATTTTTTCCATGGCGATAAATTCTTTGGTCTTCAGACGATTCAAAAGTGTCTTGATGGTTGCCGGCTTCCATGAAAAGTCAGCTTCCAAACGGGCTATAATCTCTGTACTGCGACTGTGTGGATAGGCCCACAGCACACGCATCACTTGCCATTCAGCTTGACTGATATTTTGCTGTTCCATTTTCTAGCACTTCCTTAGCATTTACGTTTGTAATTCAATCCTATATTAGTTTACATCTGTAATCAAAAATTGTCAAGCCTTTTTATTGTCACTTCCTCATATACAAAAAAGAAGGCGAGCTAGTCCCGTCTTCTTGCTTTACTCACATTAGTGCGCCAACATCTCTTGGGCAATTTCCTGACCTGCCAACTTACTTGGATAGTAGGTCGGCCAGTTTTCCAGCTCATCAAAGAGTGCTTCCTGACTCTCGCCGCCATAGAAGATGTGGAAATGAGCTGCCTTGGTAGGTGCAATGTTGTGGTCACTAAACTGAACATACTTGTACTCCCCAGCATCCTCGTCTGTCGCTTCAAACATAAAGCGTACCCCTCGATTTCCCTTAGAGTAAGTCAGAGTGTGCTTACCAACGTATTTATAAGTATATTTCTTGGATTTTCCATCTACCACAAATTCCATGGTCTTGTCTGTGATATTGATATTGGAAACATCTGTCTTGTAGCCCTTGTCATAATAGTCCTTGTATTCAGCTGCCGTCATTTTTCCAGTCAGCTTAGACTTGTAGTCAAAGACTTGATCCAAGGTCCCGTCTTTCAGATAAGGGTAAACAGACTGCCACTCGCCAGCATAGTCAGACAAGGTCCGATCCTTGACGGCGCTGTCTTCAAAATAGCCGTTTTGGACTGTCTTATCGTCTTCTTCTTTCTCAGCTGCAATCTCCGCTCCCTCTTGGTCCGTCGTTTTCTTGAGAGCTTTTAGATTGGCCTGCATGATAGAAACATAGTCTGCCCCATCCTTGGTCTGCTCTTCGGTCAAGCTTTCCAGCGGATTCAAGACATCAAGCTCTACTCCTGTTTCCTTAGCCAATGTAGAAGCCAAAGCCTGAGAAGCATTCTCTTCAAAGTAAATATACTTGATTTTATTTTTCTTGATATACTCGGTCAATTCAGCCAAGCGTGAAGCGGATGGCTCGCTATCTGGTGAAAGTCCAGAAATTGGCACCTGCTTCAAGCCATAGTCCAATGCCAGATACTTAAAGGCTGCGTGCTGAGTGACAAAGCTCTTTTGCTTGGCATTTGCCAACCCATCTTCATATTCCTTGTCCAAGGCTTCCAGCTTCTTGATATAAGCCGCTGCATTTTTCTCAAAAGCAGCTTTCTTGTCAGGATAAGATTTGCTCAGACTATCACGGATGTGCTCCACCATTTTAATAGCCCGCTTCGGAGATAGCCAGACATGAGGATCATAGGCATGATGATGCCCCTCTTCCCCATGGTCGTGGTCTTCTTCCTCTTCACCACCAGGCAGCAAGAGCATATCTCCTGTCGCCTTAATAACCTTTTCTTCCTTATTTTTCAAAGTTTTTAACAGTTCAGGAACCCAAGTCTCCATGTTTTCATTTTCATAGACAAAAGCATCCGCATCCTGAATAGTCGCAACTGCCTTAGCTGAAGGCTCATAATCATGCGGCTCAGTCCCAGCCCCGATGAGGAGTTCAACATTGGCCTCATCCCCAGCGACCTGCTTGGTAAACTCATAAACAGGATAAAAAGTCGTGACAATACTGAGCTTGCCATCTGAATTTTTTTGATTGGAACAAGCTACTAAGAAAATACTCAGTAAACCTGCTAATAGTAAGCTAATTTTTTTCATTTTCTGCTCCTATTTCATAAATTTTTGGATGAGATTGACCAGCAAGAACAAGCTGACAAAAATAATCGTAATGCTGGCGCTAGCTGGTGTCTCTGCATAGTAAGAAATATAAAGTCCGGCAATCATACCAAAAAAGCCGATGGCATTTGCCAGCAAAATGACCGATTTGAAATTTTTCCCAATCCGCAGGGCAATACTAGCCGGCAAGACCATGATGGTCGAAACCAGCAAGGCTCCCGCAGCTGGAATCATGAGGGCAATGGCAACACCCGTCACGATATTGAAGAGGATAGACATGGTCCGCACAGGCAACCCATCCACAAAGGCCGTATCCTCATCAAAGGTCAAGATGTACATGGGGCGAATGAAGAGGAAGGTCAAGACGAGCACCACAGCAGCAATAACAAAGAGAGAAATTACCTGCTCCCTACTGATAGTCACAATGGAGCCAAATAGATACTGGTCCAGACTCATCGAGCTAGAACTCTTGCCCTTACTCATAACAATCAAGGAAATAGCTAAGCCGGTTGACATAAGAATGGCTGTCCCGATTTCCATGAAATTCTTATAGATAGTTCGCAGATACTCTAAAAATACTGCTGCAACAATGACGACAAGCACCGTTGTGAGAGTGGGTGATAGCCCAAGAACCAAGCCAAAAGCCACACCCGCCAGTGAAACGTGGCTGAGCGTGTCACTCATAAGGCTCTGCCGACGTAAAATTAGGAAAGTCCCCAGAATCGGTGAGAAGAGGCTCATGGCAATAACTGCCAAAAAGGCTCGCTGCATAAAATCATAGGAAAATAAATTAAGCATGGCTCACCTCCTGTCCGCTGTCACTTTCATGCACATTGAAACAGTGCCAAGGCGAGTCCTGATTACGAACCAGATGAATGTTGCGGTCAGCATATTTACGAACTTCCTCCGGATCGTGCGTAATCATCAAGACAGATTTCCCATGCTGATGAGCACTATGGTGCATGAGCTTGTAAAATTCATCCTTGCTGCCTGCATCCATCCCTGTTGTCGGCTCATCTAGGACAAAAATATCCGGATCTGAAGCAAACATCCGAGCAATCACAGCCCTCTGCTTCTGGCCACCAGAAAGTGAACCGATCCGCTTATCCCGATGTTCCCACATTCCAACCGACTCTAAACTAGCCTTGATATGCTCCTCATCGTGTTCATTCAAACGGCGAAACCATCCCTTGCGCGGATAGCGCCCAGACTGGACAAATTCGTAAACCGTACTAGGAAAACCCGCATTAAAACTAGCAATCTGCTGAGGAAGATAAGCAATCCGCAGTTTCTTACCTCGCTCATTGGTCTTGGAAATCTTAACTTCCCCATGCTTAGGCTGCAAAATTCCCAAACTAGCCTTGACAAGTGTCGTCTTAGCAGCCCCATTCTCCCCCGTCAAGGTTACAAACTCGCCACTATCCAGAAAATAGTGAATATGCTCCAACACAGGCTCCTTGTCATAGTAAAAGGACAGATTTTCCACTGTGATATATCTCATTTCCCAATTTCTCCAATCAAAGCATCCAAAAATTTCACAATTACTTCCTGCTCATCAGAAGAAAATTGCTCTGCCAATCTATGGTAGGTGTCTAAGGTGTGCACATGATGGTGCTGATGCTCTTCCGCAATCGGTCGCGCCAAGTCAGTCAAACGATAAAAAGTCACACGAGCATCTTTCTTATCCTTGAAAGTTTGCAACATCTTTTGCTCCACCAAAGACTTAACAGCTTTAGTTACAGCAGCCTGGCTAACATTCAGCCGTTTCGCCAGATCAGAATTTGTCAAAGATTCCTGAGACAAAAGCATCAAAATGTGCTCCTGCGTGTTCGTTAGCCGTACATCACTCGTACAAGAACCGATCAAAATTTCATGTTGATTCTCAGCTGTCAATATGACCTCATTCAAAAAATGATTAATCTTATGTGCTAAATCCATCATTTCTCTCCACTCCTTTAACCGGTTAATTTTTTACTAGTTAAGTATATCATAAAAAATAAAAGAATCAAGTTCCAATTTAAAAATATACATTGTTTTCACAAGAATTAGCCATGTAGCGTTACAATAGATGTGAGACCTGAGTACCCAAAAAGAAGAAACCTTGATATGATTAGT
>NZ_JPEN01000094.1 GCF_000767835.1 Streptococcus sinensis | reverse complement strand
TTACCCACTACAGAAATTATAGAGCCTACTTTTCTTGATTATCCATGCAGCGGGCAACAGCTCCGCCACAATCTCTAACTGCTACTAGTATAGCAAATCATGACGGAAATTTCAAATATTCCTACAAAACAAAAGGCGAACAAATTCTCATGCTTCCCAGCAGACAAGAATTTGCTCGCTTTTTTGGTGCCCTCGGAGACAGACAAAGACACACAACCAATTCCTTATAGGTAAGGTATAACATTAAAATAGTCTGCAAGATCTAAATTTCAGACTGACATAAGTCTCAATTCCTTATAGGTAAGGTATAACAAAAAATTAAGAATGATAGAGCCAGAGAAATATTTGTCTCAATTCCTTATAGGTAAGGTATAACGGGTTGACTATCACCTGGTTGAAACTGGTGTTACTGGTGTTAGAGTCTCAATTCCTTATAGGTAAGGTATAACTTTACTAAAAGTCTTGTCAGAATTCTAATGATAACAGGCGAAAGAGCGTCTCAATTCCTTATAGGTAAGGTATAACCGCAAAAGCCAGCAGAAAAACCT
The DNA here is from genome assembly GCF_000767835.1 of Streptococcus sinensis. Lineage (GTDB taxonomy): Bacteria > Bacillota > Bacilli > Lactobacillales > Streptococcaceae > Streptococcus > Streptococcus sinensis. The sequence goes on along the minus strand of NZ_JPEN01000094.1, from coordinate 11,942 downwards.
GCAGAGCCGCAAGTCTCAATTCCTTATAGGTAAGGTATAACATGATTATGAAATTGTAGAAGGTGGATTAGCCACCGGATATGATTGTCTCAATTCCTTATAGGTAAGGTATAACAACAGTATTTTCGCTGTTTCTAGATTGATTGTATCAAAAAATAGAGCTTTTTTCAAGATTTCAATGAAAAAAGTCGGTCGATCTTTTTTGTCCTAGCGCTTATAAACCGCTTGGTTGGCAGCTTTTGAAAAAGAGACAAAAAATCGAAAAGATCGACCGACTTTTTAATAGTATTTGTAAGGTTTAAAGCGTTTTAAGTCCCCATCTTGCTGCAATATTCTCTTAAACTACCGAATGTCGTGCTGGATGAGCTGGGCATAGGTATAGGTCGAGCCCCCCATGACCAGTCTCGTCTGTAGCTTTTCCTCAAAATTTCGCAAGACGATATACTTCCCTTCACGATTCAGATAAACCGATCCGTCTTCCCTTTCTTCAAAATGATCTGTAGCATTGATTTGATGTTTATTGATCAAACTCAAAATCACTCGATCCACGATAACCGGCTTCATATAATCCGCAAAATCCAGATGCAAACTATAAGGACGATTATTTGAAGCATGGAGCACTCCGATTTTAGGATCTAGTCTAGCCTGCCAGATCAAGCGCAGAACACGACTGTATAAAATCGTATTGCAAAAGCTAATCAAGGCATTCAGAGGGTCTCGGGGTGGCCGTTTGGTTCGCTTAACAAAAGAAAAACCACTTTGATTCAAAATCTCATTGAAGATAGGGTAAGCATTGTCGGGATTGTGGCTATTCTAGTTTCCCCCTCTTCAGCAAAATACAATTAAAAATTATCTTCTATCTAAATGATCCGTCTATCATATTTTTCTACGGCTCATTAGTCTTAGAAACAAGGCGAGGATTCTGGGCGATAAAGTCCACTGTGTAAGTTTTTCAAACGTTTTTTCAGACTTGGAACTTTCTTCATCCAATACCCAATAAACCTTGCTTTCACTGAACGAGCAAGCAATAAGATTAGTTCTTCAAGTTAAAAATGAATAATTGGTGCATGACATTTTAATCCAAGCTCTAACTGACAATTTCTAAATTCCATATCCACTCTATCCTTCTATTCTTCAATCACAAACATGCCGAATCCCATCGAATTCTTCTCACCAAGTCCAACTTGATAGAGGAAATCCAACACCTCCGCATCCCCTCTTATCTCAAATTCTCCTTTCCAACCCGTTATGAGATAGTCTTTGTATTTGGTAACAAATTTATTTTTTAAAGAAAAATTTATTGGCTCTATATCAAATCTACCTGTCGGTACTTTATGATAATAAGCTTGAAATTTTCTCTCAAGATTCTCCATGATTCTGCTCTTAAATTCCGTATCAAACGGATTGTAATACAATGTTTTTTTGGTGTCAGCATCTGTAGAACGAACCACCAAGGGAGAAATCATCCGAATCTTATAAGAAGTCCCCGTCAATTTCTTCTGTTCAATTTTTACATTTAAAATTTTTACAAGGTTTCGACCAATTCGCAATTCATCTAGATTTGACAAGGACTCTGCAATAGTGAATAAAATGGATTGATCAATCGTTCTAATTTCAAAACGCACCTTATCAAGAAACTCTATTCGTTTTCCGTGGATTTTATATTGACCTCGCAATAACGAAAATGTGAACAGTTTAAAATGTTTATCCTCTAACGGATAGCCCCTCTCATGAAGTTGCGCAGATAAGTCTTCCTTATTTTTCAATAAATTATAAATCATCGATTGAAGGAGGTAATTATAGTTCACCGGCAAGATAAACTGATCTATTTTTTGCAGTTCAATCAATAATTGCATCCTAGTTTCCTCCTTAAATTAATATATGTTTGTCCTATAGTATTGATATTACACAAAAATGGAAACGCTGTCAATTTATAACCTTAAAGTTTGTTAGTTTTTATAAACCATAAGGTTACTCCCCTTCAAGTCTCAAAAATCAATAAATCAATCTCCAATCTTGGTATAAAAAATTTATCTAAAAATGCAAAAACACCCCCACAATATTTAGTGGGGGTGCTTATGGGGAAATTTCAAAAGAAACATCCCATTTTTTGAATCACCTTAACTCAACGAAAAGGTTTTAAAACTAGGGTTTCAGTCCTAAGCAATCGCTAAACGATTATTTAAGAGTAACTGAAGCTCCTGCTTCTTCCAATTTAGCTTTGATTTCTTCAGCTTCTGCAGTTGCAACGCCTTCTTTAACAAGTGCTGGTGCACCGTCAACAAGCGCTTTAGCTTCTTTAAGTCCAAGACCAGTGATTTCACGTACAGCTTTGATAACGCCGACTTTCTTGTCGCCTGCTGCAGTCAATTCAACGTCAAATGAATCTTTAGCAGCTTCTTCAGCACCACCAGCAGCAGCTACAGCTACAGGAGCAGCCGCAGTTACACCAAATTCTTCTTCGATAGCTTTTACAAGGTCGTTCAATTCAAGAATTGAAGCTTCTTTAATTTCAGCAATAATGTTTTCAATGTTCAATGCCATTGTTAATTTCCTCCAAATAAGTTTTAAATTTATAATAGTTTTTTTCGTAGCTAGGCTACGCTGCGTAGCTTAAGATTAAGCTGCGTCTTCTTTGCTTTCTGCAACTGCTTTGACAGCAAGTGCAACGTTGCGAACTGGCGCTTGAAGTACAGAAAGGAGCATAGAAAGAAGTCCTTCGCGGTTTGGAAGAGTTGCAAGTGCAATAATCTCTTCTTTTGATGCGACAGCACCTTCGATAGCACCACCTTTAATTTCAAGTGCATCTGCGTTCTTAGAAAAATCGTTCAAGATTTTCGCTGGTGCGATAACATCTTCGTTAGAAAATGCTACTGCAGATGGTCCAACAAAAACTGATGCCAACTCTTCAAGTCCAGCTTTTTCAGCTGCACGACGTAAGATTGAGTTTTTAATTACTTTGTACTCAACTTCGCTTCCACGAAGCTCACGACGAAGAACGGTATCTTGATCAACTGTCAAACCACGAGCGTCAACAACGACGATTGATGCGGCAGCTTTCATCTTTTCAGCTACTACGTCAACTAATTCCGCTTTTTTAGCAATAATTGCTTCACTCATTTAGTGTTTCACCTCCGTAATTATTTTGCTTGGGGAATTTTTCCAAAAGAAAAACGCGCCCAAACCCAGACACGAAAGTACAATACGCTTCTTTTGCATGATACGTTTTGTCCTCGGTAGGATCTTTATGAGTCGAGCTCCCCTACTGTCTTAGGCAGTTTTTTCAAACCATTAATAATGATAGCACAGATAAAAAAAGATTGCAAGTCTTTTATGCAATCTTTTTAAAATATTTTTTTATAGAATTATTGCAACACCAAGCTGCAGATTAATCTACATAATGTTCTTCTTTTTTATTGAACCAAGCATATGGCAGACCGATCAGGAGGCCGCCACCAATCAAGTTCCCTATGAAGGTCACAGCCCAGTGACGCAGGATATTTCCAATACCAAAATTTGCCACCTCTGATGCAGCTGAGCTAAACTTCACGATAGCAAAAGAAGCAAAGTTGGCTGCCAAGTGTTCGTTTGTTAAGAATACAAACATATAAATGGCTGAAATAACCAAGAAAAGCTTGGCTGTACTATCCTTGACTAAGACAAAGGAAAGAATAGCAATATTAACAAAGACATTGGCCAATATGCCCTCAAGTAAAACAAGTTCATTAGAACGAGCAAGCTTCATCTGCACAACACCAGCAATGAAACTGTCCTTGCTAAGTCCTGCATAAGCCGCCGAATTGGCAAAGAGCCAACCAGCAATCAGAGCCCCAATCAGGTTAAAGAAGGTACAATAGAACAAAATAATCAGCGCTTTTTTCCAATCAATCTTCTTTAGGAAAGTACCAGCTGTCAGAAACATCATATTAGAAGTCACCAGCTCGGCATTTAGAAAGACGATATAGGCCAAGCCCCAAGCGAAGATAAAGGGAAAGAGAAAACGTCCAGTTCCTGGGACAATCTTATTTGTCAGATCTGCTGCAATAGCTCCTGCTCCTGTACTAAAGGTTAGAAAAGCTCCCGCAAAGATAGAGCGGACAGCATACTTACCCTTGTTTGTATCGAACAAGCCTTCTTTCTTGCGACAAGCTGCTTCTAGTTTTGGAATAAATGTCGATTCGACCATTATAATTTCTCCTCTAAATTAAACTATGTACAGTATATCACAAAGTCTTGTCTTTCGAAAGCGTTTTCTGGAAGTTTTTCTAAAAATGAAATTGAAAATCAACATTTTCAATTTCGTAGACTACTAGCTAGCTGCTTGATATCTTCTGGCCGTGTTCGACAACAACCACCAAATAGCTGAACTCCCTGCTCTCGCCAGAGTTTGCTGTTTTCCAGCAAGTTTTTATCCTGTTTGGAATCATCATGCCAAGTATTGGTCACACCATTATAAATTTCTCCAGAATTTGGATAGGTCAACAAAGGTTTATCGCATACTTGTCGAATTTTCTCTAATAAGGGAGCAATCAAATGCGGAGCTGTGCAGTTAAAACCGACCGCCAACACTTGCGAGCTAAATTGAGCCAAGAGCCCTACTTCTTTGATAGGCGTCCCATCTGAGATAGCTGATTCAGTTTGAGCGGTAAAGGACAGATAGGCCTCCGCCTGCGGAAATTCTTCTGCTAAGAGTCGGACGATTGCTGCCGCTTCTGCCCCATTTGGAATAGTTTCAATAGCTAACAAATCACTTCCTGCTTCTAACAAAGCTTGAATGCGCGGACGATGAAAATCACGGAATTCTGCCTCACTCAGCTGATAGTTTCCCGTGTATTCTGAACCGTCAGCTAGATAAGCAGCATAAGGCCCTACCGAGCCTGCCACCAGAGGATAGGAGCGCTGCTTCTGCTCATCTAACGATAAACCCTGCCAGACATTTTTGATAGCAGTCTGCACTAAAAAGACCGTCTCTTTGAGAAATTCATAAGCCTTTTCAGGACTCAGCCCAGCCTCGACAAAAGATGGAATACTAGCCTGATAACTGGAAGTGGTGATGATGTCACTGCCAGCCCGAACATAAGCCTCATGCAAGTCTTGAATAATCTGAGGATTATCCAACAGATACTTAGCTGACCAGAGCTTGCCTGAAACGTCATAGCCTCGACTTTCCATCTCTGTCCCCAAGGCTCCGTCCAAGATAATCATTTCTTGCTTTTCAAGTAAAACTTTAAATTTTCCCATTTCTTTCTCCTAAAACGTTCGCTGACGAAAGTAGTGATAAATAAAGTTATGTAACCCTGTATCTTATCTTGATTTATATCGAAATTCGCTTATTTAGACAATATTCGTGAAATAAAACAGCCCAACTCATTTCATCAGAGTCAGGCTGTTCCCGTATGTCTCACTCCGTTTTAAGAAATGAGTATCCTATTAATTGTACTTACTTGCCCAAGCAATATCAACATCTAAAACTTCTTGTGAGGTGTATTGTTGTCGATAAGGGTTGTAAACCATGCCATCAAATCCATATTGGAAACTGGGAGTGTCAAAACGAGTTAAATCGTATTTTTCAATAATAGCATTTAATTTCAGATTATAGCTACTGTCTGTTGCGTAGACGCCAGTCAGCGCAGCTGTTGCATCTTGATAGGTTGGAGCATTACTCTTCCAAGCCCCAGCAAAATGATTTTGTTTTAAAACGTAAGCATAATCTTGAAGTGATTCCGCATAACTAGGATAAGAACGAAATTCATCATGGATAACGCTAGCATTTCCCTGACCATCATCTTCCCAAGTCTGCATCGTTGCAGACTGACCTGCATATTGCCCTTTAATGCCAAATAGATTGTAGTGTGGTGCATCAGATAAACCTGATTGACCAGATCCACTCTCCAAAATAGCTTGAGCAATCATCACAGAGGCATATAAATCATTGTCTTGTGCCAACTGTCTCGCTGGTTCACCGATTTGTGAAATGAAATAATCCGTTTGACTCATCGGCTGTTGTCCGTTATCATCATAAGCACTTGCTGGGTTGATGCGGTTTACCAGAACAAAACCAACAGTAATGGTTGAAACTAGCACAAAGATATTAGTAAGAAGTTTTTTTCCTCTTTTAGACAATCTTCTCTTTTTCATCATTTTCTCCTAAATTATTGTTTCTAGACTTCATTATTGTACCATATTATATGATTAAAAAGTGCTATTGGAAAGTTACAAGTTTGTAACATTTTACAAAAAGAAATCTAGTTCTAAAATGAACCAGACTTCTTTTAAATTTTCGCTAAAATAGCATCCCAAGCTTCATCCAAACCAGCTTTATTTACCGATGAAAAGATGATAAAATCATCACTCTTATCAAAGTTCAACTTTTTCTTGATAGCACTTTCATGCTTATTCCACTTACCGCGCGGAATCTTATCCGCCTTGGTTGCTACGACAATGACTGGAATTTCATAATATTTGAGAAACTCGTACATCTGAACATCATCTGCACTAGGGTCATGACGCAAGTCTACTAAGCTCACGACCGCTCTCAGATTATCACGGCTAGTCAGATATTCCTCGATCATCTTCCCCCACTTGGCCCGCTCGCTCTTGGAAACCTTGGCATAACCATAGCCCGGCACGTCCACAAAGCGCAACTTGCCATCGATGTCAAAAAAGTTTAGCAATTGCGTTTTACCGGGTTTTCCCGATGTCCGAGCTAGATTTTTGCGGTTAAGCAGTGTATTGATAAAGCTGGATTTTCCGACATTGGAGCGGCCAGCCAGAGCAATTTCAGGAATACTATCTTGAGGATAATGTGATTTATTGGCTGCGCTCAGCAAAATCTCAGCATTGTGTGTATTGATTTCCATAAGCACCTCGTTAGGCAGTTTCCAGAATCGGCTTGTCTGTTCCATCTACTGCTGCTTTGGTAATACGGACCAGTTTGACATTTTCCTGACTTGGAACTTCAAACATGACGTCCATCATGGTTTCTTCGATGATTGAGCGGAGTCCGCGAGCACCTGTCTTGCGTTCGATCGCTTTATTTGCAATCTCTTGTAGGGCATCCTCGTCAAATTCCAATTTGACATCATCATAAGAGAGAAGGGCTTGATACTGCTTGACAAGAGCATTCTTTGGTTCGCTTAAAATTCGAACTAAATCGTCAACAGTCAACTGCTCCAAAGCTGCAAATACTGGCAAGCGACCAATCAACTCAGGAATCAGCCCAAATTTTTGGATATCTTCGGCAATGATTTCCTGCATATAGGAACCACCTTCGTCAATAGCACGATTATTTTGGCCAAAACCGATAATCTTCTCACCAAGACGTTGTTTGACAATTTCTTCGATACCGTCAAACGCACCGCCAACAATGAAAAGAATATTTTTGGTATCAACCTGAATCATTTCTTGCTGTGGATGCTTGCGGCCACCTTGAGGAGGCACACTGGCTACTGTTCCTTCGATAATCTTCAGCAAGGCTTGCTGAACACCTTCACCTGAAACATCACGGGTAATAGAAACATTCTCGCTCTTCTTGGCAATTTTATCAATTTCATCCACATAGATAATACCGCGTTCTGCCCGCTCAATATTAAAGTCCGCCGCCTGTAAGAGCTTGAGCAGGATATTCTCCACATCTTCACCAACATAGCCAGCCTCAGTCAAGGCTGTCGCATCCGCGATAGCAAAAGGAACATTGAGACTGCGTGCCAAGGTCTGAGCCAGGAAGGTTTTACCAGATCCAGTCGGACCAATCATGAGGATATTGGATTTTTGCAGCTCCACATCATCCTCTTCACGGCTGTCATGAAAATTAATTCGCTTATAGTGGTTGTAAACAGCAACAGCCAAAGCTCGTTTCGCCCGATCCTGACCAATCACATAGTGATTCAAAATATTGAGCAATTCTTGCGGTTTTGGTACTTCAGAAAGATCAGCCAGGACTTCTTCAGCTAATTCTTCTCGGATAATTTCCTGCGCTAATTCGACACATTCATTACAGATAAAGGCATTGTTGCCTGCGATGATTTTTTGGACTTCGTCCTGATTCTTTCCGCAGAAAGAACAATACACCATCATCTCATTATTACGATTTGTAGGCATTTTCTACTCCAATTCTAAATTTCTATTTCATTATTCTCATACATCTTAAAAGAGGGTCATATAAAAAGCATGGATGGAATTGACCAGATTAGTAAAAGCATTTAACAAAAATAGAACGGCTAAACCATAACGTTTTTTACGAAAAGTCTGTAGAGAACAAATCAGACAAATCACACATAAAAAGGCCGTAAAAAAACCAAAAACACTTCGCTCCATTCTTACGAGTCCTTTCTTTGATATTTTTTAACAGTAAAGTCATAAATATTTTTTTCGTCTTTTGGATAAAATTCGCTGCTGACTTCTCGATAAAGAGACCAGTCAAAACTCTGTGGAAAATAGGTGTCCCCATCCAACTTGGCAGCAATCTGAGTCTGAATCAATTCGTCCAAATAAGGCTCAAAAGCTGCTATAATCTGAGCACCACCGATAACATAGAGATTCTTATCCTGATGCTGGTACCAGTCCAGCACATCTTCAATAGTGTTAAAAACCAAGGCGTTTTCATCATCTATCTGATAGTCTTGATTATTAGTCAAAATAATACTGGTCCTATTCGGCAAGAGGCGACGGTTCAATCCGTCAAAGGTCACTCGCCCCATCAAAATAGCATGACCAGTTGTCGTTCTTTTGAAATGCTGGAGCTCAGCCGGCAGATGCCAAGGCATGACTTGATCTTTTCCGATAAGACCAGCCTCTGCCTGAGCCCAAATGGCAATAATTTTCTTTGTCATTATCCCATCCTTCTAATTGGTAATTCCATTTTATCAAATTTTGCAGAAAAAGGCTTTTTTCAACTATGCTTTTCGGAAAAATATCATTCCTTCATTCAGACAAAAGATTGGCCTGTTTTTTCCAAAGGAATCAAATCGCCAAATCAAACTTGAGCTGAGGTTTGACCGGATCATAGTCTAAGAGCTCAAAGTCCTCTGCCTTGATATCAAAGAAATTGGTTCCGTCTGGCACATTTAAAACGAGCCGTGGTTGGCAGTTGCTAGGTTCCCGACGCAAGAGTTCCTCCGCCTGCTCGAACTGATTGTCATAGATATGCAGGTTATTGATAAAGTAAAAGAACTTGCCGACTTTCCAACCGAAATGCTTGGCAATCATCATCTGCAGAGCCACATATTGCATCGCGTTGATATGGTGAGCCACTAGCATATCATTTGAGCGCTGCATCAGAGTCGCATCCAGATAAATGTCTCCAGCAACACGTCGAACGTCAAACATGGTCTGAAAAGCGCACGGAAGCAAGCCATCTGTTTCTTCAAAAGCTTCATAATCCCAGAGAGAGATGATATTGCGACGATTCCAAGGATTGGCTTCCAGTTGTTGGAGAATTTTATTGATAATATTGTGCTTCTTGACAACAGCTCCGTAGCGTTGCCCGATAGTACCCGTATCGCCAACTTCCCAGTCATTCCAATAGTGAACATTGTACTTGTCATTGAGCAGTTCCAAGCTATTAGACTGGTCTTGATAGATCCAGAGCACTTCCTTGATGGCGGACTTGATAGCAATCGGTCGCAGAGTTGTGATTGGGAACTCGCCCTTGCTCAAATCGTATTCTGCAAAAGAACCTGTGATATACTTGGAGTTAGCCACATTTCCGTCCTTATAACGCGGACGGGCATTTTCAGAAAAAACTCCTGCTTCTAAAATCCTGCTAATATTTTCTTTAAAAATCGTATCTGCTTTGGTCATGATGTCTCCTGAATCGTTAAACTTTCTTTAGTATAGCAGATTTTTCAAAAAAATTCTCCTGCCAAGTTTGGCAGGAGAATAAATGTATGATACTTACAAATTATTGTAAAACTAATGAAGCTGCTCCAATCACGCCGGCATCATTTCCAAGCGTTGCCAGAGCCAATTTGGTTGAAGTACGCACTTGCGGGAAGCTGTTTTCTTCATAGACTTTGCGGACACCCTCAAGCAGAAACTCTCCAGCTGCAGATACACCACCACCGATAACGATTGTTGAAGGATTTAGGATAGAGCCGATGTTGGCACAGGCAATTCCCAGATAGCGCGCGAAATTGCGATAAACAATCAAGGCCAGCTCATCGCCTTCCTTGGCTAAGTCAAATACAATTTTAGCGTTGACATCTTCACCGTTATCAATCAGTTTTTTCAACTCAGCATTGCCAGCATATTCATCCGCATAACGACGAGTCAGATTGACAATTCCAGTCGCAGATGCAACAGTCTCTAGGCAGCCCTTCTTGCCACAGGTACATTGAATCGGCTGATCAAAGTCCACTGTGATGTGACCAAGCTCTCCTGCTGCTCCAGCAAGTCCGTGCAAGAGCTTTCCTTCGGCAACAATTCCACCACCGACACCGGTTCCCAGTGTCATAAAGACCACATCTGGCTGATTGTCGCCAGCTCCCATCCAACGCTCACCAAGGGCGGCAACATTGGCATCATTGTCAATGAAGAATGGAATGCCTGTTGCTTTTTCGATTTTCTCTTTCACCGGCTGCAAAGTCTTCCAGTTGAGATTGTAAGCACCGATTACCGTCCCATTTTCACGGTCAACAACACCAGGCGATCCCATCCCAATCCCCATAAAATTCTCAGCTGACAAGTTCAAGAGTCCCAAACGATGTTGAATAGACTCAATCATCTCATCCACAATATGGCTTCCTTCATCTAAGATATTGGTTTTAATAGACCACTTTTCTTGGATTTCGCCTTCCTGCGTCAAAATAGCAAACTTAATGGAAGTTCCTCCCAAATCAATTCCGATAATTTTTTTTGACATGATATTCTCCTCTGTATTATTTTCTACTTAATTATAGCAGATTTTTTTAGTGATGAAAAGGTTTGCATGGTATTTTTTGCTTTTTGATGATTAGACTTGTTAAGAAAGGCAAGTTATTTTTACAATCAATCAAAATAAAGGAAGAAATTACTTTATTTTCATCAATTTTAAACAGCTCCTGCCCTTGTTTTGAAGGATTTTTAAATCTTTTCAACTTCCTTAGCCAGCTAAAGGAGCTTGTTGTAAAATTTCGAATCAGCTAAAATCGTTTTATTCTAATTCAAAAACGGCACCTCAATGAGGTACCGAAAAAGCTTATTTTAAAACTTTTTAGTATTTCTTCTTGTCTTTAACTGACAGAAGGAAAAGGCTTGATAATGCTAATATCAGAGAAGCTAGGAAGGCAGATTGGTTACTTTTCTCCCCTGTATTCGGGAGCTGACCTTCTTTATTTCCTGACATATTTCGTTGACCATTAGATGTAGTTGAAACAGCAGATTCAGAGGCCTTTTGTTTTTCACTTCCATCGTCCTGGCTAATTGCTAAATGATCCTGAGATGCCTTATAAACAACTGCATAGATGCTGAAGTGGTCCGACATAAATTCGACAATTTGACCTTTTTGCTGGAATGCCAGAGCATCCAATTGGTTAGCAGCTGTGACATAGAAGACATTTTCAACCTCCTTATTGGCTGCAAGCGGCAGACTAACAAGGACTTTTCCACTCGGCTGAATAGCGTTGCCAAACTTGTCTTCCAAGGTAATGTCGTAAGCATCATAGACCTTGCCCGCTAAACTTTGTGACGTAACTTTCTTAACTTTCAAGCTTGCGACCTGTTCAAGCGCGGATTTTGTACCGATAACTTGAACCTTGGTAGCTTCATCCGTCAAGATACGCAAGTCTTCCTCGGTCTTGCCTGGTTTAGCTGGAGTACCAGGCTTAACTGGCGCGTCAGGTTTGCTTGGCTGCGTTGGCTGTTCTTCCTTGGTTCCAACTTCCACAATCTTATCAACTGGATCTTTAGAAACGAAGCTGTCTCGAGTGGTGCGACCGGTTTCTTGACCATTTTCGATGGTCACT
>NZ_JPEN01000107.1 GCF_000767835.1 Streptococcus sinensis | reverse complement strand
TCAACCCAGGCAACCAGCTGACCTCTTCCATTATCATAGACGTGTACAATTACAGGAACTGTTCTATTATCATAGGTGATACCATTTTCAGTTTCACCTGCTTTTGCTTCCACAATGGTGTACTGATAATGTCCTTCTTTTGTAAATTTAATAGGATTGAAGACTACGCGACCAGTTCCATCAGCATTAGTACCTTTATTCTTGATTCTTTGAACTTCTTTTCCATCATTGTCTTTCAAGATAAATTCAAATTCTTCGTCTTGAAGCTCTGTTGGACGACCTTCCAATTTTTTCTTAGCTTCAATTACAGCCTCAGCTGGTGAAGCGCTATAGGTATTTTTGATAGTAAGAGGGTCTATTTGGCTAGGAGTATAACCATCTATCGTATCTACGATGAGATTGCCTTCTTCATCGACTTCCATCACACTATAAGTGTACTTCACACCGTGCTCATCTGTCGCAGGGAGGTCTGTCCATTCTATAGTTCCATCTGTTTTGGGAACTTCTTTTTCTTCAACACCAGCCACTTCTTCAATCGTTCCACCTTCTGGTGTACGGTAGAGTTTGAAGTAAAATGTTGGACGAACACGTTCCTGACCGCCAACCCAGACTTTCTTAGCCGTCACGTTTATCTTTGGAACTTCATAAGTATTGGTTACTTGAGTCTTGTCTGCATTGTAAGATATGATGTAGTTGTTATCGCCAACTGCAACCTTCTCTCCTTCTTTCAGAGGAAGACCCGTCTGATCTTCAAGTTCGCGAACAGAATAAACTAGCTTGCTTCCATCAACATCACGTTCAGGAAGTTGATTTTTCCATTTATAAGTGTAAACACCGTTCGACACGGTTACTTCAGGGGTGTAGTTCCCAGTAACAGGTTTTGAATCTGCAACAGTTTGTCCTTCTTTGTGGACATACAAACCGAGTTTGACTTCTTTGTAGTCAGTTGCTTTTCCGTTTACCCAAATCTTGGTTGCTTCAAAGTCAACTGTCACACGTTTGTTAGAGATATTGAGGGGAACACCTTTTCCATCTTTCATCTCCACTTCAAACTCTTGACTATTTACCTGATAGCCTGGTTTCGGAGTCTTTTCTTTGACGATATACTTACCATCACTGAGAGCCTTTGAAAGAGCAATCCCGTCTTTATCTGTTGGCACTGTTTGAACTACTTTATTAGTAGCTTTATCAATGATATCAAATTCAACACCTTCTAACTTAACATCTGCATCAGCTTCATCGAATTTTGTGATTTTGATCTTTCCAGCGATATCAGCAGTAACAGTAGCACCTACAGACTTAACCGTTTTAAGAGTTGAAGAGTGCTCGGTTCTTGTTTCGATTGTGTTTTCCCTTTTTTTCCAAATTAATTGAGGTTCGTTATCTAACAAGTATTGAGCGGAGTTTTTCACCTCTGAGGTATCTGCCGGCGATGTGGTGAGATATCTTAGGTAAAAACTCTTGGTACCCATATTGGTCGGCATGAGCAATTCAAATCCACGTTTACCATTTGTAAAAGTCAGCAAGCCCGTGTTGTCTGGATCCTTTTTATACTCCTCAGGATCCGTTGTCACTTTATACACTTTAATTCTATGCTTTAAAGCAGCATAGTTCTTATCTGTCGTCTCGTACTCTACTTCAGATAGTTCAAAGGAACTTTCAATATAAGACGCAAGGGCTCCTAAGCCGATATTATCTGTAATTTTAATAGTGTGGTTCTCCATATCCGTCTTAGAACGGTTAATCCGCACATGCCATGTAATTCTAGGTAATTTCGGATCATTGATACCACTTTTAAAAACCAGTTCGCCTTCATGGGGGAGCTTAGGATACTTTTTCACCTCAAATTCGATTTCTTTCGTCACGCCTCCTGGCAAAGTGTAGGTGACCTTCTTAGTTACTCCTTCAACTGTTTGCTGTGCAGTCGCAACAAAGCTCCCACGGATATTTTGCTTATCCTTGACCTTGTCATTGAAAGTGAAAAGCAGTTGATGGTTCTTGCTATCTACCTGTACAGTCCCCATCTTTGTATTTGAATTTTTATCGATGAGATCTAGAGTCTGATCTTGTAAATCCAAATTAGTTGGAGCTTTTACTATAAAGTAATCCCCCGGCTTAATCTCATCCGCCTGTACACCAGGAAATGAGAAGTCGCCCGAGTATTTTAGTTCAACAGTTTTTGTGCTTGGACCGATAATGATATGTGAGTCACTCCCAGTTTCAGCAACTGTGACTTTCAAATTCTCGAATTTAGCCTTATCGGTAACATCAGCAGCAGATACCCGCTGGACATTCCAAAATCCTAGAACAGTAAAAATCGTTAGTAAAGATAAAAAGAAGCCTATCCACCTCTTTGTCTTCATAATAAATTTCTCCTTCTTCTAATTTTTTTATAAGCTTAGAGCATAACTATTGATATTATGTTCGTCTTATATTATACCTCAAACCAATCAAAAAAAACAGATTTTTTAAAGTTGTTTTTTTTGACAAAATGTCAACTTTTGACTCATTCTTAGTTGAGAGGAGACAAATAAAATATTTCACGATACACAAAAAAGAAAAGTTGGAATATCAAATGAACATTCTAACTTTTCTTTTTAAAACCAATTTAAAAGGCGAATAATATACATATTCATTTTAACCTGACGGGAATAATAATAATTGCCGCCGTTGATATAGAGTTCAGGGCCGTTAAATATGGAAATCAGGTTATAATAACTGTAGGTCTTACCGGTTACATTTCCCAAGCTTGGCGCTACCACTTCTTTTGAATATTTTTTAGCTAATTCAAGGGTATTTTCACCGCCATTAGTGGCTACATAGTCAATATAAGCCTGACCAAAATTGTAGGCCTGAACCGCCGTCCAGACATCAACTTTTTTCTCACTAGCCAGCTCCAGATTATTTGATAAAGTCTGAATCCCTTGACGGACGCTTTCTTTATTGTCTGTAATCGAATTGATTTCGCCTGTTGCGCTCTCACTAGACTGCATGAGGTCAGTGTTTCTTCCCTTGGTTTCTGTGTAAATCATAGCAAGAACCAGCTCTTCATTGGCAGCCGTATCTTGCTCGTCCAGTACTTCTCTGACTAAACTTTGGTAAGTCATAACCTGCTTGACATCACGATGGACTTGATAGCCTTTAAGCGCAATGGCAGCCAGAACGATGAGCAAAATCAGCCTTCTGATAAATTTAAACATTATTTACTTTGAATATCCTCGATATTTTTGATAAGAATAGAATAAGTTCCGTTATCATTCAGGATAAATTCCACGGATTCAGCATCCTGATAGACATTATTGGGAACGATCAGTTCTATTCCATTAGAAAGGGACAATTTTTGATTTTCGAACTTCTTTTTCTGGCGACTGCTGTCAATCTCGTCAAACTTGATTGGCTCTGGTACGGTTTCCTTAACTTGGTCAATAAAAGTAAGGCGAGCCGTCAAATTACTGTCAAAAAGTTCGTCTGCCAGCTTCTCTGGTGACAATTCGTCATTTTCTTCAAGATTTTTGAAAATACTGGATTTGACCTTGGACTGAAACTGGAAGTCGTCTGTATTAAAACTTTCAGCAATTTTTTGAGCTGTTTTTTCCAGAGTTTTGATGGATTTTTTTGGTGAAATCTTGGGACTGACCTGCAAGAGATTGTCAGAAAAATAGTTGAGAAAGGTACCATTGTACTTGATGCGCTTTTCAATCAGATGGTACTTGCGAGACTGGAGATTGATGACCAAAGCCTCGTCCGCACCCGTACCAAAGCCAGGCAGATTGTTCTGAGTCAGTTTGATAGGATTGTCCGTCTCGCCACCCAAATGGGTCAGGGTTTCTCGCAGAGCAATCCGCAGAAAAGCAAAGTGCTCCACACCCTCTTTATCAAACTGGACGAAAATCAAATCATTGGTTTTCTGGTTCTCACTGACAGAAAACTCCTCCTGCCAAAGCTTGGCCACCGTCACGGATGTTTCCAGTAAGTCGTCTGAAAGTTGGGCTAAAAAGACGTTTTCGGGATCGAAAATACCTGTTTTAGCCTCATCAGAATAGACTCGCTCGATTTTCTTACGCAGGTATTCTTCAATCTTAGGAGTGATGTTGAGAAACTTATCCGCCAACAGCAAGTCCGTATCAGCTGGGCTAAATTGATGGATGATGGCTTTTTTTACGTAAATATCCATCTTAGTTCAGACCCTCATAGAGCGGAAAAGCATCTGTCAGTTCGCGAACTTCCGCCCGTACCTGATTTAGCACCGCTTCATTTTCAGCATTTTCTAGAGCCTTGATAATGAGTTCAGCCACCTTGATACTTTCTGTTACACCAAAGCCTCGAGCTGCAATAGCTGCTGTACCAATACGAATTCCGCTAGTCTTAAATGGTGACAGGGTTTCGTAAGGAATGGAGTTTTTATTAAGCGTGATATTGACCTCATCTAAGAGATTTTGCGCCACTTTCCCATTTTCTACAACCTTAGTGACATCAACCAAGAACAGGTGATTTTCAGTACCGTCAGAAATCACACGGAACTTATCATGCTGACGGAAGACTTGCACCATGGCTTGGGCATTGTCCAAAATCTGCTGGGCATAAACCTTGAAAGCTGGATCTAGCACTTCTTTAAAGGCAACTGCTTTGGCTGCAATGACGTGTTCCAATGGTCCACCCTGAATGCCTGGGAAGATAGCTGAGTTGATTTTCTTAGCTAGGTCTTCATCATTTGTCAAAATCAAGCCGCCACGAGGTCCGCGTAAAGTCTTGTGGGTCGTCGTGGTTGTGATGTCCGCATAAGGCACAGGGCTCGGATGGAGACCAGCAGCGACCAAGCCAGCGATGTGAGCCATATCGACCATAAGTTTGGCACCGACTGCGTCCGCGATTTCACGGAATTTTGAAAAGTCGATGATATGAGAATAGGCTGAAGCACCTGCCACAATCAGCTTAGGCTGCACTTCCTTGGCTTGTTTGAGGATGGCATCAAAGTCCAGCAATTCTGTTTCTGGATCAACGCTATAAGGTACAAAATTATAGGTTTGGCCAGAGAAGCTGACTGACGCACCATGAGTCAAGTGGCCGCCGGCAGACAAATCCATACCCATAACAGTATCGCCCGGCTCAATCAAAGCCATATAACCAGCACAATTTGCTTGGCTGCCTGAGTGAGGTTGCACATTCGCAAACTTAGCACCAAAAATTTCCTTAGCGCGCTCAATCGCCAGACTCTCAATCACATCTACTACATCTGTCCCACCATAGTAACGGCGACCAGGATAGCCTTCAGCGTACTTATTGGTCAAAATAGAACCTTGAGCAGCCATGACAGCTTTAGAAACGACATTTTCTGAAGCAATCAGCTCAATATTATGCTGCTGACGTTCTTCTTCTTTAGCAACTGCTTCCCAAATCTCTGGGTCAAATGCTTTGTAGTCTTCTTGGTCAAAAATCATAAGGTGTCTCCTTCTTTTGAGAAAATAGGGCGCTAGGCCCCCTAAAAGTTAAAATGTTATATCCCTTACTTGGGCAAGAATATCCTCGCGAGTAATGGCTCCTTGGCGCAAAATACGTGCCTTTTCTCCAGACAAGTCCAGAATGGTTGAATCCTGACCTGTCAAGGAAGCATCATCTTCTAGTCCCGATACTTGCCCTTGAAAATCCAGCATAATCTGCTGGAAATCAGTTCCACTGGCTTTTCCAGAAAGATTGGCGGATGGCCCGATTAAAGGACCGTATTTTCGAATTAAATCCAATGTAATTGAATGCTTGGGAACTCGAAAACCAATGGTCTTCATGCCTGAGTTAATCCAGATTGGGACTTGGTCATTGGCTTGGAGAATGATAGTCAGTGGCCCAGGTAGAAAGGCTTGATAGAGTTTTTCTAGATAACTGGGCTGGTTCTTAGAAAAACGGTAAACTTCTTCCAAGCTAGCCACATTGAGATTGAGAGCCTTGTCATGAGGTCTTCGTTTTAATTCGTAAACTTGCTGAACCGCCTCTTCGTTCAAGGCCTGGGCAAAAAGTCCATAAACTGTTTCCGTCGGCAGGACAACCGCTCCGCCTGCTGCCAGAGTCTTTTCTATCTTATCCATTGTCCATCGCCACCATTCTATCCTTGCCAAATTGATCCTGCAGGACTCGGATTCGTTTTTGCGGGAATGATTTTTTTAATAGCTCCCCGACACCATCTCCTTGCTTGTAACCAATTTCCAGATAGATTTTTCCTTTTTCTGTGAGATGCTCCCCTGCCTGATCGGCTATTTTCCGATAGACGGCATAACCATCCTCCTCTGCGAAGAGGGCCATATGAGGCTCTGAGGCTAGAACGTTGAGGCCGACTTCTTCCTTATCCGCTTCTGAAATATAGGGCGGGTTGGAGACGATAATGTCAAATCTTCCACTAATTTCTTCAAAGCAATCGGATTGGAGAAAAGCTAGGTTAAGTCCGCAGGACTGAGCGTTTTCTGCCGCCAAGGCAAGAGCCTCTTTTGAAATGTCGGAAGCGGTAATCTGCCAGTCTGGACGGCCGTTTGCCAGTGCAAGAGCAATGGCTCCGCTGCCGGTGCCGATATCCAAGACAGACAGAGATTTTTCAGGATTTTCTGACAAAATCAGCTCCACCAGCTCCTCTGTCTCAGGCCTTGGAATCAACACCCGCTCATCAACCTTGAGAGTCAAACCGTAAAAGTCACTGTTCCCAATGATATACTGGGCCGGCATGTGAGCAAGCAGCTGCTCTTGAATCGCTTTTAGCTTTTCACGTTCTTCCTGGCTAACTTCTGCCCGAAGTTTGAGAACAAAGTCGGTAAAGGAGAGCTCATTGAGTGCCCGATAAACGAAAGACAGGCTTTCTGCTTCTTCTCCAGCTGCTACCAGCTCTTGTTCTAATTCAGCCAAATATTGAGCTAATGTCATTATTTATTCAGCTCTTCTAGTTTTTGCGTTTGATCATAAAGCACCAAGGCATCCACAACTTCATCCAATTTACCTGACAAGATGGTATCTAGCTTTTGCAGAGTCAAGCCGATACGGTGATCTGTAACACGGTTTTGCGGGAAGTTATAGGTACGGATACGCTCTGAACGGTCACCAGTACCGACAGTCGACTTACGCTCGGCGTCTTGCTCGTCTTGGGCAATCTGCGCAAAGTGGTCAGCAACACGCGCACGGATAATCTTCATAGCCTTCTCACGGTTTTTCTGCTGGGTCCGCTCTTCCTGCATCTCAACCTTGATATTGGTTGGCAGATGGACAATACGAACAGCTGTCGCCACTTTGTTGACGTTCTGACCGCCAGCACCAGATGCGTGGTAGATATCTACCCGCAGGTCCTTAGGATCGATATCGTATTCCACTTCTTCGATTTCTGGCATAACCAAGACAGTTGCCGTCGAGGTGTGAACGCGGCCTTGGCTTTCGGTTACAGGAACCCGCTGTACGCGGTGAGCGCCAGACTCATACTTGAGCTTAGAGTAGACCGACTGCCCCGAAACTATAGCTACAACTTCTTTGAAACCACCGACACCGTTCATTGAAGCTTCCATGACTTCAAAACGCCAGCCTTGGGCTTCCGCATACTTCTGATACATAGTCAGCAAATCGCCTGCAAAGAGAGCCGCCTCATCACCACCTGCAGCACCGCGGATTTCCAAAATGATATTCTTATCATCGTTTGGATCTTTAGGTAAAAGGAGGATTTTTAGTTTTTCCTCGTATTCTTCTTTTTCAGCCTTGGCATCTTTAAGCTCCTGTTTGGCCATTTCTTCCAAATCAGCGTCACCAGAGGCGTCTTTAATCATTTCTTCAGCGTCTGTGATGTTTTGCAGGACTTTTTTATACTCGCGGTAAGTCGTTACTGTATCGCGAGTACTGGCTTCTTCTTTAGAAAGCTCCATAAATCGCTTGGTATCGCTGACCACATCTGGGTCACTTAATAGTTCGCCAAGCTCTTCGTAGCGGTCTTCCACTGCTTGTAACTGTTCATAGATATTCATAGATTTTTCATCATCTCCTTTGTTTCTATCGTTGGATTATTTAATGTCAGGGTTAAAATAGTGCTTGCGACAGACTGAGATATAGGTCTCGTGGCCGCCAATTTTAATCTGCTCTCCGTCATAAACCGGCTTTCCGTTATCAGTCCGTAAAACCATGGTGGCCTTACGAGAGCAATATTGGCAAATGGTTTTAATCTCCTCAATCTTGTCAGCCAAGAGCAAGAGGTGTTTGGAGCCTTCAAAGAGTTCATTGCGAAAATCATTTTTCAGACCAAAAGCCATAACTGGAACATCCAGCTCATCCACCACTCTTGCCAAATCATAGACATGATGGCGCCTCAAGAACTGAGCCTCATCAACCAAAACGCAGTAGGGCTTTTCAGGCAGGCTTTGAATATAACCAAAAATATCTGTCTGATCCTCGATCGCTAGCGCATCACGCTTCATACCAATGCGACTGGAAACGACACCAAAACCGTCGCGTGTATCAACAGCCGAGGTCATGATAACCACACTCTTACCTTGTTCTTCATAGTTGTGGGCCACTTTTAAAATTTCAATGGTCTTGCCCGAATTCATTGTGCCGTATTTATAATATAATTGAGCCATTTTTATTTCTACATTTTCTCTCTAAGTATTGTCTTTTATAGGACTTCCAACTCTGTAAAAAATTTTGTTGAGAAGACTGACCATACTTCCTATTATTTTACCACAATTCACCACTCTTTCAAACCTCATTTGTGATAAAATAATATTAACGAAATAAAGGAGGCAGAAAATATGCCATTTGTCAGAATTGATTTATTTGAAGGTCGTACTCTGGATCAGAAAAAAGCTCTTGCCAAGGAAGTAACTGAAGCCGTTGTCAGAAATACAGGCGCACCTCAGTCTGCTGTCCATGTCATTATTAACGATATGCCAGAAGGCACCTACTTCCCGCAAGGAGAAATGCGTACAAAATAAAGAGGAGGCTGGGACAAAAGTCCTAGCCTCTCAATTGTTTTTGGATTGTCGAGCAAGACGCAGTG
>NZ_JPEN01000087.1 GCF_000767835.1 Streptococcus sinensis | reverse complement strand
AGGTGGTTAGAGCGCACGCCTGATAAGCGTGAGGTCGGTGGTTCGAGTCCACTCGTGCCCATTTGAATAATATTATGGTCCGTTGGTCAAGGGGTTAAGACACCGCCTTTTCACGGCGGTAACACGGGTTCGAATCCCGTACGGACTATATATTTGGAGGATTACCCAAGTCCGGCTGAAGGGAACGGTCTTGAAAACCGTCAGGCGTGTAAAAGCGTGCGTGGGTTCGAATCCCACATCCTCCTTAGATAAGAATATCGCGGGATGGAGCAGCTAGGTAGCTCGTCGGGCTCATAACCCGAAGGTCGTAGGTTCAAATCCTGCTCCCGCAATTTTGGCTCGGTAGCTCAGTTGGTAGAGCAATGGATTGAAGCTCCATGTGTCGGCGGTTCGATTCCGTCTCGCGCCATTTTATTGATAATTTAGGAAGGGTAGCGAAGAGGCTAAACGCGGCGGACTGTAAATCCGCTCCTTCGGGTTCGGGGGTTCGAATCCCTCCCCTTCCATCCTTTACGGGCATAGTTTAAAGGTAGAACTAAGGTCTCCAAAACCTTCAGTGTGGGTTCAATTCCTACTGCCCGTGTTTTTGGAATATGGCGGGTGTGGTGAAGTGGTTAACACACCAGATTGTGGCTCTGGCATGCGTGGGTTCGATCCCCATCACTCGCCTATTTCTTTTGATTATTGGGGTATCGCCAAGCGGTAAGGCAAGGGACTTTGACTCCCTCATGCGTTGGTTCGAATCCAGCTACCCCAGTTACTTTGCCGGCGTGGCGGAATTGGCAGACGCGCTGGACTCAAAATCCAGTGTCCGCAAGGACGTGCCGGTTCGACCCCGGCCGCCGGTATAGTATTAAAGACAAGGTTTTCGGACCTTGTCTTTTTCTTTTATTCGTTGAATTTTTGATGCTGAGTTACTAAAAATTACTAATTCTATAACAAATCATCTAATTTTCTATATACCGCTTGCTGATACCGAGCTTCTCAGCTCGTTCTAAGCGCTTATCGTAAATTCTAAGTCTTTCATTATCATTGGGTTTTCTTAAATATAAGGTCTGGCCGATTGTTTCATCTCCGTAGGTATTGTAGTAGGTGCTTTTTCCATATATAAAGCGTTTCTTCTGACAAATCTTTAGAAGTTGATTAGGAGTGAAATAGGGTATTTCATTAAAATCATCTATTGCAATATCAATTCGTCTGATTGAAAAACGATTGTAATTATAGTAGAGGTTGTCCAGAAACTGTCTTTCGGATAGACTATTTGGATCTAATACCATATCTCTATAGAATTCAAGTGCCTGTCCTGACATGACAAGCATGTAGGACGACTCTTTCAATCCATAGTAGATACGGATATTCCCATAATGAAGCTGGCTATCATAGTTATAGTATTTAAGGCTCCCCTTATTCTCAATAAATAGGTCAAAGTCAAGAAATAGGATATCTTCGATTATTTCTTTTGGCGAAAATTCAGTCTTATCAAACTGAATTTGAATCCAGTCAAATACAGAACGTAAATGCTCATTTTTTGCCATAGATTTTGGTTCAACTTTTTGCCTAATTTTGCCACCCTTGAAATCTCTAAAACCCTTGGTAATACTGAATTCTTTCGATGGTACACCTGACTTGCAGAGGGTGGTGTTACTACACACCCTATCGATCAAAAATGGTCCGTCCGCATCTACGCTCATTTTCGGCTTTCTGCCTCATGGCTCAGCCGAAAACTCGCTATTAGCCGAACCTATTTTTTGACCTCTTGTTAACAAACCCTAGTAAGCCGGTTTGCATCGACTCTTCAATATCTTGGATTTTCTTTTTTAGGTTAGTATTTTCAATTTTTATCAGTCGCATTTCTCGCTTAAATTCCTGTTTTAAGGCACTCAGTTCATCGTAGAGCTCATCTATTACTTGGTTTAGGGATTCTTGCTCATTATCTGCTAGACTCCCAAATACGGCTTGTATAGCCCCTTTTAAACCTATTTCAAGTTTTAGTTTAGCTAACTTTTGAAATTGTCTAAGGTCTTCGTCTGTAAAATCATAGGCAACTGTATAACTTAATTGATGAGTTCTGGGATTTCTACTGATAGGAACTTTAATTTTCTTAAATTCCTTGCCACTTATCTCTTTAATCAGTTGAATCCAATTTTTAAGAGTAGAGGTAGAGTTTAGGCCAGAAATTTGATTGACTAACTCTTTATTGGTCATCTTTTTGTGAAACCTCCGAAATTTTCTTGTGCAACTGAAGAGTTTTCTGTGGTATAATTGTTACATAATATGTTTTGATCTTGGAACGAACGGCACATTTGTTTCAAGATTTTTTATTTTGTCGAATCTTACCTCCTTTATTAAAATTTTTTAAATCGACTACTAGTTACATACGCTTTTACCTCCTTTTATGCTATAATATTCTCAATGGAATATTTAATTTCAAAATAAATATTCCTTATGGAATAATTCTATTTTATACCGTTTAGAATATTTTGTCAAGCTAAAATATACGAATAAGAATATCTATAGGAGAATTATGTATACAGAGGATTATAAATTTTCAGAGAGGTTAAAAACTCTCAGAAAATCAAAAAAGTTAACTCAAGTACAAATATCGGAATTAATTGGAGTTCAACAAGGGACATATTCTCGATGGGAGAATGGAACGTTAGAACCAAGATTAGAATTCGTTGTGAAATTAGCAAATATCTTTGGGACTACTACAGATTATTTGCTGGGACAAAAACCTTATTCAATTATCAGTAGTTTACCTCTAGAACAATTAGATCTTACCAATATTGCAAATTTTTCAAAGGATGAATTTGATATTTTGAAACATTCAATAGCAGTTTCGGTGGCAAGAAATAAAATAAAGGCAACAGAACTAAAAGATAGAGTTATAGAAAAAAATCAGTTGTCAGAAAAAGATGCAGAACTTTTGAATAATATTTTTGAAGAAGTTAAAACTTATTGGGAAAAATAGGAGGACGCTAGTCTTCAAAATTCCCTCCCAAAATGTGTCTAAAATATTGACGGAATTCCATATAAAGAGGTTTATGATTATTTTAATGCAGATTGATGGTTTATTTGATTAAGTTTCAATAGATAAAGATTAGTATATTCTTGTTGAGTAATTTTATTTTATGAAGGTTGTTTATAGTTGAAAGGGGAAAATAGATGGTCTCTAAACTTGATACAGCTTGGGACTTGTTTCTGACGGGAAAAACATCAGAAGCTAAAAAGTTGGTTGAACAAGATTTTTCAATTGATACCTGTACAGATTTTAGCCTTTTAAATCTGATGGGGTATTTATTATTGGCAGAAAAAGACTATGCCTCGTGTACCCATATCTTTGAGAAATACATTTTATTAGCTCAACAAAAAGAAGATAAAGAAAATGAACACATTGGATTACATCAATTAGCTATGATCTACAGAGATCAGGGGGATTTTCATAAGGCTTTAAAACTCATTGAAGATGAAAAGAAGATAGTTGAAGAGCATTTTCCAAATGATAATCTAAAGAAAGCTGTGAATAACTACGAACAAGGCTATGTGAGATTTAAATTAAACAACCTTCATGAAGCTCTTACATTCATGAATCTGTCATTGGAACAATCTTTAGAGACTGATGACGTGATTTCTCAAGCTTGTAGCTATAGAGGGTTAGGTGAAATCAATTTAGCCTTGGGAGATACGGAGTTATCCAACAGACATTTCAAACGAGCTATAGAACTTTTCGAAAGTGTTGGAGAGTTTGAAGGGATAAAGGAAATTGAGGAATTGATTAACTAATGATTTTACATTTAGTTTTTGTTATTAGTTTGCCTAAATAAAAAGTTTTAATATGCTATAAATTATGTATTTGATTAAGGGGAATAAGATGAGAGGTTGTGATAGAGATGGAATTTCTATTTAGTTTAATTATTTATATGCCTTATTTCTTTTATTTAAATTGGAAGGATAAGCCTAAACAAAAAAATAAGTCCTTTTGCTATCTTTATAAGTTTTACATGATTTACTTGTGGTTTATCCTCATAATTTCCATAATGGCTATCGGTATTTTTTCCCTTGGAGTAGTAGCTGGTATGGGAGAAAAACTTACGTTTGTTTTCTTTGTTTTATCTTTTTTAGGTGTAGTTCTATTTAGTTTATATATTTTTAGTATTCTAAAAGAGATAAAAGACTTAAAGCAAATAAAAGATAAAATAAATAGATAGACGTAATCTAATTTGAATTGTCTTTATCTGGACTATACATCCGTATCTTTAACAGGTTACTAAAAAGGTATTAAATTATGAAAAAAGTCCCATTGTTAGTCTAAGTTGTTAGTATTTAAAAAAAGACAAGGTTTTTTATCCTTGTCTTTTTCGTTTTAGTATTGATTTTGATTCAATTTCAATAAGTGTGTTCTTTTTGCAGTATTCTATATATTTGAGGTAACATTATCATGGTATAGATCAGAAGAGAAGTCCCTCCAAATATGAATATCAGACCTCCGTTTATATCTTTTTAAAATAGATAAGTAAATACAATGGTACCTATCGGCATAATAGACGTATTTAGTGTGAATAAAGTGCTCATCACTCTTCCTAAATAATTTGTTTCAATGCTACTTTGAAGATAAGTCATGACGACAATATTTAGAATAACAAGAGTAAATGCGATAATTCCCATAAATAAACCGCCAACGGAAGAAATAATCACTTGGGTGTTACTAGTTGCAAATGTAATACCCAAACCAATGATAGCGATAGTTAGAAGGAAAAGTGGAATACGAATTCTATTGGTGAGAAGTGTGTTGGTTTCTTTTTTGTCTGGCAGTAGCGACATAGACACACTGGCTAATAACATTCCAACTGCAGACATTGTTTCTAGGATACCTACTGTTGCATTATCTAATAGGAGTTGCTCTTTGACTACAAATGGCACTCCAATGCTAATGGAAGTATAGAAAAAATTCAGTACAACACTAATAAGAATAATATATTTTACAATCTGATTTTCTTTTAAAAATCGGATAATTTCTTTAACCCCGTGTTGATTGTTTTCATTCTGTTTGACCTCAGCTTCCTGCCCTACGTGTTCATAGAAGAATTTCATGGTAAGTAAGACCCCTAAAGAAAGGAGATTTGCAATGATTTCTATGAGAATAAAGCCTGAGAAGCCTAACCAATTATAAAAAATGACTCCAATAGCTGGGGAAAGCATGGTTGCGATAGCGATGGCGGTTTGTGTGACAGAGCTTAGACGTTGAATTTTTGTATCATTTACTAACTCGTGGATAGAAGCTGAGTAACAAGTATCATTTATGTTAACTGTAATAGAGTGGAGTATGACAAACGGGATTACTAGATATAAGATAGTAGATGAATTCGTTATAAAATAAAAAGCATAAAACAGAAGAAAAATTATAAGCCTAAAGACGAAATTATAAATTAAGATCTTTTTATGACGGTATCGGTCTACTAAATTACCGATTGGAAGCAAGAAAATCAAACTGACTAAAGGATAGATGATCATATTAATTCCAAAACTCATTGCCGATTTTGTTTGGTCCAGTAACATTAATCCTAAAGCAAAATTAAAAGCTTTTCCACTTAAGGAGCTAATAAAACTACTGATAAAGTCTTTAACGATTTGTCTATTAGACATTTGATCACTTATTAAATTTTTAATATTAACCCCCTCCATTCGTTTCAACATTGATTCGGTTATCTAATCCCATTCAATGAACCTGAAAGGTAATCAGATTATTAGATAAACCATAATTTTGGTTAATTAAGATTTTATCAATTATACTAATAAAAGTATATTAAAAAATGTAGAAAGAAAGTAAATTTTTTAAGATTAGTGGTTGTATTATTTAATAACTAAGAAATAAGACTATCGACTCACTGCTTATGGAAGTAGTTATTTAAGAGAGAAAGATGAGTTACTAAAAAGGTACTAAATTCTGAAAAAAGTCCCCTTTTTGTGAAAACCAAAAGTTCCAAAAGTCTATTAAATCAATACCCTACTACTTAAAAAATGCAAGAATGGAACTCAAAATCCAGTGTCCGCAAGGACGTGCCGGTTCGACCCCGGCCGCCGGTATAGTTGAAAGAGTCTGGGACAAAAGTCCGACCTCAAATATAAAAAGCGAACAAAACTAGTTTTCTGGTA
>NZ_JPEN01000036.1 GCF_000767835.1 Streptococcus sinensis | reverse complement strand
GAAACCGGCCGTGTGACTCGCGACAGCTTCGTTTCTAAAGATCCAGTTGATCAGATTGTGGAAGTGGGAACCAAGGAAGAACAGCCAACACACCCAAGCAAACCTGACGCGCCAGTTAAGCCAGTCACTCCAGCTAAACTAGGCCAAACAAATGAAGCAAGGGCCACTCTGCCAAATACAGGAACAGTAGCAGATTCTGCTTCCCTTATGGGTCTCTTGCTGGCATTGACAGGATTGTTCCTGATGAAGAAAAGGGAAAAATAAGACTTCTCGTAATTCAAGTCATGTTAATCTTCAAGTTGAATAATATAAGTTTGTGAATTTTTCCCAAGCTAAATAGTCTAAGGTGGGAAGAAACAAAAATGATGATTTTTGCTCTCTTCTCACCATTTTATGGTTTTATAGTCTTAATTATGTCTATGGCAGAATTCACAAAGAAGGTATTTTTTCAACCAAAATCGAAAGCGCTTACTCTGATAAGAGGAGAAAAATAAAAACATGGATAAAAGATTTTTTGAAAAGAAATGTACATACAGCATTCGCAAGTATGCCGTAGGAGCTTGCTCGGTTCTGATAGGAGCTCTTCTATTTGGTTCTCAGTTGGCATCGGCTGCTGAGGTTGAGCCATCAAATCCAACCACGACTGTTAGCACGGCAGCAGATAGCGGGGAGAATCCTTCGGGGACGGTAGAAAAAGTAGAAGCGCTAACAGAACTGCCAGCTGAATTAGCAGATAAGTTAGCAAAAGCAGAGTCTGGGGACAATGAAGCGCCTGCTTCCAACAATAATGAAAATACTCCTGAAGAAACTTCAGATACAGCTAGTCCCAAGCTGGATCAGCCTGCTGCAAGTGCGGAAACCACTCATCCCCAACCAGCCCAGCCAGAACCGTCTGCACCAGCAAAAGAAGTGGTAAATACCCCTGATGTCAATCATTTATTGAATGTTCAGGTGAGGGCATCAAACCATGAGCAAAACACATCCAACACTGCCGATAAGGCTGTTGATGGAGACGACAGCAGCCGTTGGGCGACCGACCGAGATGCAGTAAATCCTCATCTGACGCTGACACTGGAGAAGACCACTTCCATCAAGCGACTGGAAATTGACTGGGATCGCAGACAGAGAGCGGGCCAGCCTAATGACCCAAATGTGCAAGGTTGGAAACTCTACTATGCTACAGCAGAAGCTATCAACGAAGAAGAAGCTACTCGCAAATGGAAACTAGCTTATGAAAAAGATGGTCACCCTATCTTAGATGAAAGGGTTAATCTTGACACTCCGATTGAGGCTAAATATCTCAAATTAGAAATCACCAAATACGCTGAGGGTAGCATGCGCTGGCGCAATGTCGGCATTCAAGAGTTACGGGCTTATTCTAATATTCCTGATCCAGGACAGATAACTAATCTTAATCAGGTAGAGTCATTGACTTTGGCTCAAGATGGTCGCTCGCTAGTCATGCCTGAGTTGCCAGGTGAAGTCAGCCTAGTCGGTAGCAATAAAAAAGGTGTGATTGATTTAAACAATAAAATCTATCAGCCTCTGACAGCACAAACGGTCAAAGTCTCTTTGCAACAAGTACATGAAGGCCAAACAGTTACCAAGGAATTTGAGATTCGAGTGCCTGGCCGCTATGCAGACGAAGGTGTGGGAGACAAGCCGAAAGTTGCTCCGACTGTTCAGCAATGGCATGGTGAAGAGGGGCGTTCATCCATTTTAGAAGACACAGTCCTATCTGTTGGAGACTCAGGCTTTGATAAGGCGGCTAATTTCTATGCTAATGACTTGATTTCAAGAGGCTTAGAGCTAGCAAAGGGAGATAACACAGCTGCACACCGGATTGAGTTTAAAAAGGTAACAGATAAGGGCTATGGTGAGGAAGGCTATGGCATTACCATTCGAGACAATGTCTTTACCATTGAAGCACAGACCAATAAAGGTGCCTTCTATGCCACTCGTACTCTGCTTCAAATGGGCCAAGAAAATATCCAAAATGGTGAAATTCGAGACTTCCCAAGTTTCAGTCACCGGGGCTTTATGCTAGACACTGGACGCAAGTTTATTCCTTATGATGCGCTTGTGGACATCATGCTCAACATGGCCTACTACAAGATGAATGACTTGCAATTGCACTTGAATGACAACTATATCTTCCTCAAGGAGCATGTAGCAGGTAAAAATCTGACCAAAGAGCAAGAGCTAGAGTATGTGCTCAATCATGCAGATACAGGCTTCCGTTTACAGACAGATATCGTCGGTGACAATGGAGCTGCCTTGACTTCTAAACAGCACTATACCAAGGAAGAAATGCAAAGACTCATCGCCTTGGCTGATGAGCTAGGCATTAATCTGGTACCGGAAATCGATACACCGGGACATGCCTTGTCCTTTGTCAAGGTTCGTCCAGATTTGATGTATCAAGGTCAGCTCAGTCCGAATAAGCACAATGTAGAGCGTGTGGCGATGCTGGATCTGGACAAGCATTATGACGAAACGCTACGCTTTGTCAAGTCCGTTTATGATAAATTGTTGGATGGAGAAAATGCCCCACTTCGAGGTGTCAAAACCATTCACATCGGAACAGATGAGTACTATGGCAATAATGAAAACTATCGTCGTTATGTCAATGATTTGATTACCTATATCAAAGGTAAGGGCTATACGCCACGGATTTGGGGCTCACTCAGTCGTAAGAGCGGCCAGACACCAGTTGATCTAAAGGATGTCGAAGTGGATATCTGGAGTCTGGGCTGGCAGCAACCGCAAGCAGCCTTGAAGGCCGGCGCTAAAATTATCAATATTACCGATGTTCCGACCTACAGTGTGCCAAATGGTAATAATCAGCAAGGAGCATACGGAGACTATTCTTCTTATGAACATCAGTATAATCGCTGGACGCCAAATGACTTTACGACAGCAGGAAATGGTCCAAAATTAGCAGCTTCCAACCCTCATATCTTGGGTGGCGGACATGCTGTTTGGAATGATAATATTGATCTCCATGAAACAGGCATGACTTCTTATGATATATTCAAGCGCTTCTTTGAAGCAACAAGGGTCACTGCTGAAAAAACTTGGGGTTCCGACCGAACTGCAAGCAGCTTTGCTCACCGTACTTTGCCACGTTCAGAATATATCTATGCACCAAATAGCAATCCAGAGTACAAGATTGATGATGCAGAGACTTATGACATCAATCCAAAGACTATCAAGCGCTATGATGTAACCAATGTTACAAAGACTGATCAAGGTCTGGTCTTTAACAAAGAAAGCAAGATTGAAAATGCTATCGGCAATGTCGGTCCAAGTCATGTCCTAAAAGTCAATGTGACGGTCACAGGAGATGGCGTTCAGGAGTTGGCTTCTAGTGAAGGGAACAAGCTCTACTTGTCTGATGAGTCGGGAAAAGTCGCTTATCAGTTTGAGCAACACCATATTCAGTTTGACAAGACTCTGGAAAAAGGCAAACGCTATGAGCTTGTCTTTGTCACCAAGCCTCAGTCAACTGAGCTCTATGTCAATAGCGAGAAGATAAATCGTCTTGCCAACCCAGCCCATCCAAGATTGGCTCACACTAGCCTGGTCTTACCTCTTGAGAAAATCGGCGGTTTTGAAGGTACCTTGCATAGCCTGAGCTTGTCTGATAAGCCGTTTGTCAATCCGCGTTTGGTTGCACAAGACCAGCTTGCCCGTGTGGAAGCAAGTAGTGAGCAACTGCCAGGAAATGCTACAGAAGGGTCTATTTCTAAGGCCTTTGATGGCAATCCTGCAACCTTCTGGCATTCACATTGGACGAAGAAGGATCCGTCTTATACTGTCACAATGACGCTGAAGCAGGCGACAGCTGTGAATGCTTTGACTTATCTCCCTCGTCCAGGCGGTGGAAATGGTCTTGCGACCCAGTATGAAGTCTATGCTAAAAAAGCTGGACAATTGGTCAAAGTAGCAGAAGGTACTTGGGACAATAATACGGCTGAAAAGATCGCAAACTTTGAAGCGGTAGAGACTGATACGATCCAGCTGAAGATTCTGCAAGGAGTGGAAGGATATGCTAGTGCAGCGGAAATCAATCTTTTGAAACCACTTGCAACATCAGACGAGCCAGCTACACCTCCAGCACCAAAACCAGATCCAAAACCAGAAACTCCAGCACCGAAAGATGATGGAACTGTTGAGTTGGAAGATACCTTTGTCGCTAAAAAACCAGCAGACCCAAGTACAGTCGAAGCTGCTTTGAGAAGCCAAGACTATCTCAAAAAACAATACAAGGTATTCCCGACTCCTCATAAGGTTACTTATGGAAATGGCTTGGTGCGTCTGGACCAAAAAGTCCATTTAGTGATCGGTGAGCAGGTTGATATTTACACCCGCAATCGTCTCAAGTCTATTTTGCAAAACAGCAATATTTCCTATACTACTGGTAAGACAGCAGAAGCAGGCGCAACTAATATCTATCTGGGAGTACACCAAACTGGCTCAAAAGCAGAAGAAGCACAGAGTGCAGAGTCTGTGAATCAGGGCCTCTTTGATAAGATTGATGCTTATTCATTGGTTATCAAAGGCCAGCAAATTTCCATCGTCGGAAAAGATACAGATGCTGTCTTCTACGGACTGACAACGCTCAAGCATATGCTTAATGACAGTCAGGCTCCAGTTCTGCGCGAGGTCAATGTAGAAGACTATGCTGATGTGAAGAATCGTGGCTTTATTGAAGGCTATTATGGTAACCCATGGTCCAACGAAGATCGTGCGGCCTTGATGCGCTACGGTGGTGATTTGAAACTGACCCAGTATTTCTTTGCGCCAAAAGATGACCCATATCACAATAGCAAGTGGAGAGAGCTTTATCCAAAAGAAAAACTAGAAGAAATCCGCCAGCTGGCTAAAGTGGGGAACGAAAACAAGACTCGCTATGTCTGGACCATTCATCCATTTATGAACAGTCGGATTCGCTTCCAAAATGAGACGGTTTACCAAGAAGACTTGAATGCGATTAAGGCTAAGTTCACTCAGTTGCTGGATGTTGGTGTTCGTGAGTTTGGTATCCTAGCAGATGATGCAGCTCAACCTTATGGTGGTTACGAAAGTTACAACCGCTTGATGAAGGACATGACTGATTGGCTGACTGAAAAGCAAGCGACTTATCTGGGTTTGAAGAAAGAGATGATTTTTGTTCCAAGTCAGTATTGGGGCAATGGCCGAGAAGACGAGCTACGCTCTCTAAACAAAAATCTTCCGCAAAGCAGCATTATGACTCTTACAGGGGGTAAGATTTGGGGGGAAGTTTCTGAAAACTTCTTGACTCAACTGAAGCGGAACTTGGAAGCATCTGGTCAACCTTATCGTCCTGTTCAGCTTTGGATTAACTGGCCATGTACGGATAATTCCAAACAGCACCTCATCTTAGGCGGCGGTGAGAAATTCCTGCATCCAGGAGTGGATCCAAGCTTAATCGGCGGTGTCATGCTCAATCCAATGCAGCAGTCAGAGCCTTCTAAGATTGCGCTCTTCTCAGCAGCGGAGTACAGCTGGAATATATGGAAAAACGAGGCTGAAGCCAAAGCTGTCAACGATATAGCTTTCAACTTTGCAGAAACAGGCCGCTTTACAGAGACCAAAGAATCTGCTGCCTTCCGCGAGCTTGGTAAGCACATGATTAACCAGCATATGGATACTCGTGTTGTGAAGCTAGAAGAATCTGTCGAACTGGCTCCGAAATTGACTAGCTTTATGACCAAGCTGAAAGCAGGCCAAGATGTCACAGCGAAGCGGAAAGAATTGAAGGCAGAATTTGCTAAATTAAAAACAGCAGCTGAGACTTATAAAGCATCAGGTCATGAACGGATGCGCGAGCAGATTAAGTACTGGCTGGACAACACTATTGACCAAATGAACGCTCTAGATGCTCTCTTGACAGCCACTGAATCTATTGGTGGTAAAAATGCTGATGGGCTCTGGAATAATTACTACAAGGGCTTGAAAGCTTATGAGCAATCTAAGAAACATTCCTTCTGGTATGTCGACCACAATGAAAATGCTGAGCTTGGTGTACAGCATATCCGTCCATTTATCCTCAACCTAAAAGAATATCTGGCTAAGGAAATCGAAAAAGAATTGAATCCAGATAAAGTCGTAACGACCTTTATCACCAACCGTACAGGTGGGGAAGGTGATTTGACTCAAGTGCTGGATGGAGACCTATCAACTCAGATTATCTTTAAGAATCCGACCAGAATTAGCACTGGTGATTATGTCGGTCTGCAGTTCAATAAGCCTGTTTCTATCAAGAAATTGAGCTTTGCTATGGGAGCAGCCAGCAATCCGAAAGATACCTTTAATAAGGCTAAGGTTGAATACCTAAATGAAGCTGGTGAATGGACAGCCCTTCCTCAAGGTAGCTATGTCGGAAATGAGTCTGAAATTACACTAGATAATCTTGACATCAAGGCTAAGGGCGTTCGGATGGTGGCGACAGAAGACCGAGACAATACTTGGTTTGCTGTCCGTGAAATCGCAGTGAACCGTCCTCTTGAAAATGCCAAGAAGAAGGCTGGCAGCATTACCATCAGTTCAAATCTAGTATATAAACTAAATACAACGGCTGCTAAGATGACAGACAATAGTGACAGCTCAGAAGCAATGCTGGCAAGTTCTTCAACAGCAAATGGCGAACGCGATACAACACCAGTAGATGCTTGGGTGCAGTTGGATCTTGGTTCACAACAAACAGTTAAGAAGATTCGTTTGGTACAAGGTGTGACAGATAAGCTGGCAGCGGGTGTCATTGAAGTCTCTAAAGATGGTCAAAATTGGACGACAGTAGCCAACTTGACTGGTGAGCAAAGCAAAGAAGTTGAAACCAATCAGAATATCCGTTATGTACGCGCGAGAAATACGCAAAAGACCAATTTCTGGTGGCGCATTGGTAACTTCTCTGTCGAATCAGAGACTGGAACAGACCAATACACAGACACTAATGTGGAACAGCTCAAGGCTACCAAGGTAAATGAAAAACTGGGACGCTACGAAATGCAGATTCCGGCTGGTACAGCTCTAGCTGCTGGACAATATCTTGGAATGAAGTTGGATCGTCTCCATGAAATTGAGGATTTAAAACTGGGTGAAAATGCTAATCAAGCACTCCAGCTCCGCTATTCTCCAAATGGAGTAGAATGGTATAGTGCAGCTGATCTGAAAGAGCACCAGCTCGTCCGCTATGTACGCCTTGAAAACAAGATGGATCAGGAACAGGTAATCGGAACTACTTCCTTGCTCTTGACTACTAAGGAAATTCAACCAACATCAATTGAGTCTACCAGCATGGGTATCGATCCTAACTATGGTAGCGGAGACGTCCGGAAAGCGAGAAACCTAGATCAACTCTTTGACGGTGACCTCAACACCTATGTTGAATTTTCTGATTATCCACAAACCGATGGTCATATGACTCTCAATCTTGGGGCAACCCGTCAAATTAAGAAGATTCGAGCCTACATCAAAGATGGTACACAGAACTATCTCCGTGATGGAAAAATTCAAGTTAGTGCGGATGGTAAGACTTGGACAGATGTGGTTTCGGTGGGTGACGGTCAGGAAAATCCAGCACGTGATGATTCCTTGACGGATGGCTGGACGCATGATTCACAGAAGCCAGGCAATCGCTATATTGAGGGAGAATTGCCGGCAGCAACTGCAGCTAAATATCTCCGAGTGCTCTACACAGCTCCTTATCGTCATCGTTTCGTCGGCTTTACAGAGTTGGTTATCAATGACGGGGAATACACTAAGTCGGTCAACAACCCAACTGTAGAGGGCACTGGTACAGAGAACAAGTCATCTGAAAAGAATAATATAGCAGATGGCAATATTCTCAGCAGCTACAAGACAACTCAAAGCAGCGGTGAGTTGATTTACCATCTATCTGAAAAGACAGAATCCAATCACATTCGCCTGATTTCAGATGTTCCAGCAGGAAGCACAGCACATGTTTGGGCAAGAACTGTCTCTAAAGACGGTCAAACAGCATGGCAAGACTTGGGGGCAGTTACCACAAGTTTCCAAACCTTCCAGCTTGCCAATAGTGCACACTTGCTCGATGTTAAGCTGACATGGGAAGGCGGACGACCAGAGTTCTATGAAATCTCCACCTACCATGCGGAGGTAAGTGACACTCCAACACCGCCAGTTCACAAAACGACACCAGACGAAGGTGTTAAGATTCCAGTAGTCGAGCAACCAC
Organism: Streptococcus sinensis; assembly: GCF_000767835.1. Lineage (GTDB taxonomy): Bacteria > Bacillota > Bacilli > Lactobacillales > Streptococcaceae > Streptococcus > Streptococcus sinensis. Next base: position 889 of record NZ_JPEN01000036.1, on the reverse strand, counting down.
GCTTGGATGTGGTGACCGAAGCTCTACCGTTTAATACTGTTGAACGTGAAAGTGCTCAATTACCTAAAGGTACGCGAAAAGTTGTCCAAGAAGGCAAGGACGGTGAGAAGACGATTCTGGTTGAAGTGACCGTCGAAAATGGTCAAGAAACCGGCCGTGTGACTCGCGACAGCTTTGTTTCCAAAGACCCAGTCGATAAGATTGTGGAGATTGGCAAACCAGTTGAACAGGTGACACCAACTGAAGGCGTCCAAAATCTGGTTGTCGAGCAACCACGCTTGGATATCGTCACTGAGGCTCTACCGTTTACCACTGTTGAACGAGAAAATGCACAATTGCCTAAGGGCACGCGAAAAGTTGTCCAAGAAGGTAAGGCTGGCGAGAAGACCACACTTGTGGAAGTAACCATAGAAAATGGTCAAGAAACTGGCCGCACCACTCGCGACAGCTTCGTTTCTAAAGATCCAGTTGATAAGATTGTGGAAGTTGGCAAGCCAGTTGAGCAGGTGACACCAGCAGAAGGCGTTAAGAATCTGGTTGCCGAGCAACCACGCTTGGATGTGGTAACTGAAGCTCTACCGTTTAATACTGTTGAACGCGAAACTACTCAATTACCTAAAGGTATGCGTAAAGTTGTCCAAGAAGGTAAGGACGGTGAAAAGACTACGCTCGTAGAAGTGACCATCGAAAATGGTCAGGAAACCAGCCGTGTGACTCGCGACAGCTTCGTTTCTAAAGACCCAGTCGACAAGATTGTGGAAGTTGGCAAGCCAGTTGAGCAAGTCACTCCAGAGGAAGGTACTAAGGTGCCTGTAGTCGAGCAGCCACGCTTGGATATCGTGACAGAGGCTCTACCGTTTAACACTGTTGAACGTGAAAGTGCTCAATT
>NZ_JPEN01000015.1 GCF_000767835.1 Streptococcus sinensis | reverse complement strand
ATCAACCGATTCAGCTTAAAGGCGGTGAATTCGAATTCGCCTTGTTTGAGAAAAATGGTACAGATCCAATTCAAACAACAACAAATGACGCAGCTGGAAACATTCAGTTTGGTGAGTTAGAATTCAAAACCCCAGGTGAATTCACTTACACCATCATTGAAAAGAATGCTGGTACAACTGATAAAGGAATCACTTATTCTAACAAGACTGTCGAAGTGACAATTAAAGTTATTGATAACGGTAAGGGAGCTCTTGAAGCAAGCGTTTCTTACGACAATAACAACAGCACTTTCGAAAACACCTATAAGGCTGAAAACGCTAAAGCAAGTCTCGAAGTAACGAAGAAGCTGACCGGTCGAAATCTCGAAGCCGATATGTTTGAATTTGCTTTGACAGACCAAGTCGGTAACGTTGAAACAGCGAAGAATGGTGCAGACGGAAAAGTTAAGTTTAAAGAATTGTCATTTGATGAAGAAGGCACTTACACTTACACCATCAAGGAAGTGAAAGCTGGAACAACTGAAAATGGGATTACCTACGATGCGAAGACAGTGACAGCTAAAGTAACTGTAACAGATGATAAAGAAGGCAAACTGCATGCAGCTGTTGAGTACAGCAGTGATACCAGCGATGGCAGCACAACCTTCACCAATGTCTATACGCCAGCTAAAACTCAAGTACCAGTGAAGAAAGTATGGAACGATGCCGACAATCAAGATGGCAAACGTCCAGAGTCTATTACTGTTAAACTTCTAGCAGATGGTGTTGACACTGGTCAAACACGTGAATTGAATGCAGCTAACAATTGGGAAGAAACTTTCACAAATCTAGATGCCGATAAAGGCNTAAAGTAACTGTAACAGATGATAAAGAAGGCAAACTGCATGCAGCTGTTGAGTACAGCAGTGATGCCAGCGATGGCAGCACAACCTTCACCAATGTTTACACACCAGACAAAACCCAGGTTTCTGTGAAAAAAGTTTGGAATGATGGGAACAACCAAGACGGCAAACGTCCAGATTCTATCACCGTTAAACTCCTTGCCGATGGTCAAGACACAGGTAAGACCCTTGAACTCAATAAAGAAAATAATTGGTCAGGAAACTTCACAGATCTGGATGCAGATAAAGGCGGCACTCCAATCACCTATACAATCGCAGAAGTTTCAGTTCCAGCAGGTTACACTTCAGTCCTTACTGGCGATGCCACAACTGGCTTCACGATTACAAATCGCTACAATNTGGTCAGGAAACTTCACAGATCTGGATGCAGATAAAGGTGGCACTCCAATCACCTATACAATCGAAGAAGTCGCAGTCGCAGAATACAAGTCTAAGGTGACAGGAGATGCGACAACTGGTTTCACCATTACCAATAGCTACACACCAGCAGAAACAAATGTTTCTGTAACTAAAGTTTGGGAAGATGGCAACAACCAAGATGGTCTCCGTCCGACCAAGATTATCGTGAATCTTCTANTTTCTGTAACTAAAGTTTGGGAAGATGGCAACAACCAAGATGGTCTCCGTCCGACCAAGATTATAGTGAATCTGCTAGCAGATGGCGCGAAGGTTGAAACAAAAGAAATCCAAGCTGCTCAAGATGGTTCTTGGACTGCTACATTTACAGGTCTTGCGAAATATAAAAATGGTCAAGAGATCCAGTATACTGTAACAGAAGAAGCAGTTGATGGTTATATTCCAGAAATTACTGCCGATACAGCGACAAGCTTTACGATTAAAAATACCCACGACCTAGCCACAGTCTCCGTTCAAGGAACAAAGACTNGCATTTACAGGTCTTGCGAAATATAAAAATGGTCAAGAGATCCAGTATACTGTGACAGAAGAAGCAGTTGATGGTTATATTCCAGAAATTACTGCAGATACAGCGACAAGTTTTACGATTAAAAATACCCACGACCTAGCTACAGTCTCCGTTGAAGGAACGAAGACATGGGAAGATGGGAACAACCAAGACGGCAAACGTCCAGATAAGATCAAGGTTCTCTTGAACAAGACGGTTGATGGTGTGACCACTAAGGTTGCGGAACAAGAAGTAACTAAGGATAACTGGACTTATGAGTTCAAAAACCTGCCGAAATACGAAGGCGGTAAGGAAATCACTTACTCCATCGATGAAGAGCCTGTTGAGGGCTACAAAAAAGATATCGACGGCTACAATCTGAAGAATAGCTATAACCCTGGCACTGTATCCGTTGAAGGAACGAAGACTTGGGATGATGGCAACAACCAAGACGGCAAACGCCCAGATAAGATCAAGGTCTTCTTGAACAAGACGGTTGACGGCGTGACCACTAAGGTTGCGGAACAAGAAGTGACAGCTGCTGACTGGAGCTACAAGTTCACCGACCTACCGAAATATGAAGGCGGTAAGGAAATCACTTACTCCATCGATGAAGAGCCTGTTGAAGGCTACAAAAAAGACATCGACGGTTATAACCTGAAGAATAGCTACAAACCAGCCAAAACAGAGGTTTCTGTGCGCAAGGTTTGGAACGATAGCGACAATCAAGATGGCAAACGTCCATCTTCTATCACCGTTAAACTCCTCGCAGATGGTAAGGATACTGGGAAAACACTTGAGTTGTCAGAAGCGACCGGCTGGGCTGGCAGCTTTACGGAACTTGATGCCCAAAAAGGCGGCAAGGCGATTGATTACAAGGTTGTAGAAGCCACTTCAATCACAGGTTACACAACTGAAGTAACCGGAGATGCAGCCACTGGCTTTACGATTACCAATCGCTATAGCCCAGAAACAGTTGATATCAAAGCCACTAAAAACTGGGATGATGCGAATAACCAAGACGGGAAACGTCCAACGAAGATTACAATTAATCTCTTAGCCGATGGTGAGAAGGTTGATTCTAAAGACGTTCAAGCTTCAGCAGATGGCACTTGGACAGCAGAATTCAAGGGCAAGGCCAAGTACAAGAATGGGAAAGAAATCAAGTATACGGTGACGGAAGAAACCGTTGCAGAGTATGAAACAACCATTAACGATTTCAATATCATTAATAAGTACCTGCCAAAAGCTATTGAATACAAGGTAACCAAGGTATGGAAGGATGCCAACAACCAAGATGGCAAACGCCCAGACTCTGTCACAGTACAACTTTACAAATCAGTGAATGGTTCAGAACCAACAGCAGTTGCAGGTCAGACATTAACCTTAACGGCCGCAGGTGCAACCGATGCGAATACATGGGTTGCCTCCTTCACAAACTTGCCGCAATTTGAAAATGGACAAGAAATTGTTTACTCTGTGAAAGAAGTCAATGTCCCAGAAGGTTATGAAGCTTCTGTCTCTGGCCAAGTCGTAACCAATAGCCATGATCCAGAAACAATTGTCATTTCAGGAACCAAGGTTTGGGATGATAATGAGAACCAAGATGGCAAACGGACCACTTCTGTGAAAATTCAAGTTCTGCACGACGGTCAGGTCGTAGATGAAATAGAAGTTTCAGCAGCGACTGGCTGGGCCTTTGAATCAAAAGCCTTGCCTAAGTACAAGGATGGGAAGGAAATTGCTTATGAAGTCAAGGAAGTAGCAGTTGCATCATATGAAACTGAAATTACCAAGACCAAGGATGGCAAATACACTGTTACCAACAAGCTGACTCCAGAGAAGATTACAGTAGGCGGTCAAAAGACTTGGAACGATGCCAATAATCGAGATGGCAAACGTCCAGGCTCCATTACTGTGAAGCTCTTAGCCAATGGCAAACCAACTGATAAAACAGCTACAGCGAGTGAATCGACTGGCTGGAAGTATGAGTTTACAAAACTGGATCGCTATCAAGCTGGTAAAGAGATCACTTATACTGTCGAAGAAGTCGCTGTTCCAGAAGGTTATAAATCAGTACCAAATGGGATGAATGTAACTAACAATTACGAACCGAAACCGACTCATGTTCAAGGAACGAAGACTTGGGACGATGCCAACAACCAAGATGGTATTCGTCCAAGCTCTATCCAAGTGAAACTGCTTGCGGATGGTCAGGATACCGGACTGATCGCTACAGCGAGTGAATCGACTGGCTGGAAGTATCATTTTGAAGGCCTGGCCAAAAACCAGAACGGTAAAGAAATTAAATATACAGTCCAAGAAGTGAACGTTCCGAAAGGTTATACATCAACAGTGGATGGTTACAATATTACCAATGTTCACACTCCGGAAGTACCACCAACGACCCCTCCAACAACTCCTCCATCAAAACCGGAAGAGCCACAGACACCAGGAAAACCGAAGAAGAAAAACATCTTACCTTCTACTGGTACCGTTGAGAATTTCTTCCTCTGCCTGTTAGGACTTGGCACACTGGGCGGAGCCCTTTACCTAGGTAAGAAGAAAGCTTAGACCTGATAAGAGTTCACACAAGCAAGC
>NZ_JPEN01000077.1 GCF_000767835.1 Streptococcus sinensis | reverse complement strand
TCACAGAGGCTGTAATGAGATCAATACCAGGAATAGAATCTAGGATTTCCACTGGTCTCTCATAGAGATTTAGATAGCCGTTCATACGCTCTTCCAAACAATCGATTTGTTTTTGATAAAAATCGTAAATCTCCAAGGACTGACCTAACATAAAACGATGATGAGCCGAAAAGTACCCATCAAGTGCCTCAAGGAGTTGGGGAACTTTTCTTTTCAAACTGGTATAAACAGATTGATGGATCATTCTTGGGGTAACGGGCGTCTCATCAATAAGCAGTTGCAGTAAGTTTCGACCAGAAGCACCCATGATATCTTCTATGTAGGTTGTCAGCTTAATACCTCCTGATTGGAGGATTTTATGGATCCGATTGGTCTCACGATTACGGCTCTCTACATAGTGNCCGATTCGTGTTAATTGGGCAATCCAGTGAGCATCTTTCTTATCTGTTTTTTGACCTGGAATAGCTTTCATATGAGCAGGCTGTGCTAGGATGAGTTCAAAGTCATCACAGAGTTCATGCCAGACAGGTCTCCAGTAA
>NZ_JPEN01000021.1 GCF_000767835.1 Streptococcus sinensis | reverse complement strand
CTTGTTCTTGACCCTTGGTCTTTTCAGGTACAATGTTGTAAACTTTGTCGCCGTGCTTGATAGAGATGCTCTTATGATCTGTTGTGTCATAAGATGTTCCAACTGTTGCACGGCTGGTATCTGTCACATCTTCCTTGATTTTCTTACCAGACTCATCCACATAGTGAACAACGACATCACCGTATTCTTTTGGTGATACGAGTGTTACCGTGTTTGAATCACGTTCAACATTATTGATAATTTCTGTAAAGGTGTTCTTCACTGTACCATTATCAACTNTCTTCGTGCTATCTTTCAAGAGAATATCTGTGTTGGCAATCCATTTGTGAACGCCATTGTATTCCACAAGCGGTGAATAGGTATCCTTCACTTCGATCTTGTCAATAGACTGGCCACGTTTTGCTGGCAAGTAAGA
>NZ_JPEN01000053.1 GCF_000767835.1 Streptococcus sinensis | reverse complement strand
GCTACTGTCTTATCTCATTTTTCACTTAAAGCCTTGACAGACTTGACAAATGGTAGAAAAGAGTCCATTTAAAAAACTAGGCTTTGCCTCTTCTAGAAGCAAAGCCTGATTTTATTCGTTTTACAATATAGTATATTTCTCTGTTTTATGACTCATAGCAAGGAAACTTCATCCCTAGCAGCATAGTTTTATTTTTTATTTGCTGCATATTCTGCATTCCGTTTGATCATTTGCTTTCTGTACCAAGCAAAGATTCCAACATAAGCACCGAGGAAGATAACGGCACCAATGATTGCTTTAATATCACCAGTTGTGGTATTACCGATAGTCCAGCCCAACAGCTTTTCAATCGGTCCTTCTAGTGTAGAGTGAGTAATCAATTGAGATTGGCTCACTCCTTCAGGGAAGGCACCTACACCTTTAGCAAGTTCTGTTGCAAATGGCGCAATGAGTGTACCTGAGAGCAGGAAGAGCGGCAACAAGAGACTTCCAAAGACAATCATACGAAGCAATTTACCACGAGTGACTACCAAGAGAGCTGGCGTCACACCCATTGCAATGATACCAGCCAGTGGCAGGATACCATTTCCTACTTTAGAAAGCAAAACTGCTTCGATCAGCATGATTGGAGCAAGCACGTTAGCGCAGGCCCAGATTTCTGCACGACCAGCGATAAACGGCCAGTCCAAACCGATATTAAATTTACGACCTTGCAAACGTTTGGTTGCAACGTTTGTAATCCCTTGTGACAAAGGCTCTACAGCGGCGATAAACCAAGAACCAATCAAAGAGAAGAGTTCCAAGCAGACACCAGCAGTCAAACCAAGAGACAACCATCCTTTGATGACTAATTGCCAGGTATCACCATCTTCTACACCTGCTACTGGATGCGGAGTTCCCATGATACCGATGACCACACCGAGAAGGAAACCGATAAAGAATTTAGAACCCCAGAAACCGATTTTCTTGTTCAAGGCTGCAGCATCGAAGTCATATTTGTCCAACCAAGGGAAGAATTTATCAAAAATCTTATCCAAAACCATGATGACAGGGTTCATCATATAGTTCATGTGAGTAGAAGTCATCGGAGAAGAACTTGGTGCATTCAGCAGATCATCAAAGGTAGGCTTCATCAAGTCTGAGTTGATGATTTTCAAAACACCGACCAAGACAACCGCCGCCGTCGCAATCAGCAATGATACAGCCGGACTGACATGATTGTTATCCGCATACCACTTGATAAGCAAGCCAGTGATAGACAAATGCCAAATGTCAAAGATATCGACATCCAGAGTGTCTGTTTTCTTCAGAGCCAACATCACGACATTGACAATCAGCATGATGAGCAAGAAGTACAAGGTCCATGGAGAACCCCAAGTAATCGTTGCCAAAGGAGCCCATCCAACATCCGTGATATTAAGCTGAATCCCTGTGTTTTCAACGAATTTTGCGAGCGAAGCTGAGAAAGCTCCATTCAGCATGCCGATGATAGCTCCGATACCAGTCAAAGCGATGGCCAGCTTAATCCCACCCTCCAGCGCTTTGGAAAATTTCACGCCAAATAAAAGTGCAAGAACTGTCAAGATAATCAACATGACAATTGGGCCACCCATTTTGATAATGGGATCGAAGAACTTATTCGCTATATCAATGATAGCATTCATAAAAAACCTCCCGATTTATTTTTATTTTAATCCTTTAACTTAAGCCATGTTCTTTAATAGCCGCTTCGATATTATCATAGACCGGCGCACTCATAGCTGGAATTCTAAAAAGAATTGGGCCTGCTTCAATCACTGGAATTTCTGGTGTGAATCCTAAATCAGTCGCTGCAATCGGTGTAAAGATGTCATAACCTTGCATCAGGTCTTCGTTAACATCCTTGACCATGACCGCATCACAATGAACATCGTAACCGCGGTTTGACAACTCTTCCTCAAGGGCACTTTTGATTTGGTGGCTTGAGTTTACCCCTGCTCCGCAGGCTGCTAAAATTTTAATCATAATAAAATCCTCCGATTTATTTATTTAATGACATTTGAAATATATTGAAACAACTCTTCCTCAGAGTTTAAATGAGCTAAACCAGCTAAATTTCCATCACTAGTGAAGAAATCCATCAGCTGTGCTAAAATATTAGTTTGACTCGAGCTCGAATGGTTGATAATGAAGAACAAGAGCGACACTTCAACGGTCTGTGCAGGAGCAATCATATTATGAAAAGTCACTGATCGGTCTAGCTTCGCGACCACCACATTTTCAGTTAAGTTGTGCTCAATATCTGTATGAGGAATGGCCACATTTGGCAAATCTTTACCTAAAAACTCCATATCCAATCCCGTCGGAAATGACTTTTCCCTATCCAGAAGCGCTTCACGATAGGAAGACTTTACGATTTTTCTTTCTTCCAGTAAATCCGCCACTTGATGAAAAAGCTCTTCTTGACTCTCTGCAGTTAGGCAAAAAATCAACTCTTTATCAAACAATTGAGCAAGTTCCATTAGACCACCTCACCTTGTTTCTTTTTGTTTGTTAATTCATTATATCATTATGATATAATGATGTCAATGGTTTATTGTGTTTTTTTTATATTATTTGTTTGCATATTCTGTTTGAATTCAGACTTTATTGTTTGATGACAAAAGATATGTCTATTGGGTGTTGTGATTTAACAAGTAATTTACAACACTTGCTTCAGGTTTCTTATATAAAAAACAAACGTCACAGAATCGTGACGTTTATTTTCGTAGAGAAACTACTAAAGAGGCTAATCTAAGCCCCTTTACAAAAGGCTGGTATAGGAATTGTACTTCTCTCTAACTTTGGGTGAGAGATTTTCATCCGTTATCACCGCATCTATATTATCCAAGCGGTAAAAAGTATAGAAGGAGTAGCTGTCAAACTTGCTGTTGTCAGCAACGATATATTTTTCAATCGCATTATTGAGAATAATGGCATTCCCATTTCCTTCTTCTTCGTTGGCTGTGGTTACATTGTAGCCATCAATACCATTCACCCCGATAAAGGCTTTGGAAACCTTAATTTCCCGCAAAAGATTATTGGCAAACTGACCGACAAAAGTCTGGGTTTTAACTCGGTATCGCCCGCCAATTAGAATCAAATCAAAATTCGGATTGTCCTTCAACTTCTCAAAAATGGGTAGGGAATTGGTGACAATGCTGATATCTTTACCGTCCAGATAGTCGCCAATAAAGTCTGTAGTCGTCCCAGAACCAATAAAAACAGTATCGCCATTGACAATTAGTCCTGCACATTTTTGGGCAATAGTCTTCTTTTCTTCAATGTTCAGCATGGTTTTTTCCGAGTGAGACACCTCGTTGAGACCATCTCGAACCTTTTTATGTGCCCCACCATGGACTCTAGTCAGCAAGCCCTGCTTTTCCAAATCAATCAAATCGCGCCGAATAGTCATATCCGTGACATGGAGCAATTCTTTCAAGTTCTTTACCGAGACAACGCCTGACTGATCAAGCTCTTGCAAAATAATTCTTTGACGGCTTTCTTTCATAACAATTCTCCTTTAATGACTGTTCCGCATGTAGTCGAAGCTACCAGCTCGCTTATAGATAAAGAAAACAGTCGAGCTGCTGCTTCTGAAGTTTTCAAACAGTTATCTTTCCCTTATTATACTATATTTTTCCGATATAAACAAAAGAAGGTTGATATTTTTTTATAAAAATTATATCATTTTCTTTTTTGTTTGTTTATAATTGTCATTTTTAAACAATTGGTGTAAGAATCAAATCAACCCTTACGACTATGATGCTGCAAATATGAGAACTAAGTGGTAAAGACTTGTTTTCGACTAAACTCAACTATGTCTTAATGACATTTAAACAAAAGATATAAAAAAGAGAGAACTTGCGTTCTCTCTCGGTGCTAGAATTTATTACCTATTAGCCAAAAAGAATGGATTAGAGATCTCAATCTTCTTTTTTACGGCGAGTTCCAATACCAATCAGCGTCAATAGCGCCCCTATTCCTGCTGCCGTCATAACTTTCGCATTCTCAGTATCCTCACCTGTACGTGGAAGAACTGGTGCTGGAGTTGTTGGCGATTTTGGTTGTGTTGGAGCGAGCGGTGTCACTGGAGGCTCTGGCTTAACCGGAGTATCAGGAACCTCTGGAGTTGTCGGCACTGCGCTGTAATACACGTCCTTAACAATATTTTCTTGGGTAACTGCTTCTGACGGAACGGTCGCAACATCCACAGTGTAACCTGGAATCACTGGTGATGGAACTGCGTTATAGTTAGCTTTATCGCTTGTCCAAGCTGTGGCAGAAACTTGATTGCCAGTCACCTTGTCTGTCGTCACGGTACGAGTCCAAGTCGCTGTTTGTACTTGGTCAGCTGGGGTTTGCCCTCCTGCACCATGGTAACGAACAGTCAAGTTTACATTCTTGCTTTCTTGGGATTCAGTTGTGCCGTGTTTCAAGCGAATCACTACGTTTTGATCTACACTGCTGTCGGTGTCGAATTGACTTGGCAGAGCGTCCTGAGAAGCTACTTCGTAACCTTGTGCCAAGTAGCCTGCAACTACGGTGTCGTATTTCGTTTGAGCTGCGGCCGGAAGAGCTGCACCTGACTCACCTGTTGTCAATTCAACTTGGTTTTCCAGAGTCTGACCTGTTGTCTCATCTACTACCGTGTACGTCACTTTTTGCGTTTGGATTGTGTAGTGCACATCCTTGACAATGTTTTCTTGGGTAACTGCTTCTGACGGAACGGTCGCAACATCCACAGTGTAACCTGGAATCACTGGTGACGGCACTGCGTCATAGTTGGCTTTATCACTTGTCCAAACTGTGGCAGAAACTGGTTGGCCAGTCACCTTGTCTGTCGTCACGGTACGAGTCCAAGTTGCTGTCTGCACTTGATCAGCTGGTGTTTGGCTGCCTGCACCATGGTAACGAACAGTCATGCTTACTTGTTTTGTTTCTTCGACTGAAACGGTTTTGTGTTTCAAGCGAATGACTACATTTTGATCCACACTGCTGTCGGTGTCGAATTGACTTGGCAGAGCGTCCTGAGAAGCCACTTCATAACCTTTTGCCAAGTAGCCTGCGACTACGGTATCGTATTTCGTTTGCGCTGCTGCTGGCAGAGCTGCACCTGAATCACCGGTGGTCAATTCAACTTGATGCTCCAGTGTCTGACCAGTTGTCTCATCTACAACTGTGTAAGTAACCTTTTGGTTTTGAGCAGTATAATGCACATCCTTGACAATGTTTTCTTGGGTAACTGCTTCTGACGGAACGGTCGCAACATCCACAGTGTAACCTGGAATCACTGGTGACGGCACAGCGTCATAGTTGGTTTTGTCACTTGTCCAAACTGTGGCAGAAACTGGTTGGCCAGTCACCTTGTCTGTCGTCACGGTACGAGTCCAAGTCGCTGTTTGTACTTGGTCAGCTGGAGTTTGCCCTCCTGCACCATGGTAACGAACAGTCAGGTTCACAGACTTGCTTTCTTGGATATCAGTTGTGCCGTGTTTCACATGGACAACAACATTTTGATCATAGCTACTATCAAGGTCGAACTTAGCTGGAAGCGGATCTTTTGAAACCAATTCATAACCTTGGGCTAGATAAGCATCCACGATTGAATCATACTTAGCTTCTGTGTCATTTGGAAGAGGAGTGTCAGAGTTCCCACTTGTAAGCTCTTTCTTATCTTCCAAAGTGGTATTAGTTGTATCATCAATGATGGTATAGGTTACTTTTTGCTTGTCTGCCTTGTATTTAACCGTAACGGTGATATCATCCTGATTAGCAGTTACGTTTTCTGCGTCAACTTTAGCCTTATCTGGGGTGTAACCATCAACAGTTGGAGAAACTACCTCTGGGAAGGTTCCAGTAGATGGTGTCCAAGCCCCTGGTGTAGTATTCTTTGTTACTTCATCTGTTTGTATTTCTCTAGAGAAAGTCAAGGTAGATTTCTTCTCTGGAGCAGCTGGTGTGTTATCTTCTTCGTAGACGTAGTTAATCGTTTGAGTTACAGTCTTAGTTTCTGTAGAAGTTGATACTTTGTGTTTCAAGCGAATCACTACGTTTTGGTCCACACTGCTATCGGTGTCAAATTGAGCTGGCAATTCATCCTTGGCAACCACTTCGTAACCTTGTGCTAAGTAGCCTGCGACTACGGTGTCGTATTTCGTTTGCGCTGCTCCTGGCAGAGCTGCACCTGAATCACCGGTGGTCAATTCAACTTGATGTTCCAGTGTCTGACCTGTTATCTCATCTACAACTGTGTACGTCACTTTTTGCGTTTGGATTGTGTAATGCACATCCTTGACAATATTCTCTTGGGTAACTGCTTCAGATGGAACTGTATCAATATCTACGCTGTAACCTGGAATCACTGGTGACGGCACAGCGTCATAGTTGGCTTTGTCACTTGTCCAAACTGTGGCAGAAACTGGTTGGCCAGTCACCTTGTCTGTCGTCACGGTACGAGTCCAAGTCGCTGTTTGTACTTGGTCAGCTGGAGTTTGGCTGCCTGCACCATGGTAACGAACGGTCAGGTTCACGGACTTGCTTGCTTGAGATTCAGTTGTGCCGTGTTTCAAGCGAATCACTACATTTTGGTCCACGCTGCTGTCGGTGTCAAATTGGGCTGGCAATTCATCCTTAGAAGCCACTTCGTAACCTTGTGTTAAGTAGCCTGCGACTACGGTGTCGTATTTCGTTTGTGCTGCAGCTGGAAGAGCAGCACCAGACTCGCCTGTTGTCAATTCAACTTGATTTTCCAGAGTCTGACCGGTTGTCTCATCTACAACTGTGTAAGTAACTTTTTGCGTTTGGATTGTGTAATATACATCCTTAACAATATTCTCTTGAGTAACGGTTTCTGCTGGAACCGTTGCAATATCCACGCTATAACCAGGAATCATTGGAGACGGAACAGCATCATAGTTTGCTTTGTCGCTTGTCCAAGCTGTGGCAGAAACTTCTGTACCTGTGATTTTATCTTTTGTTACTGTACGAGTCCAAGTGGCTGTTTGCACCTTATCTGCTGGTGTTTGTCCGCCAGCACCATGGTAACGAACAGTCAAGTTTACAGACTTGCTTTCTTGGATATCAGTTGTACCATGCTTCAAGTGAACAACCACATTTTGATCGTGGTTACTATCAAGGTCGAACTTAGCTGGAAGCTGGTCTTTCGAAACCAATTCATAACCTTGAGCTAGATAAGCATTCACCATTAAATCATATTTTTCTCGGGCACTAGCTGAAAGAGGAGTATCAGAGCCTCCGCTGGTAAGTACTTCCTTATCTTTCAGCGTTTTTTGAGCAGTGTCGTCAATGATGGTATAGGTTACTTTTTGCTTATCTGCTTTATAGGTAACCGTTTCTTCAATATCTGCGCTATCTCCCGTAATCTGTTCAACGGCTGCTACAGTTGCCTTATCTGGTGTATAACCATCAATCTTTGGAGAAACTACCTCTGGGAAGGTTCCGGTAGACGGGATCCAAGAATCCTTATAGACAATCTTATTAGTCACCCGATCCTTTTTGATAAGCCGGGTAAAGTCCAGAATCTGAACCTTCGTATCCGCTGCCTCTGTGTTATCTTCGTAAACATACTTGATAGTCTCCCTGACAGTCCTAAAGTCTTGAACTAAATCTATCTTATGACGTAGATGAACTTCAAAGGTTTGAAGAGTTTCATTGTAAGTCACACCATTTGCTGGATAATTATCTGAAACAAGTTCATAATTTTGATCAGTATATTTCTTAATAGTGGTAGCTGTTTGATATGGATCAGTCTGACCATAAAGTCCATTCAAATCCTTCGTTTCAAGCGTTTCGCCTGTTGTGTCATCAATGTAAGTGACCTTTGCACTAGCTGGATTAGCTTTGTAAACAACTGTCTTTTCGATATTGGCACTGTTAGCCGTAATATTGTCAACCGCTGGAACCTCCGCTAAATCTGGAGTGTAACCTTTGATTGTTGGTGATGTTACGGCCACAAAACTTGTTCCATTTTCCGCTGTCCAATCACCAGTTGTAACATTTGTAACAAGGTCAGTTGTTGCTGTTCTGGTGAATTTTAAGCTACTAGTGTGGTCTGGAGCTGCTGTGGCACCGCCATCATAAATATAATGGATAGTTTCCTTAACCGTCTTTTCTTCTGCTACTGAGGTTGTTTTATGACGCAGACGAATAGTGACATTCTGATCAACCGTATCATTGGTGTCAAATTGATTCGGTAGCGCTTCCTGAGAAACCAACTCATAGTTTTGGGCTAAATAGCCTGCTACAACAGCATCGTAAGTCGTTTGCGCTTGCCCTGACACAGCCCCGTTGGAGACACCTTTTTCCAACAAAACTTTATCTTCCAGCGTCTGACCTGTTGTCTCATTAATCACCGTATAAGTCAGTTTCTGTTCATTCGCCTTGTACACGACCTTACGTTCCACATCACTGCTGGTAGCACTGATGTTCGCAACTGCATCAACAGTTGGAAGGTCCGCTGTGTATCCTGCAATCACAGGAGAGGTTACCGCTGGGAAGGTAGCTGTTGATGGAGACCAAGTACCCTCACTGACAATATCATTGGTTACCAGATCCTTGGTGTTGGTCCGATTAAAGTCTAGGTTTTGAACTTTAGGAGTAGCTGCTTCGCTGCCATTCTCATAGACATATTGAATCGTTTCTTTGACAGTTTTAGTTTCAACTTCTGGAGCTGTCTTGTGACGTAAGTGAACCTCAAAGGTTTGAGGATCATCAGTATAGGTCACACCAGCTGGTGGATAATCATCTGAAACGAGTTCATAGTTTTTATCTGTGTACTTTTTGATTGTTTCAGCTGTTTTATATGGATCAGTAGTATTATATGCACCAGTCAGTTCTTTTGTTTCAAGAACTTTTTCTCCTTTAGCATCGTCGTCAATGTATTTGACTTTGGCATAGGATTGTTTGGGTGAGTACACATAGTAAAAGTTTTGATCCTCATTGATGAATGGAATCGGCTTGGCTTCTTTTAATTGTGAGCCATACCCATTAATTGCTGTATCAGCAGTTACAAGAGTATAGCCTGAAATTGTTTTTGGACCAGCTTGATAATCAGGTGTTTGGGGGGCCATTGCTCCTGCTGGATAGCCATACTTAAAGTCTCGAGTTTCTAACTCCTTACCATTTGTGTCAACATAGTGTATGGTGATCTTCTTTTGACCGACAGCACGCGCAATGGATGGAGTTGTTTTCGCAGAAAGCTTTTCCTCTTTTATCTTTTTTATAGTACCATTGTCATCAACACTATAACTAAAACTCTTAGACCCTTCACCTAGAGCATTTTCAATTGATGAATCCGCAAAAGTAATCCGAGTTGAATGACCTGTACCTTGAATAACGTTAGCATTTTTTAAAATACTACTAACTTTTCTGTTAACCTCTTCTGTTCTATTAATTTCTTGATACTTATCGCCCATTTGAGCATAGTCGTCAGTTGGCCAAATATCATGATAGGTAGTAGCACCATTTCCTGTCATTTTTCCTAAATTAATAGCAACTGTGTAGGTCCCATCTCCATTATCAATAACAACCGAAGAATTTTTACCTGCTTGTTTTAATGCTTTAACAATCTCTTCATCAGTTGAATTTGCTGGCAGTTCAATTAATTTGTTATCTGGATCTGAATTGATGCTAATAGAAGTTGAAGTATCTCCTTTAACAAGATATTTTCCATCCTCACTAATTGCTAAAGTAGAAGTATATCTTTTAAGGTCTGGTTTGATACTAACAATTTTTGACCCATTACCTGGTTTTATATGATGGACAGAAATGATATCACCATTTGGAATTCCTGTTTGTCCAGAGTTGGTACCATCGCTTGACAATAAATTATTATAATAATTTGCGTCCCCAGTTGAAGTGCCTATTTTTATTGAATTTGCTCTATCGCTACTTGCACTATTATAAACAGCAAAAGGCGCCTGTGCTTTCTCAAATGTTCTTGGCGTTGGTTTAAAAGTAAACTTATTGCCATTTATTTCTAAAATAATATTTTCATAACTTGATTTTGCTGTAAATTTCCCAATAGTCGCTGCTTTTTGGGTAATTTCAACAATCTTTTGTCCTGAAAAGTTATTATTTAAAGTGATTACATAAGCCAGATTATTTGGGTTAGAATAATCAAATTTAATTGTTCCAACTCCATTTATTGGTTCTTCTGTTCCAGAACCAAGATTTGAATAATAGGCACCATACGCGTTATTTGTCAATTTAACTGGAATACGAATCTTTGAACCAGCATTTAACGTACCATCTTGAGTAAGCGTAAACTTCATATGAATTTGGTCAAAAGCTATTTCTTGATTTGACAAAACCTTTTCATCTCCAGGATTCATACTTGTTCCATCTTTTGTCGTAACAGTTACGGAAAAGTTTGAAATATGTGAAGAAGCTTCTGCGACACTTCTACGAGTACGCACCGCACCTGCCGAACGAAAGGCAGAATAAGACTGCGCATTAGTTGACTGTTCGATTGGCTTAGACTCGTCAGAAACTGAATTTTCTTTTGCAACTGCTGCAGAGGTTGAAGTATCCGCAGATACCTTGTTTGTGCTTTCTGTCACTGAGCTGGTTGTCGGAACTGATACTTTCTCGTCTGGCTGCCCAGTAGTTTGTGCTGGAGTTTCAGTTTTTTCTACTACTGTTGCTCCTGAAGCTGGAGCGGCATTCTCTGACACTGCCGCAGGTGTTTGAGAACTATTATTTTCAGCGACTACTGAAGTCCCTTCTGATACTGGTGCTTCAGTTGTTGAAACTGAAGAACTTGGAGTTGATACCTCCGAAGTCAAGCCTGCTGCCGCAGTTGTGTCAGTCGAAGCTGGAGCCGTACCATTCTCTGTTGACACAGCGCTCACACTACTGTTCTCATCCGCTTGAACAGTCGGCGCGCCAATAGCCAACCCGTATACAGCCAGACTGGCTATTGCAATCGAAACAAGCCCAACATTTTTCTTTCTCAAAGAAAATTTATCGTGTTTGCCCTTATAAATTTTAAAACTTTTCACTATTCCTTCCTTCCTTAGGTATATCTATTTATTAACTCAGTTTACCTAAACTATTAAGCAAACTTGAATTTAATGATACAAAACTAAAATGTTGAATATTTTAGAAGAGTTCATTCCCCTTTGGCAAGACTTTACTTTGCCTCCCAAAAAAACAGAATACTTCCATATTATATATTATACTTTTGCTATGAGAATAATTCAAATAATATGCAAAAAAAGTATACAAAAATTACAAAAGCGTAACTTCCCAAACTGAGTTCTGTTTTCCCCAAAAACTAACAGTTATCCTAAAACAGATATTTATAGGGAAACGACCGAAGCAACACTGTAGTCTAGTAAATACACTAAAAAAGAGAACAGACTGTTCTCTTTGGCAACCGGAATTCAGCACTCATCCTCATTACTGGTGAGTCACAGTTATTTCCCTTACTATTATATAGGTAAGATGTTTATTCGAAGCTATCAATCGTTGCATTGATAATCTTGAGTGACTCTTTTGTATAATCTTTTTTATTAGCTTCTGCTTTTGCTGCTGGACGCGGTTTAACAATCGGCTCAGATTTTATCACTGGACGTGACTTAACCACTGGCTCAGACTTTACTTCTGGACGCGGCTTAACGACTGACTCAGACTTTACTTCTGGACGCGGCTTAACAGCTGGCTGAGAACTTACCGAACCTTGTGATTTAGCAACGGGCTCAGACTTTACTTCCGGACGCGGTCTAACTACTGGCTCAGGATCTGAGAACGGAGCAGCTTCAATTTGTGCTGCCAACTCATCTTCCTCAACATCATCGATAGCAGCACTTGCGCTGAATGATTGCTTCGTGCCCCATTGCTTGCGAGCATCTAACTCACGAACGATAAAGACTGGATTGCAAAATTCTTTCGGAACAAGAACTTTGATTTGATCCTCTGTAAAAAGCTCGGCTCCATCTAGATCCGAAACAATATCCCAAGCAATATGTCCATCAGCACCACGTACATAATCACCAAATTCGTCTCGTCGGCAAACTAAGAAGCTCGGCAGACCCAAACTCTGAGTGATGTTGACATAGCGCATACCTGTATCAACTTCCCAAACTCCTGAAAAAACAGCTTCAAACAAGGCTCTGTACTGATCCTCTGAATCAAGAGAAAAACCATTAATGGTTTTCATAGCATTGGCACTGTACGCTCTCGATAAAACTTCCAGTTTTTTCTTATATGTATCAAAAGATTTGCCCTTCAAGAACTGGTCTTGTCCAACAGTTAAAATCGGTTTTTCAATTTCTGACATGATTCAAAACTCCTATTCATTATTATTCAGATTAAATCTCAAAGTGATCAGCATTAGTTTTGGTTTGGAAGCACCAAGTAGCTTACGTGCTAATACTATTTTAAAAATCCCCACAACATTTCCCTTAGCGTCCTGTCTAAAATTTTTCCCAACAACTTCAACATTACGCTGATGCTTCTCTTTGACAGTATCACGGACAGCTTTCATCATTGAATCTTTAATTTCATCCGTATTGGAGTACTGACTATAAAAAGAAACAGACTGTTGCTTTTTAAAGACCGCTCGATAGACCAGCTTTCTATAATATCTCTTATAGATAATTGCCAGTAGAAACGGTGCAGCCAAATACAAGTCAATAACTGGATCTTTTAGAAAAACAAATAGCCGATTATCAAAATAACTAATCACGGACAAGTAGCCCAAGGCGGATAAAATTTTAAAATAATTGCTTGCTATCGTAATGTTCTCAAAGCTATTTGTCACCAGAAAACCTATCAACATATAAGCAAATGATCCAACCAAGGAAACAATATGGATATAATTTAAAGGAATACCGAGAATATTATGCGTCAGAAGTAGGAGTGCCGTTCCGGCAACAAACACAATTCCAACAAAATAGACAAACTCTGCTAACCATTTCAACAAGACTAGCAGAACCAAGTAATAATCTCTCTTCTTTTTAGTCTTTTTCTTTTTTTTCGGTTTTTTATACTCTAAGTCAATAAACACCATAGAGTAGGTCCTACACTTTCCCTAATTAAATTTTTATACAAAATAGCCCAGCCGTCTTTACTAAAACAACTCTGCTCTCAATCGCTACAGATCTTTACCTTTAAAAGCCTTAGCGAATAAAATTCCGCAATTACATATATAGTAACAAAAAAATGCCAATATTACAACAAAAAGTGTAACGCTTACATCATCCTGCCTCAGAAGGCTTAAGTCCCTGTACACAAGTCAAAACACTTGTAAAGCACAGGAAAAAATAAGCTGATTTTCGTTCATCCTCTAATAACAATTTCTGTTACAAATCACAGAACTATCTAAGCAGCAAATTCATCACAGGCGCAAACAGCCTCTGGACTTACTCAATGAGAATTTGGCGCTTTTGCCACCCAGAATTTATAGCATCTTTCGAGTGTAGAAAAAGCCTCCTATAAACTAAACCTAATTAAAAGCAATAAAGCTATAATTAGAAAGATTCATATGAGGCTTTTTAATAAACACCACAAAACAGGGCAGAATAAGAGCCCTATCTTGTGTTATTTTGCATGCTTTTCTTACTCTTATTTTTGACCAAGGGCAGCTGCCATAGTTGCAGCAACTTCTGATTCAAAATCATTAGCAGCTTTTTCAATCCCTTCACCCACTTCAAAACGAGCGAAAGCAATCACTGCTGCATTCACAGACTCAAGGTAAGCTTCAACTGTCTTGCTGTCATCCATAATGTAAACTTGTGCAAGAAGTGTATATGCTTGGTCAACTTTTGTGTTGTCAAGCAAGAAGCGATCCATTTTACCTGGGATGATCTTGTCCCAGATTTTTTCTGGTTTACCTTCAGCTGCGAGTTCAGCTTTGATGTCTTCCTCAGCTTGTGCAATCACTTCGTCAGTCAATTGAGCTTTAGAACCGTATTTCAAGTGTGGAAGGGCTGGTTTGTTAACCATAGCACGGCTTTCGTTATCTTGATCGATAGCGTGGTTCAATTGTGCCAATTCATCTTTGACAAATTGCTCATCCAATTCTTTATATGAAAGAACACTTGGTTTCATAGCTGCAATGTGCATTGACAATTGTTTAGCAAGAGCGTCATCACCGCCATCTACAACTGAGATAACACCGATACGGCCACCGTTATGCTGGTAAGCACCAAAGTGTTGCTCATCTGTCTTTTCAATCAAGGCAAAACGGCGGAATGAGATTTTTTCTCCGATAGTAGCAGTTGCAGATACGTATGCTGCTTCAAGAGTTTCACCTGAAGGCATTGTCAATGCAAATGCTTCTTCGTTGTTAGCTGGCTTGCCTTCAGCGATTACTTTAGCTGTAGTATTTACCAATTCAACGAATTGAGCATTTTTCGCAACGAAGTCAGTTTCAGCGTTAACTTCAACAACTGCTGCAACGTTACCATCTACGTACACACCCGTCAAACCTTCAGCGGCAACACGGTCAGCTTTCTTAGCTGCTTTTGCCATACCTTTTTCGCGAAGCAATTCAATTGCTTTTTCGATGTCGCCATCAACTTCAACCAATGCTTTCTTAGCATCCATGACACCAGCACCAGATTTTTCGCGCAATTCTTTTACCAGCTTAGCTGTAATTTCTGCCATTTTTCTTCTCCTATGTTTACTATTTTTAAATAAAGGGGCAGGGCTGAGCCCCGCCCCTTTAGGTTAATTGACTTATAAAAATTATGCGTTGTCGCCTTCTACAACTTCAACGATTTCTTCGATTGAGTCTGCTTGCGTTTCAGTTGCAGCAAATTCTGCTTCAACAGCTACTACAGCGTCCTCACCTTGACGACCTTCGATAACAGCGTCAGCCATTTTCGCAGTGATCAATTTAACGGCACGGATCGCATCGTCGTTAGCAGGGATAATCACATCGATATCGTCTGGATCAGTGTTTGTGTCAACCATCGCAACTACTGGAATACCAAGTTTCTTAGCTTCCTTAACAGCGATTTGCTCTTTATGAGGGTCAACAACATACATTACATCTGGGATACGAGGCATTTCTTCAATACCACCCAAGAATTTTTCAAGACGAGCACGTTGTTTGTTCAAAAGTGCTACTTCTTTCTTAGGAAGAACTTCAAAGATTCCTTCTTCTTCCATACGTTTGATTTCTTTCAAACGAGCAACACGTTTTTGGATAGTTGTCCAGTTTGTAAGAGTTCCACCCAACCAACGGTGGTTGATGTAGTATTGACCAGCACGTTCTGCTTCTTCTTTTACAGCTTCAGCAGCTTGCTTTTTAGTACCAACAAACAAGATAACTGCATCATTCGCAGCTGCATCACGCATGAAGTCATAAGCTTGATCAGCGTATTTTACAGTTTGTTGAAGGTCAATAACGTGGATACCGTTACGTTCAGTGAAGATGTACTTAGCCATCTTAGGGTTCCAGCGACGAGTTTGGTGACCAAAGTGAACACCAGCCTCAAGAAGTTGTTTCATTGAAATTACTGCCATGAGTAAATTCTCCTTTTTGTTTTTTTCCTCTTTTAGATTTCAGCTCGCAGGACCACCCGAAGGCAACGGACCCACAATTCATCTAAAATGAGTATTTCTGCCGTTTACACGACATCTATTATCATATCAAAAATTCTGTCTTTTGACAAGTGCTTTAGACATTTCATATTTCTAATCTTTTTCTAATAAAGCGACAGTTATTTAAAAGACATCTCTTTATAGAATCTAGCTAAAAGTGAATGTTTTGCGCATATAAAACAGTATTTAGAATCTCTCAAAGAACTTCTCCACAATAAAAAGAGAGGACAAATTAGTCCCCTCTTTTAATCAGCTTCAACATTCTTACGTATAAGCGCGGAATGAACTTTATGATTATTCCTCTTCTTTACGTTTTTTGAAGCCAAGGATTGACATCGCTGATGCCACCATCGCTAAACCAAGCACTGCTGCTCCTGTATGGTCTGTTTCACCTGTTGCAGGCAATTCAGTTTGAGGCGTAGTTGGAACTACTGGAGTTGTAGGAGTAGCTGGAGGTGTTTGTGGTTTTTCAGGTGGTGTCTGAGGCTTTTCAGGTGGTGTTTGTGGTTTTTCAGGTGTTACCACAGTAACTGTGTTAGAATCGCGCTCAACATCATTGACGATTTCTGTAAAGGTATTCTCTACTGTACCATAGTCAAGCTGTTTCACTTGCATGTAACCGATCGCTTGGAATTCACTG
This sequence comes from Streptococcus sinensis, assembly GCF_000767835.1. Lineage (GTDB taxonomy): Bacteria > Bacillota > Bacilli > Lactobacillales > Streptococcaceae > Streptococcus > Streptococcus sinensis. Next base: position 366 of record NZ_JPEN01000053.1, on the reverse strand, counting down.
TCATCAGAAATCTTGCTCAAGAAGTCATTAGAGAAGCTGTAGACAACTGTTCTAGCCTTATGATCAATATTTTGGTTGACATATTGAGTCAGATCAGTTCCTTTAGCAATCTTCGTGCTATCTTTCAAGAGAATATCTGTGTTGGCAATCCATTTGTGAACGCCATTGTATTCTACAAGCGGTGAATAAGTATCCTTCACTTCAATCTTGTCAATAGACTGACCACGTTTCGCTGGCAAGTAAGAAGTATTCAGCTCGAAGTTGTACACATCGCCAACATTAACCGTCTTGCCGTTCAGAGAGTTTTGATCTTTCAGACCATCTTCAACTGTCGCTACAACATCTTTCTTCGGATTAATCTTCGGA
>NZ_JPEN01000082.1 GCF_000767835.1 Streptococcus sinensis | reverse complement strand
ACTTAAAGCCTTGACAGACTTGACAAATGGTAGAAAAGAGCCTTAAAAACTTTTTATCAACAGTAGCAAATGATTGAAGAGCCTCTTTTGCCCACTTAAAAAAGCAACGAATTTTCGTTGCTTTTACTTTTCATCAATGACGATGCGTACTTTTTTGTACTCGGTTGGGACAGAGTAAACAATCGTCCTTATAGCGGAGATAGTACGCCCCTTACGACCGATTACACGTCCAACATCACTTGGATCAAGATCAAGATGATACTCTAAAAACTCAGGTGTATCTTCAATCTTGATAGTTAAGGCATCTGGCTGTGAAATCAAAGGTTTCACTATCGCAATAATGAGATTTTCAATCGTGTCCATATATCAACCTGCACTTCTATTATTTAGAGTATTTTGAATCGTGGAATTTCTTCAATACGCCTTCTTTTGAAAGGATGTTACGTACTGTATCTGAAGGTTGAGCTCCATCAGCCAACCATGCAAGAACGCGATCTTCTTTCAAAGTCACTTGGTTTTCTTCAACAAGTGGGTTGTAAGTTCCAACTGTTTCGATGAAACGACCGTCACGTGGTGAACGTGAATCTGCAACGTTGATACGGTAGAAAGGTTTTTTCTTAGAACCCATACGAGTCAAACGGATTTTTACTGCCATTTTTAAAATGTCTCTTTTCTTTATTTTTTCTTTCGGTGAAATAGCTAAGCTATTTAGCACATGTTCTATTATAGCAGATTAAAAACAGCTGTCAAGTTTTTTTCTTGACAGAGTTGAAATTTTTTCAAAGCAGCAATTTTTTTACTTCCTCATAGGAGGACACGGTATAAGTCGGATGAACACTACTATTGTTCATCAGCTTTTTGGGATTATACCAGATAGAATCAAGACCTGCATTATTGGCGCCAGCAATATCTGCTGTCAAGGAGTCTCCAATCATCAAAGTCTGATACAGGTCAAAATCTGGTATCTGCTTTGCTATTTTTTCATAAAATAAAGCTTCAGGCTTCTGAGTTCCCATTTTTTCAGAGATGAAAATGTGATTAAAATAAGGAGAAATGTCGGAATTGGCCATGCGGCCGGTCTGAATAGCAGTGATGCCATTGGTCGCTCCGTAAATCTCATAGTCAGCTGCTGTCAGACTGTCCAAAAGCTCGCTAGCACCAGCGTAAGTTTGTCCTTGCTGAGCAATATGCTGCTGATAAAGGAGGGCCAACTCGGCGCCATCCTTCTCAATGCCAAAATGAGCAAAAAGACGAGAAAAGCGAGTGTTGACCAGCTCCAGCTTGGTAATTTTACCCTGCTCCAGTTCCCGCCAAAGCCCCTTGTTCATGGGAATATAATAGTCTTTGTAGCTCTGAATCTCCGTCACGCCCTGCTCCTCCAAAAAATGCGTCAGCGCGATGTCTTCTGCCGTATCAAAATCCAGCAATGTATGGTCAAGGTCGAAAAGTAGAAATTTGTATGACAAAATCGAAATCCTTTCTGTAACTGTAGTAGCTTCATTATACCACAATGCATAAAAAACCAGCCGCTCAAAAACGAACGGCTGGTTTCTAATCTATTTCACCACCGGTATCCAGAGTTCCATTTGATAGTCTGGCGAGGACATGTCTCCCTCGGTGTAAACTTCAAAGTCTGGTGCTCCTGAGTGGCGATAGCCAGTTTCTGGGAAAAAGACTTCCAAAACATATTTCCAAGCATGGTGGATACTGGCTGGTATAGCGCCTTTGACTGGTACGATAGCATATTCAGCTTCTGCGATTTCCTTGATTGACAGACCTAGTTCTTCTGCTTTCGCTTTATCCGTCACATCATAAGCAGCCATATAATTAATGATTTCACCTTCTTTAACATCAGAGCAGAGGCCAAAGGATTGGCCACTGCTCAGACTTTCTAGGCTTTCAAAGCTGTGATTTGCATAGAGCTGCTCCCATGCAGACGGGCACTGGCTATTGTCAATAGCTTCCAATAGGACGCCTGCCACGGTAAAAGCAGGTTTCTTTTGAATCTTGATATCCATGTTCTTTCCTCCTGTAATCTTTAAGGATAATTGAAGTCTAGGAAAGACCCGATAAGGTTTTCCATTTCGAACTTCTGAGGGGGTCGCACCATGGAATTTCTTGAAGGCTGCGCTGAAAGCATCCGCAGACTCATAGCCGTATTTCAGTGCTATATCAATGACTTTCTCAGAGCTTTCCCGCAAGTCTGTCACAGCTTCTGACAGCCTGCGATTGCGTAGATATTCTGCTAAAGTCATATCTGCTAGAATAGAAAAGAGCCTGCTAAAGAGAGCATAAGAATAGCCTGACAGCTGCTGGAATTGCTGCAAATCCACTTCTGCGTCTAGCTTACTTTCCAGATATTCCATGGTTCGATTGAATTGATGCATCATAATCTTTTCTGCTTACCTCCTAACTATAGTCTAGCAGTTCTAAGATACTTTCGCCCTAGAATTTTTGTACAAGATTTAAAGGAGGATTTTTACAACCTATCCCGTAGCTTCTCCACAAAGAGATAAGCCGCTGGGCAAGTCAAGGTATTTTTGATTGTCAGATGATTAATCTGATGAATTTTTTTGCGGTCCGTATGTGGAAATTCACGGCAGGCCTTGGGACGAACATCATAGATAGAGCAGAGATTGTCCTCGCATAAAAAAGGACAAGGCATGGCCTTGAAAACCTTGTCGCCGTCTTCGTCCACCTGCAGAAACTCCTCTTCAAAAGCTGGCAGCTTCATCTTGAAATACTTGGCTATGCGGACAATATCGGCTTCCTTAAAGTCTGGTCCTAAAGTCTTGCAGCAGTTGGCACAAGCTAGGCAGTCAATTTCTTCAAAAACCTCATCATGGATTTGCTGGGCAATCTTATCTAGGTTTTTCGGTGGCTTCTTCTTCAAGCCAGCTAAAAATTTTCGATGGTCCTTCTGCTTCTGCAGAGCTAACTGATGGTACTTTTCAAGGTCGATTTCTTGAGGCATGGTCTCTCATTCTCTCTATTCATAGGCATTTGCCACTTAGCATTATACCATAAAATAAAAAAACGGCAGCTTTTAATAAAAACTGCTGTTTCATTTTTAGATATTCGATTTTCCTGACTCTTCTAGCTTTTCATCCCAAGTGTATTCAATATAATAAACGAATTTACCGAGAGTATCCGAATCCCCTTCAAAGGAGATGAGATAGATCTTATCCTTTTGTTTGAAAATCCAGCTAGTGAGGTATTGACCAGATTTCATATTGACATTTACTTGATAAGCATCATTGCCTGAAACAGTCGTTTTTGCTCCCCAAAATTTCTCCGCCTCTTTATTCTCACTCCAGTTATAATATATGCGATTTGCGATTGTCTCAGCCGTGAAATCCTCACCTTCTCCAATATTAGCTTTTTCCTTCGTATAGGCATTCATGCTGACAATGTTGTAGCCGGAACCATCTGTATACTGGATACTGTCTCCACCACCTAAATCAGTAAACTTAACCCAGTTCTTTGGAATGCTGATGTAGCCATAGTCATCTGAACCGACACGTTTGGTTTCTGCAGTGACCAAACTATCATCCGCACTAGAGCTTGAGCTGCTATCACCTCTTAAAGAGAAAGTCTCACTCGTTGAAGACGACTTGACTCTCCCCGTTTTCCTAGGAAATAATACACAGGAACTCAATGTCAAGCCTATTAAGCCCATCATAAGCAATAAAATCCATTTCTTTTTCATAGAAAAACTCCTTTCCACAAGAGTAAATTGTACCAATAACTATATTTTACCATATTTATCCATTTGCAAAAAACATTTACTGTCTAATCTGATAACTAAAAACAAGGAGCGTCATTGTGGTGTAATCTATACGAAGTTAAAAACAATATCTCCATTTGATTGCTACACTTCCGATTTTAGCCCCTCTGGACCTGACTAAAGATTTGATTTTTGTCAGAACTACCAACTCTGGCTTGATTCTGGTATTTTTGTTACAAACTGTTTTAGAACATTCTCAAGTTGATAGACTGCTTCTTTTTAAGATTTTTTAAAAAGAAAGTTTCACTTTTAACTCACACATCCCAGAGGCACTATACAACGTAATATAACCATCTCCGACAGCCTCGAAACGAAAAGTTTTGAACAAATTCAAGCGATTTTTCTAGTACATCTTTCTTTTGTAAGGGATTGATTGTGTGAGAAAAACCCTTCTTTCAACTTTTCTGTTCATCATAGTAGTTTCATTCCATCTTGTTCTAGCTCATTTTTACACGATATATAAAAGAGGCTGGGACAAAAGTCCGACCTCAAATATAAAAAGCGAACAAAACTAGTTTTCTGGTAATCAGAATTCTGCTTTGTTCGCTTTTTGCATTTAATTATAGATTTGAAGGGCTTAATAATTAAGATTTTTAAAAATTGAAATCTTTTTGTCCCAGACTCCTAAACTGTCATTTAATTTGTCTCTTGAATCATGTTACTAACATCCACTCAAGTTTTCTTTGCTCTTATAATTCTTGGATTGGGCGATTAAAGTCCACCGGACTTTACTTCTTTGCTGTTAAGAGATGCTAAACGAAAAACAATTTCAGAACAAGCGATCCTTACGGCGAATAGTGAACATAAATCCACTCTCTCGCTCACTTATTTCCTGGCTCGGGTGAATAACATCCACTGAATGTTATTCATCATCCATACTCAAGACACTGAGGAAGGCTTCTTGCGGAACTTCAACAGATCCGATAGCTTTCATCCGTTTTTTACCGGCTTTTTGTTTTTCTAGGAGTTTCCGCTTCCGAGAAACGTCACCACCATAACACTTGGCCAAGACATTTTTACGCAGAGCCTTGATGTCTGTCCGAGCCACAATCTTATGACCAATAGCTGCCTGAATGGGCACTTCAAACTGCTGACGCGGGATGATTTTCTTGAGCTTGTCTACAATCAGCTTACCACGCTCATAGGCAAATTCCTTGTGCACGATAAAGCTGAGAGCATCAACCTTGTCGCCATTGAGGAGAATATCCATCTTAACCAGCTTGGACGAGCGATACTCAGAGATTTCATAGTCAAAGCTAGCATAGCCACGAGTAGAGGACTTGAGCTTGTCAAAGAAGTCAAAGACGATTTCAGCAAGTGGGATTTGATAGATGACATTGACTCGATTATCATCAATATAGTCCATGGTCACAAAGTCACCACGCTTGCGCTGAGCCAGCTCCATAACCGCTCCGACAAATTCCTGAGGTACCATAATCTGCGCCTTGACATAGGGCTCTTCAATGGAATCAATCTTGGTCGGGTCCGGAAACTCGCTCGGATTGGACACATCAAGGGACGCACCATCGGTCATATTGACCTTATAAATAACGGACGGCGCCGTCATAATCAGATCAATATTAAACTCGCGCTCCAAGCGCTCCTGAATAACGTCCATGTGCAGCAAGCCTAAGAAACCACAACGGAAACCAAATCCTAATGCCTGTGATGTTTCTGGCTCAAACTGCAGACTAGCATCGTTTAGCTGAAGTTTTTCTAGAGCCTCACGCAGGTCATTGTATTTATTAGACTCGATAGGATAAAGACCAGCAAATACCATCGGATTCATCTGCTTATAACCGTCTAGTGGCTCAGAAGCGGGATTGTCCGCCAAGGTAACTGTGTCTCCGACCCGAGTATCCTGTACTGTCTTGATAGAGGCTGCGATATAGCCAACGTCTCCTGTCGCAAGGAAATCACGACCAATAGCCTTGGGCGTAAAGATGCCGACCTCAGTTACATCAAATGTCTTGCCATTACTCATGAGCTGAATAGTATCGCCTGGCTTAACCACACCGTCCATAACCCGCACTTGTAGGATTACCCCACGGTAAGCGTCATAAACCGAGTCAAAAATCAAGGCCTTGAGCGGTGCTGCTACATTTCCAGTCGGTGCTGGAACTTTTTCCACAATCTGCTCTAAAATTTCCTCAATTCCGATACCGGCCTTGGCAGAAGCTAATACGGCCTCGCTAGCGTCCAGCCCAATCACATCTTCAATCTCTGTCCGCACCCGCTCTGGATCCGCAGCTGGCAAGTCAATCTTATTGATGACTGGCAGGATTTCTAAGTCATTGTCCAGTGCTAGATAGACATTTGCCAAGGTCTGAGCTTCAATTCCCTGAGCTGCATCCACGACCAGAATGGCACCTTCACAGGCTGCCAATGACCGCGATACCTCATAGGTAAAGTCCACGTGTCCCGGTGTGTCAATCAAGTGGAAAATATAAGTTTCCCCGTCCTTGGCAGTATAATTGAGCTCGATGGCATTGAGCTTAATGGTGATGCCACGCTCCCGCTCTAAGTCCATGCTGTCCAAAAGTTGGGCCTGCATCTCCCGGCTGGAAACCGTCTCAGTCGCCTCCAAAATCCGGTCGGCTAAGGTTGATTTCCCGTGGTCGATATGGGCAATGATGGAGAAATTGCGAATCTTCTCCTGACGTTTTTTCAAATCTTCTAAATTCATTTCTCTCTTCCTTTTAGGGTATTCTATTTATTATACCATAAGGAAGCGGACTTTTACCACTGTTGGAAACTTTTCCAATCCATCCATATCCTTTCCTCATCAGGTCAAAATATGCTATAATATTCACAAATACCTTTGGAGAAAACTGATGATTAAATTACTCGCTCTTGATATGGACGGCACTTTGCTAGACAATCAAAAGGAAATCCCTCAAGCTCACATTGCAGCCATCCACCAGGCAATCAAGGCTGGTGTCAAGCTGGTCCTCTGTACCGGTCGTCCTCTTGTCGGTGTCAAACCTTACTATGAAAAACTAAGCCTTACCCAAGAAAATGAATACGTTATCGTAGATAACGGCTGCGCTATTCACCAGACAGAAGACTGGAAGCTGGTCAACTGGCGCCAATTAAGCAAAGAAGATATCATCTTCCTAGATCAGATTTCCAAACAAACACCAGCACAATATACCCTTTTTGACGAGGAACGTTATCTGGTCGTCGATGAAGAGCCAAATAACCTTGTCACCTATGATGCCAGTTTGGTCTTCACTACCCCTACTCAGATCAGTCTTGAGGAAGCTCTGCATCCCGATACAATCATGTTTCAAGCTATGTTTTTAGCACAACCAGAAGAATTGGATTCCTTTGAAGACCAATTTGGAGACGTTTTGAGTCAACGATTCAGTGCTGTCCGATCGCAACCTGTTATTTTTGAAACGATGCCTAAAGGGACAACAAAGGCAACTGCTTTAAAAGAATTAACTGAAAAACTCGGTTTTTTGCCAGAAGAAGTCATGGCTATCGGTGATGCCAACAATGATATCGAAATGCTCGAATTCGCAGGTCTCGGAGTTGCTATGGGCAATTCTAGCAACTATGTTAAAAAACTAGCCAATTATGTGACAGATACCAATGATGCGAACGGTGTCGCCGCAGCTATTGAAAAGTTTATTTTGAATCAATGAGATATAAAAGATGGTGGGACAGAAGTAATTTTTTAAAATTTTACTTCATCCTCTTGCCTCTAGACTGAGATTAAAAGGATCTTTCAGACATTATTTTGTTATCACTTAGTTTATCTTTTATTACCTTATTAGATTAAACAGTCTGGGAAACTGTTGATCAGAACAAAGCGAGGCTGAAACAAAAGTGTCTCAGCCTTTTTTGTTGCAATCTAAAAAGTATCGAGATTAGAAAATCTCTATTCCCTTCTTTTTTCACATTTTCCAGTATACTTGCAGGTGGCTGGTAAGATGGGAGTCCCTAGCTCCTGTCAAAAAGCTGCTGATACGGTGCAGTAAACAGATCTTAACACAATGATCCTAATCCAACCAGAGTGCTCCGCTACATCTCCTCCATAATTAGAAAATGATAAACATAAAGCCGATAAGGATTATGTCCAAAAACATAATTGGCCATCGCAACGGCTTTCCTCCATGTAAAGTTACATATTCTTAGTGCTGGCACAAAGACTACTGGCAAAGCAGTTCCCTGATCAAATCTTGGTGCCAAAGTATCGCGAATTTCCCTTCTGAAATCATGTTATAAAGTCAGCAACGAAAATGCATAATCAGCTTTTAGGCAGTTTTCCTGCTTTCTCCAGCATTTTCTTGACAAAGTATGGCATTTTAACATTTTCGCGGCCTTTTTTCTCAATCAATTTCTTGACAAAATCTGGCATTTTCAGCTCTGCACCTTCTGCCAGAATCTGACTGCTCTCCTCCGACGGCTGCAATTCATCAAATGTTTCTTCTTCTGGAAAACATTCTTTGAAAGGTTCATGCTTATGGCGGTGGATACTTTGAATCAGAGCGTCAATTAGACGGTCATCTGCATTGGGCATAGGCGGTCTATGATAGGCAACACCCAGATCTTCGCAAAGTTCCTTGCACTCCACGTCATTGTCAAAAAGGACCTCTATATGCTCACTGATAAAGCTAATCGGTACAAAAATATAATGCTGCGGATGTGTTTCTTGCTGACGCATGTAGTCCAGCACGTCAGGTTTGATCCAAGGGAGTCCAATGTCACTCTCACTTTGCCAAACATTGAGATAATCCTCCTCTGTCAAACCCAACCTGTCAGCAATCAAGCGGACATTGTCATAGATCTGATCAATGTAAGGATCTCCAAAATCTAAAGCCAGAATAGGCACACTGTGGGCTGAAAAGAAAATCTTGAAGGTCTCCTCTCCAACCTCTTCTGTAAGAATCTTTCTCAGTTCCTCTGCCCAATAATCAAGAATAGCTTCTTCTTGATACCATTCCTTAATGATATTAAAGCGGATGGAGTCACTCTGGATAAACTTCTCATAACCCATAACAGAATAGTAAGAAAAATGCGGCTCTAGGATCAAACAGATACAATCCTCAATACCATCCTCTTCCATCCGCTCAATCACATCTGGGATAAAAGGACGTGAGAATTTATTGGCAAAATAAACCGCATACTCACCAGATAAACGCTGACGGACCTTTTCCACCTCTTCTAGACTGATACGCTGCAGAGGCGTTCCGCCAATGAGGACATAGTTATCATAGAGGGTCTGAATCTCATGGTCTTGCGGCCTGACACCGCGGCGAATATTGGTAAAAAATTCAGCCACTCCCTCAAAGCTAATCTCCTCTGGCGAGCCAAAAGTCATCATTAGAACTGCTTTCTTCATCATCTTTCCTCTTCAATCACCTTGTGAAAACCAAACTAGCCTTTCAATGGTTTACTTGTAATTTCTTTCATTTTAACATCTTAAAAAAGACTTGAATAGCCTAAAATCCCATTCTCTACGAAGAAAATACAAATTTAATAATTCAGACATTTTAACAATTGAAAAACAAAAATAAAACAGAACGGACTGCTGCTCTCCAAAACTGAAAAATAGTTTGCGACTTCATCTTTTAAAGTCTTCCCTGTGAAATTCATATTTTTTAACGCTTATATAAAATGGTTTTTAAGACGTTAGTTAGAAGCGACAGCAGTAAAAAATATTTCTCACCTTTCCCCAATTATGCTAAAATAGATTTGAATAAATGAAAGAGGAGTTTTTATGAAATACCCTAATCTTTTAAACCGTTTTCTGACTTATGTTAAAGTCAATACACGCTCAGACGAGACCTCCACTACTACTCCCAGCACCCAGAGTCAAGTGGACTTTGCGACTAATATCCTCATCCCTGAGATGAAGCGGGTCGGCTTGGAAAATGTCTACTACTTACCTAACGGCTACGCCATCGGTACTCTTCCTGCAAATGACCCAAGTTTCACGCGCAAAATCGGTCTTATTTCTCACATGGATACTGCAGATTTCAACGCAGAAAACATCCAGCCACAGGTCATTGAGAATTATGACGGCGGTGTGATTCCGCTTGGGCAATCTGGCTTTAACCTAGATCCTGCAGACTTCGCCAGTCTCCATAAATACAAGGGTCAAACCTTAATTACGACTGACGGAACAACCCTTTTGGGAGCAGATGACAAGTCTGGTATTGCTGAAATCATGACGGCTATCGAATACTTGTCCGCCCATCCAGAAATCAAGCATGGAGAAATCCGAGTTGGCTTTGGTCCAGATGAAGAAATCGGGATCGGGGCTGATAAGTTTGATGCTGAAGACTTCAATGTAGACTTTGCCTACACAGTGGACGGCGGACCGCTAGGGGAACTTCAGTACGAAACCTTTAGCGCTGCTGGAGCAGAACTAACCTTCCAAGGCCGCAATGTCCATCCAGGAACTGCCAAAGACCAAATGGTCAACGCTCTCCAGCTGGCGATTGACTTCCACAACCAACTGCCAGAAACCGACCGACCAGAGAAGACCGAGGGCTACCAAGGCTTCTACCACCTGATGAACCTGACCGGTACAGTCGAAGAAGCTCAGGCTAGCTACATTGTCCGCGACTTTGAGACAGAGGCTTTTGAAAATCGCAAAGCTGCTATGCAGGCCATTGCTGATAAGATGAACCAAGAGCTGGGCAGCGAGCGTGTTATTTTGACCCTTAAAGACCAGTATTACAATATGAAGCAGGTCATTGAAAAGGACATGACACCGATCCATATCGCCAAAGCAGTCATGGAAAGTCTGGACATCCAGCCGATTATCGAGCCGATTCGTGGCGGAACTGATGGCTCTAAAATTTCCTTTATGGGCATTCCGACACCTAACCTCTTTGCTGGTGGTGAAAACATGCACGGTCGCTTCGAATATGTCAGCCTAGAAACCATGGAACGCGCTGTCGATACCATTATCGGCATTGTTTCCTATCAAGAAAAATAAACTTTAATGAATATAAAAAGCGAACACAGCTAATCTCCCACAAAATTAGCATGTTCGCTTTTTCATTCTATTTTCCTAATTCTGATCCAATTTCCAGAGTAAAATTTATCCTTGTTGGACCTACTCCAGCACATTCTGGAACACAGAAGTTTTCCTGAGAGACAGCATTGATTAAACCGCCTACCTCTTATTGTCCTGCTACTTCATTTGTTGAAGGATCTTGAACAGAAGACTGATTCGACTTTTCTTGCACAGTATTGGCCCCTTGTTCTTTTGATTCTGGAGCAGTGCTATCAGAGACTGCTTGATTGGGACTGATGCTTGCTGAAGCTTGAGTCTCACTTGACACCTTAGCAGAGGCAGCTTCCATAGATGTTTCAGCAGATTTCCCTGCTTCGGAATCTTTCTCTTCAGATTTACCCGCGTCAGAGACCAGATTTTCAACTTTACCCTGATGTTGAAGGCCTTCGATAAAAATCTGAACTTCTGTAAGCAATTCCTCTTTATTGACCTTGCTATCCGCAAGCTTATCAAATAGAGCATCTAACTTAGTAAACAATTCATCCGAGGCATTTTGCTCCTCAAGCAACTTATGGGCAGCCATGAGGAGGACATAGATTTTCTTATAGAGCTCTTGGTCTTTCGGACTGCTTTCTGCTTGCTGAGCTTTGATGGTCTCAACCATCTTAGCCAAGAGAATCTTGCCATCTGCTAAAATAGCTTCTCTATCCTTGCTGGCTGCTTGTAAATCTGCCTGAAGTGCCATTAATCGATTCTTATAATCTTCCTGACTAGCAGAATCTTTGATTCTTTCTAAAAGCGTTTGCCCTTGCTGGAAGAGAGCTTGGAAAGTTTCATCTGGAATCTCTACTTTTGGCTGCGGTGCAAATTCACCGTACAATTCTTTCAAGAAGCCATAGATAGCTGTTTTGTAGTTTTGATCATCAGTCTTTTCTGTATCTAGAATTGTTTTACTTTTTGCTGGAGCCGTCTCACCACTAGCAAGAGCCTTATCAACTTCTAGCTTCGTCTGATAGAGATCCAAGAATAAAGCTTTCAAATCAACCGCTTCGATAAAGGCTTGTGACTTGTAGAGTTTCATAGCTAAGTCTGCAACTTTTTTACGAAGCTCTGGCTGCAATCGTGCATCATCTACGGCTAGATAGAAGGCCTTTAGATATTCGACAGAAGTCACCCCTGTCCTGTCTTGATAATCTTGAAGACTGGTCAGCAGTTGATCGATTTCATTTATCTTAACTTCATTTTTCTCCACCTTAGCTAGCTGCAATTCACTGAGCAAGGAAGTCTTATTGACATTGTAGCTGTCTGTTTCCAGACGTTTGATTTTATCGACCAGTTCCTGATATTTCTTATCTACTTCCGTCAACTTCTCAGTTTGAGCGCTCTTATCTACGTGAATATAGTGCTTATCAAACTGATCCAAACTAGCCAAATAGCCAGCTGTCGAATTGCTTGGCAATTGCTTCATGGTTTCTACAAAGTTTCCTAAAGCAAGCTCAATTCGGCGCTGCATCAACAGATCGTCAGCATAAATAGTTCGACTCGCTGTAAGCAGAGCTTCCACTTTCTCAAGAACGGGCTTTTCACTATAGGTTCCGGCCTGATAGGCTGATTGTAAGGCTGGCAGTTTATTCTTTAGACCTAAGTCAACACCTTTAGACTGTACACGAATGTAATGATTGTGGTCCCCGTGGGGAATAACAAACTGACCATTTTCTACTTGAATGCTGTAAGGTGACAAACCTGAACGCAGAGCCGTTGTATAGAGCTCATTTAAAAAGTCCAGCTCAGGATTCCCTGTCTCTAAAGGAATACGGACATGCTCTTTTCTGACAGCATAAGGGTGGATATGGGTCGGGTCATAAGCTTGATCTGGATTATTAAAGACGAAGAAGCCTTTGGAAATCTTAATCGCTTCGCGCGGAACTCCATAAGTCTTGGAGATATAAGCCATCTTTTCCTCATCACTGGCATCGCGAGAATAGCGATCATATTCTGCGCTGACTGGACTGGACTGGCTTGAATGTTTTTGCTTAGCCAAGTTAGCTTCTGCTGCTTCAATTTGATCTGCCGTCAAATCCTTTTTAAAGAAGTAATGAGCATGGCCTCCATGTTGGACAACATAACCTTCCTCATCTTTTGAGATGACAGCTTCCGCATGAAAACCATGGTCGTGCTCAGGCTGAGACGGTAGCTGAGGCTTCAAAGCTTGCAGAGGATCTCCCAGCGGCTGATAGGTATAACCAATGGGAATCAAGCGGGCAATCCGTCCTTCCAAGTCTGACAGTTTGTCATAAGGAATGAAATGATGGTGATCTCCGTGTGGAATAACAACCCCCTTGTCCGTCCGACGGCTTATTTTCAGCGGGTCAAATACTAGGCCATCCCCTTCACGATAGCGCTGAGACAAGGGCAGGGCATAGAGTTGCTGCAGCAGACTCGGTAAGGAGGGCTGAGACGGTTTGGACTGACTAGGCTGAAGAGGCACTAGCCCAGGATTTGGCTGCTCAATCTTTGAAAGGTTTGACAGTTGTGGACTCGGATTTGACACAGGTCCATCCTGACTGCTAGCACTATTCTGGTTCCAATTATTAGAAGAAGCGTAGTTAGGCGGATTCACCCGTCCGCCGGCCTGCCTACTATTCCAGTAGCTCTGAGCCGCCGCTAATTCTGCTGGCGACAAGTCTCTCTTAGGAATGTAGTGAAAATGCCCGCCATGCGGCACGATAAAAGCATCGCCAGTATCCTCGATGATGTCAGACGGACTGAAAGTATAACCATCATCCGTCTTATAATACCCTTGGCCTTGATAGCTAACTCCTGCAAGGTCTGTTGCTGTCTTTCCCGCAGCTAGGTACTTGCTAGGCTGGCTGAAATCTCGAGTCCTGCTCGCTTTTGTACTGGAGGATTTGCCACTATCGCCTTCTTCCTTGGTCTTATGCAGCTTTTTCTGTTGGGCAATCTCCTCCACCGAGCGGACATTGCTGGTATGCTTGGCATCCTTGAGGTAGAGATAATACTTTCCCTCCACCTTAATGATATAGCCATCCTTGACCTCATTGATAATATCTGCTTCCTGCAGCGTGTAGTTAGGATCTCGGATAATCAACTCTTCGCTGATAATGGCATCAAAAGGCACCTTTCCATCAAAGTAATGGTAATGGTCTCCATGGGAAGTGACGTAGCCCTGATCTGTGATTTTCACGACAATCTGCTCCGCTTCAATACCTTCCTCGTCATTGATTTGGTCAGATGTCAATTTTTTATTTTTATCCGTCTTGCCATCCGAAGTCTTGTCCTCAATATAGGCTACTTGGTTATCTTTGGTCTGGGGTCGGGATTGAGCTTGCCATTGGATGAGCCCGTAAGTGCCAAGACCGACAGCCAGTATAGCGACTGAAGCAAGGAAATATTTCTTTTTCATGGTTCTCCTTTATTCTTTCAAATCTTTGGCTAAAACAGCTAGATTTGCTTCTAAATTTTCTAAATAAGACAGTTGATTGGCTGGGGCTGCTTCCAGAGGATTCAGCTCCTTGATTTTTACACCGGTCGCCTTGACCAAAGTCTGGGCAATTTTCGAGGAAGCGTTGCTTTCCACAAAAATGGTCTGCACCTTGTGCTCCTTGACAAAGTCCTCTATCTCTGTCAGCTGGCGTGGACTAGGCTCCTGCTCTGGTGAGATACCAGCAATGCCCAGCTGGGTCAGCCCAAAACGCTTGGCTAGATAAGAAAAGGCTGTATGCTGGGTGACAAAGGTCTTGTTGGTCACTTTATCAAAAATCTTCTGGTAACGCTCGGTCAGCTCCTTGGCCTGTTCTTGAAATTTTCGAGCATTAGCCTGATAAGTATCTCGATGGTCGCTATCCAGCTCCGACAGCTTGTCGGCAATAATCTGGGCCTCCTCCGCAGCCTTCTGAGGATCCAGCCAGGTATGGGGATCATAGAGCGACTTCTCATCCACTCCCTGCCCTGCTTGGACATCTTCCAAGCCTACGACCCGATCCAGCTCCATACCTTGAGAAGCCTCAAGGACCTGAACCTTAGAATGCTGCAAACTTGGATTGAGCTCGCCCGCCCAGGACTCCAAGGTACGCGAGTGATAGACAAAGACATCCGCATCATAGATGGCTGCCACATCATTGGCTGAAGGCTCAAAATCATGAATGCCGCTACTAGACTGAATCATGCGCACATCATTCAGGTCCCCCGATATAGCCTTGACCATAGAATAGATAGGATAAAAACTCGTCACAATCTTCAAGCCTTGGGATGGATTAGCGTTGCCAGACTCCTTCTGAGACTGACAGCCCAATAGACACAGGGCCAGAGCCAGCAGACTGAGCCAAGTTGCAATTCTCTTACTTTGTTTCATAAAAACTCCTTGATTATCATTAACTGGTTAATTAACTGGTTAATATCATACACTTTGTCAATATTTTTGTCAAGTTATTTTGAAAAATATCAAAGAAAAGAGGAAAAAGGGTAGTAAAAAGGAGAAGACCAAACTGACCCTCTCCAGATTTTAGCTTTTCTCTAATCGCTACAGCTGACAATGAAGCGCAACACCCCATAGATTCTTACTTCCCTTGCTCTTATATTTTCAGATTCGAGCTAAATAGGATACCCTCATTTCAGAACAGCCATTACCTGCGTCTTGTAATACAGTTGTATGAGGAACTACTTTTATCGGATCTGCTCAAAATGCAGATGGACAGCGATATGGTCTCCGTAGCCGCTACGCTCCAAATCACGCTGCAAGCGGTACGAAATGTAATGCTCAGCAATGGTAATGTAGCCCGCTCCCAAAAGACGATTCTCTACCATGGACTGAATCATGCTAATAGTCGCGCGCTCTACCTTGGCTTCTTCCAAATCTAAAACAACTTTTTTAGTCACCAAAGCCAGATTTTGACGGAGATCGTCCGTCAGAACATACACAGTCTGTGCTGCCTTCAAAACAGCTTGATAAATCTTATCTGGGTCAAATTCAACAACTTCACCGCTACGCTTAATAACTTGCATAAATGCTCCTTTTTATTTTTAAATATTTCTGAAATAGTGTAAATCCCTGGCCTGACTACTATCAATCCAATTTTTAGTAGCATTTTCAAAGCCAAAGCCTTCTTTTTCGTAGAAAGAAATACCGAGAGTATTTCCTTCGGTCACTGTGACAGCTTGTTCCACAGCTTGATGTTCCGATTTTTGATAATCCGTTAAGGTACGGACCAAGGCATGACCAACTCCCAATCGTTGAGCTCGAGGCAAAACATAGAGAACATAGATATTAGCTCTACCGTCCTCCCCCATACCGCCTCCAATGCATCCGAGAGCTTGACCATCTACTTCTGCCAGCCAGTAGCCATTCCATTCAGGAGAGAGCTCGGTCAAGTCCTTTACTAAGCGCTCTTGACTGTAAAATATTTCAAAAACTCGCCGGATGTACTGGGAGGAGTAGATTTCTTGATAAGTGCTCAGCCAAGTTTCGGTACAAATGTCCTGAATAATCTGCCAGTCCTCTTCGCTAGCTTTACGTATAAGCAGCACCATCACCTCCAGAGCTCAAAGCTAATGATCACCTTTTCATTATACAATCTTTTTCATTATTTTTCAAAAGAAACTCCCTATCTGCATAATAACCAAATGATGAAAAACAATCACAGCAACATTAGCTCTTATAAACAAGTTTAATTCCCCCATTTTACTGATTCAGCACAAAAACTGGAAGAACTCCCCAGTTCACAACCATTTTCCCATATGCAGATTATCCTCATTGCCGACCTCTATTCACTAAAAGCCATTAATATTATGCTATTTTTAATGAAAAAGAAAAATCCAGCGAATATCGAAATTTCACTGGTTTTTTAAGAACTTAGATTTTGCAGAATCAATCTAGCTCAAAACGCTCACTCTTTTGTTTATTTGGCAGAAAGAGTGAAAGAATAATACCTGCTATGGCTGGGAGCAACCAAGGAAGAGAGGCTCCGGCAAGAGGCAGAGAATTTATCATATTCTCTAGCCCCTTTATTTTAAACTGGGGCGCCAAAACGCTGGCCGCAGCAATCAAAGCAACTATGGCAATCGTAAACTGCATCCCAGGTTTCGAAAGTGGCAAAATTTTATTAACAATCACAATCATAACAATGGTAATCGTAATTGGATAAAGAATCATCAGGACTGGGAGTGAATACTGGATAATGGCATTGAGCCCAAGATTGGCTATAGCAAAGCCTATCAAAGTAAAGACAGTCGCATACACTTTATAAGATAATTTAGGAAAAGTATTATGGAAAAACTCACCAGTTGAGACAATGAGACCAGCTGTCGTTGTAAAGCAAGTCACCGTTACCATGACCGCTAGGAAAATCTGAGCCGCTAGACCAAAAATTGCCTGAGTTGCTGAGGAAAGAACAGAAGCTCCAATATTCGCCCCTTGAGGCAGTTGAGCTGTATCAAGCGGGAAATGATTCCCCAAAAATCCGAGCCCAATATACAGGATGCTAAAGCCCATGGCTACAAGGATACCAACCACCCAGATTGTTGAAACATATTCTTTTCTATTTTTAAATCCGAGCTGGTTTAGGGTCGCTACAGCAACCACACTAAAAGCAACTGAGGCCAGAGCATCTAGAGTGTTGTAGCCTTGAAGGAAACCTGCGCCAAAAGCAGATCCAGCATACTCAGCAGTAGCGGGCTGGGGAGCAGCCACTCCATATCTGAACGCCCCAAGAACAACCAAAACGACAATCAAAATCGCGAAAATTGGAGTCAGATAGCGGCCGATACTGTCCAAAATCTTTGATGGATTAAAAGCGATGATATACGCCAACACAAAATAAATTGTGGTGAAGATAAAAAGCCAAATCGTATGAGAATCTGCCGGCAGCATTGGCTCAATTCCGACAGAGAAAGCTGTTGTAGCGGTCCGTGGAATGGCGAAGAAAGGACCAATCGAAAGGTAGAGAACCACAAGATAAGCAATTGCAAACCAAGGAGCAATTTTTTGTGAAATTTCATCCATATAACCTTTAGGATTCGAAGCTCCGACAACCAAAGTCAAGATGGCAATCCCAACTCCAGACAAAACAAACCCTGCAATCGCTGCCCAAAATTGAGGACCCGATTCCAACCCAAGCTGAGGGGGGAAAATTAGATTTCCAGCTCCAAAAAACATTCCAAATAAAAGCAAGCCTGTTAAAGCACCCTTTTTAATCATTAGAAACTCCTCTCCCACTTTAAAATGCTTTTCCATTATAACTATAAACTCACTTTTCTGCAAGATATTTGGATAAGTTATACTGAATAAAAGGGATTTATAATACAAAATATGTTTTAATACGAACTTCATGAAATTAATTTTGATTTAAGTTGAATATTTAGAGAGCATTTTTTGATAATCGCATCTTTTTCAAGGATATAGCATTTCGCTTTTAAATTTCAAAAACTTTTTGTTCGTTTTATATCGAATCGTTTTCTTTGTTCAAAATGTTTTTATGATGTACTAGGAACATAATTTTACGCTGGAGACTTTCTGTTGCTACACTTATTTGCTTGTGTTCAAGAAATTACCTACCTTTTCATCCTCTACTGCAACTGGTCTACATATTCCTTGAACTCTTACTCCTGCTTTCGTTCAGCTCAGGAGTCAATCCCTTATTTTTACAAATTTAAAATATATAGCTAATCATCAATTTTTTTATCTGACAATTGCTCTTGGCACCACACGACGTGGAACTGTCCTATCGTAAAACCAGATAGATATGAGTTTTCTTAAACATTCCCCACCCAAATCTCAGTCAAATTCTTCACTATTTTTCGTCATTTTTAAAAGGAAACTCAGCTGAGTTTCCTTTTATATATATCTAGGCTTCTTTCTTATCCGAAAATTGGCTCATATACAAGTCATGATAGAATCCCTTGTCGGCCAGCAACGACTCGTGATTGCCCTGCTCAATGATTTGTCCATCCTTGAGCACCAAAATCTTATCTGCTTCTTGGATAGTAGATAAGCGGTGAGCAATGACAAAGCTCGTCCGCCCCTGCATAAGAGTTTTCATGGCTTTTTGAATCAAGAGCTCCAAACGAGTATCAACCGAGGAAGTCGCCTCATCCAAAATCAGAATCTTAGGATCCGCCAAGAGAGCCCGTGCAATCGTCAGGAGCTGCTTTTGCCCTAGCGAAATATTGCTAGATTCCTGATTCATTTCCATATTATAGCCACCTGGCAAGGTACGAATAAAGTGATCTACATTAGCTGATTTGGCTGCTTCCACAATCTCCTCATCGGTAGCATCAAGGTTACCAAAGCGAAGATTTTCCTTGATAGTTCCTTCATAAAGCCAAGCGTCCTGCAGAACCATACCAAATTGCTTACGATAGTCTTGACGGGATAGCTGACGAATATCGTGGCCGTCTACGCTGATAGAGCCCTTAGTCACATCGTAGAAACGCATGAGCAGGTTGATCAGGGTCGTCTTACCCGCCCCAGTCGGTCCGACAATAGCCACCATTTCACCCGGCTGGACTTCCAGATTAAAGTTGCGAATCAGCGGCTTGTCTGCCACATATTGGAAGTCTACATTTTTGAAGCTGACTTGACCAGTCAAGTCCTTATCTAGCTGGACGGTATTGTCCATAACTTCATCTGGCTCATCCAAAATCTGGAAAATCCGATCCAGCGAAGACTTGGCACTCTGGAGCTGACCTGCCAGCTGGGTAAGGTTTTGGATAGGCTGATTGACCTGCCAAACGTACTGGACAAAGGCCTGCATATTCCCGATAGTCAGCTGACCAGCAATAACCTGTAAACCGCCTACCAGAGCCACGATGAGATAGGTTAAATCCGAAATCGCATTAAGAACGGGCATCATGAGCCCAGAGATAAAGCTGGCTTTAAAACCTACTTCCTGCAAATTTTGAGTAATAGCTCGAAAATCCTCAGCCGAAGTCTCTTCCCGACCATAAAGTTTGAGGACATTGAAGCCTGTCAGATTTTCCTGAACAAAGCCATTCATGGCTCCCAAAGCATCCGCCTGCTTCTTAAAGTAAGGCTGGGATTTTTTGAGGATAATTCTTGCTCCCATATAGGTCAGAGGAATGCTGACGATAACGATCAAGGCCAGCTGGAGATTCAGATACAAAACCATCCCGATGACTAAAATCAGCGTCATAACGGCATTGACCACTTGCAAAAAGCTTTGTTGGAGAGCATTTGAGACAGTCTCCACGTCACTAGTGAAGCGCCCAATCAAATCACCAAACTGGTGCTTGTCAAAGTAAGAGACAGGAATTTGATTGATCTTATGACTGAGCTCATTGCGCATGTCGCGGACAGTACTCTGCACAGCATTGGTCATGAAATAGTTAGAAAAGTAAGAACCAATCTCATAAAAGAGGGCACGAATAAAGTAGAGCAGCATGATCCAAGCCACATAGCTGCTATTGATAGCTGCACCGGGTACTCCCTTGGCCATATCCAGCAGATTTTGCGTCAGCTCTGTGATAGCAAGCCCTAGGACAAATGGCTCTAAGACACTCATGACCACGCTGACAATCTTGAGGAAGACTGCAAGAAGCACGGCGGCTTTATAGACTTTTAGATAGCCCCATAAGCGGACAAAACTATTTTCTTTCATCTCTTCCTCCTATTCTTCTGTTAGTGATTGGCTATTGAGCTGGGAATTGGCGATTTCGCGATAGATGGCATTATTTTCCATCAGTTCTTCATGCCGGCCTCGACCCACGATTTCACCCTTGTCTAGGACGATAATCTGATCCGCATCCATAATGGTTCCGACCCGCTGAGCCACGATGAGAACCGTTGCATCCTGAGTCACTTCCTTGAGGCGGCGGCGCAAAGTCGCATCCGTCTTGTAGTCCAGAGCCGAGAAAGAATCGTCAAAGATATAAATATCTGGCTCCTTGACAACCGCACGCGCAATGGACAGGCGTTGCTTTTGGCCACCGGATAGATTGCTGCCGCCTTCGGCCAAGTGCGTCTCGTAGCGCTCTTCTCTACTCTCGATAAAGTCGCGAGCCTGAGCCACATCTGCTGCTTGATTGAGCTCCTCAGAGCTAGCATCTTCCTTACCATAGCGGATATTTTCAGCGATCGTCCCGGTAAATAGCAGAGCTTTCTGCGGGATAAAGCCAATCTTCTGACGGAGAGCTTTTAGATTATAAGCGCGGACATCCACTCCATCCACCAAAATCTTGCCCAAGGTCACATCATAGAAACGCGGAATCAGCTGAACCAAGGAAGACTTACCAGAGCCTGTAGAGCCGATAAAGGCGATCGTTTCCCCCGGCTTGGCCTTGAAAGAAATATTATGCAGGACTGGATTTTCTGTCTCACCTGGATAGGCAAAGGTCACATTGTCAAATTCCAGATAGCCACGCGTCGCAGTTTCCTTGATCCCATTCTCATTTGGATCGATGGAAATCGGCATATCCATGACTTCCTTCAGCCGCTCGCTAGAGACCGCTGTCCGTGGATACATGGTAAAGAGACTGGACAGGAGAAGGAAGGACAGAAGGGCATGGAAACTGTACTCGATAAAGGCAACCAAATCTCCGATTTTCAACTCGCCGCTGCCTAGAGGCTTGAGGGCAAACCAGACAATGGCCACAATCATGGCAATGATAATCTGCACAAAGAGAGGCTCCGTCAAACCTGTCAATTTAAAGAGACGGTTGGAATTCTCCGCATAGATTTCATTTTCATTAGCGAAGCGCTCTTCCTGAAATTCTTCACGGGCAAAGGCTCGAATGACCCGCAGACCAGTCAGATTTTCCCGAGCATACTGGTTGATCTTGTCCAGCGTCTTCTGCTGCTTTTCAGACAAGGGACGCGTCTTGACCGCCACATACCAGACTACGATTGCCAAAAAAGGCACTGAGATCGCCACAATCCAAGCCATGGACGGGCTGGTCAGGAAAATCATGAGGATAGACGACAGCATCATGATAGGCGTGATAGCCCCCATCTTGAGCGTTTGCTCAGCAAACTGCATAAGGACAAAGGCATCACTGGTAATCCGCGTCACCAGCGAAGAAACGCCAATCTGCTCGTACTCATGATGGGAATACTCCTGCAACTTATCATAGAGATCATTCCGCATATCCCGCACCATGCTGGTCGTTAATTTCCCAGCAGCATAGGAAAGGACGATCCGCCCCAAAATCCCAAGGATAATAACCAGCAGCATGATAAAACCCCAGAAATACAGGCGTTCCTGATCGCCCTGGTTAATCCCTTCGTCAATCATACGCGCCAAAACCGTTGGCAGCCCTAGATTGACCACTACAAAAAAAATGGCTGCCACAAAATCCAGCACCAACCACTTGGGGTAGCGTGTCAAATAAGACCAAATGTAAAGCATAATCCCTCCATTTTCTATAACAATAAAAAAGCACTGAAGAGTACTTTTCTTGATTATCCATGTAGGGGGCAACAGCTCCGCTACAATCTCTAACTGCTACTAGTATAGCAAATCATGACAGAAATTTCAAATATTCCTACCAAACAAAAGGCGAACAAATTCTCATGCTTCCCAGCCGAAAAGAATATGCTCGCTTTTTTGATGCCCTCGGAGACAAACAAAGACACACAAGTAATTCCTTATAGGTAAGGTATAACACTGATTTACTACTATCCCTAGAAGGTAAAACTCCACAACTCTTCGTCTCAATTCCTTATAGGTAAGGTATAACGATTGATGAAATCGTATATAGCGAACGCTTCATTCCGTTAAGTCTCAATTCCTTATAGGTAAGGTATAACGCTCGTTCGAAACATTTACGCTATATCCGATAACCGACCTCACGTCTCAATTCCTTATAGGTAAGGTATAACTAATGAACAAGAAGCTCAAACAGTTCCAGTAGCTAGCAAAGCTGAGTCTCAATTCCTTATAGGTAAGGTATAACCATAATCCCTGTATGATTCATATGCCGCATTATATGCGTATTTTCATATGTCTCAATTCCTTATAGGTAAGGTATTACTTTTTTCATCTGGCATAGAAAAATCTATTATTGATCAGATGAATGTCTCAATTCCTTATAGGTAAGGTATAACGTAAAATTATGTCATTAAAAGAACGATTGACTGCAGAAAAGTCTCAATTCCTTATAGGTAAGGTATAACAAGAATGTCGAAAAAAAGTTCTTGGCAAAATAACGGCAATATCAGCGTCTCAATTCCTTATAGGTAAGGTATAACGAGATTCATTGTTTGGAGGACCAGCTCTGGAGGCTCAATGAAGAGTGTCTCAATTCCTTATAGGTAAGGTATAACAACAGCATTTTCGCTGTTTCTAGATTGATTGTATCAAAAAATAGGGCTTTTTTCAAGATTTCAATGAAAAAAGTCGGTCGATCTTTTTTGTCCTAGCGCTTATAAACCGCTTGGTTGGCAGCTTTTGAAAAAGAGACAAAAAATCGAAAAGATCGACCGACTTTTTGAAAGATAAAATCAGAAAAATCGAGAGTGGGACAGAAATCGGTAATTCGTTAGAATTCGATTTCGTCGTCCC
>NZ_JPEN01000012.1 GCF_000767835.1 Streptococcus sinensis | reverse complement strand
AGAATACCATATCAAGTTTTTAGATAACTTTCGTTTGGTCTCACATCATTGACAAACGTACAAAGCATCAAAATAGCAGGGTAGACAAATAGATAAACTTCATTTAAAAGAGCTCTCTGTACCCAATTCCTGACCAATCAGGACTCGAATCCAAAAGAGCTCAATTGTTAAATTTCTTTATATTTCTCACTGTTTTCTTTTATGACGGTCACAACTTTTTTAGAAAATTGGCCTTTCATTGAGTCATCTAACTGATCCGCAGCTACTTTCACACTCTCCTGAACAGTCTTTGCAACATCGGTAAAAAGATTATCATACGTGCTCTGCAGCCTGTTTCTTTGAGCTAGTAAGAGCGGAGCTAGGACATTTGTTATAATTTGCTTTTCTACTGTTTTCTTGATTTCTACTAAATCAATCGTTTTGGATGATGAAAAATAAGCTCTTACTGGTTCTGAGCCTGATTCTGTTATAAACATAAACTTTTCCTTTACTCTAACTCTATTCGATCCTATGCCTGTTATTTTTATTCACTAAAGCATCTGTTGTTATTCATTTAGATTCACGAAGACGGCGATAGTTCTCCTCAATATCCCACTCTAAGCGGCGCCTCTGTCTTAAGAAGTTTTCTACCAATTCCTCATCTTTCAAATCTAATTTTTTCAACTGGTCATTACTGGCTTCGTAAGCTATTATATCATAGGATTCTATATACTGATTTAGAGCTTGCCATTCAACACTAGTATCCCACTCCTGTTTCCGTAAAATGGCTGTTACCATTTCATACTCTTCTTGAAGCATATCGGAAAAAGCTCTTTTCTTAGACATGATGACGTCTCGCTCCTTCTCAATCTTCAAGCGTTCCCGCTGAAGCTCCGAGCAGAGGTCTTCCATCTCTTTTTCTTTTTGGGTGATATCCTGTCTCATTGCTTGACTTGGTTCCATTGCTCAAAATCTCCCGCTAATACCTGATCCTTATCCAATAGTTGCTGAATACCAGCATTAAGCTGCTCTGTTAGAGCTGTAAAGGTCGTTTGAAGCGCCTGAACCTTGGATAAACGGCTGTCAAAGTGCTCTTGCAAAGATAGAACCAGCGATTGATAATCTGCCCCTCCAGCTTGATAAGCTGCAACCACCTCATCCGGACTAAGACTAAAGCCCCACGGAACTTTGTGCAACTCCTCTGCTAGAATTTCGGCTTCTCCAACAACTTGATCTCTAGCTTGCTGTAAAGTTTCATATCCTAACTTAGCCACATTTACTAGATTTTGTGCAATTGCTTGCGCTTGGACACTGTCCAGATAAATTTTTTCGTTACCGCTAAATCCTCCCTTCGATAAGTACTTTTTCATGTTCTGATAGGGAATCATATTTGCTTTAATAGTATCTTTGATGGTGATTTTTCCTGTCCCATCCATGAGCACAAAGTTTTTATTTTTGTCATAGATATACCCCTTCATCATATGCTGGTCATCAATGCTTTTTCCGGTAGTTTTAATATGACGGACGATACCAGCTGCATTTTCACTACCAGATAAGCTGTAGCCTAGGCTGACAATGTCTTTATGATCGATATGATTGAAGATCTTGTACTTAGCGCTATCCAGTCGTACCTTCTGTTCCTTGGTCAGGAGAGGATAGATATTAGGGCCGTTATAGATGTGAACCGTACCAATATGGCGCATCTCCTCCTCGGTCAGACTGGCAAGAGCATACTGGATATCCATCGATCCCAAAGAATGTCCGTAAAGGTCAATCTTAGCATTGGGATATTTGCGAATGGTTTCCTTGAGGTGCTTAGCAGCATCCTCAAACTGAGCGGGCGGAAACTTTTGAGTCAGTTTAAGACCGCCAGCAGCTAGCATAATCGGTGTAGAGGTAACACCTGTCACTACGGCTCCTCCAAATATACCTGCACTATTTGACAGAACATCCTTCCTTAGCTCATTGAAGGGATTTTTATTTAAAGAATTAAGCCCCCTCGTCACAGCCTGACCAACATCTTTATTAAAGAATCCGACCGCATCTCCTATATTATTGCTAGCATCTCGATCTGCTTTATCCAGCACTTCTCGGCTTTTCTGAGTGATGATATTTTGGGAATGGCGATAAACAAAAGGGGTAGCATGTTCCACTGCACCGACAGGACCCAGGCGGTGGGCCGCTGTCACAAAGTCTGTAGGCAGCCAATCCGTAACAGTGTCATGGAGTAGCTTAGGAGTGTGCGTCTTGGTCTGCGATCCCTGCATCATGACCGTCACATCCTGCACCTGAGCACGCTCAGTATCCGAAGCCGAGTAGGGGACTGGAGATTGCTTAGTTCCTTTACCATTATTTGTCAGTACATAAACCTGCTCTTCATTGCCATGTACATTGTCGTAAATTTGAGAGACTGTTCCTAAATAATCTCCCCCTTTTACATCATATTGTTTACCAACATACATACTCCTATACTCATATAAAGCAGTCTCAACATGTTGCTTATCTGTATATTCTCTACCATCAATAGGATTTTTATAATCAGGCATATTACTTTTCTCCTCTAATTAGCTCGTTAAATTCCGGAGACATACCATAGCCACCCGTCTCGTATTCGCCAGTAGTTGAATTTTCTTGAAAAGTCATGTCTAATTCTAAGTTCTTATCATCATTAATTATTAAATAGATGTCTAATCCTCCCATCGGATTGAAATCTAGTTTATTCTTTTCAATTTTATACGTTTTAATCTTCCCTTCCGGTGTCAGAGCTTTAGGATTCAGTGCTCTCAACTCTTTCTCAATCGCCTTCTTCATCTTTTTACTCTCCGCAATCTGAATCATTTCTTGTTTTTCTGACCGACTATTTAGCATACTGCACCCTCCTAAAAACATAGCTGAACTGAGCGTAATAATACTCAGAAATATTACGAAAATTTTCTTCATAGTGGCTCCTTTCATTTCTCATATTTGCTAAAGCTGATACCTTAACGAAAATGGGAAACTGGATTTTGATTAATGTTTTAATTTATTGTTATGCTATTTTTCTAAAGGATATGGAAGCGCAATCATTATTGGAGGTTTGAAAAGATAAAAATTGTTCTTCATTGCTATTTACATTGTCGTAAATTTGAGAGACGGTGCCTAAATAATCCCCCCCCTTTTACATCATATTGTTTACCAACATACATACTCCTATACTCATATAAAGCAGTCTCAACATGTTGTTTATCTCTATATTCGCTACCATCAATAGGGTTTTTATAATCAGGCATATTACTTTTCTCCTCTAATTAGCTCGTTAAATTCCGGAGACATGCCATAACCACCCGTCTCGTATTCGCCAGTGGTTGAATTTTCTTGAAAAGTCATGTCTAATTCAAACTTCTTATCATCATTAATTATTAAATAGATGTCTAATCCTCCCATCGGATTGAAATCTAATTTATTCTTTTCAATTTTATACGTTTTAATCTTCCCCTCTGCTGTCAGAGCTTTAGGATCCAATTCTCTCAACTCTTTCTCAATCGCCTTCTTCATCTTTTTACTCTCCGCAATCTGAAGCATTTCTTGTTTTTCTGAACGACTGTTTAACATACTACATCCTCCTAAAAGCATAGCCGAACTGAGCGTAATGATACTCAGAAATATTACAAAAAATTTCTTCATGACAGCTCCTTTCATTTCTCATCTTTGGTAAAGTTGGTTGGACTAGTCAAAATTAGAATTTTGGAATATCTAACTTATTACTTTATTATACAGGATTTTCAAATATTCTTAAATTCAAAGTATAGGTAAAAACTCTCTTCTTAATCAATAGGAAGTGGAATAACATTTAAGAATCTGCTCTCCTCCTCGCATAAAATACCGGTGGATAGATAATTTGAAGCTGCTTATTGTTTTCAGCCTGATAATAGCGATTAAAGTGCTGGTAATAGGGTGTCAAATCTCTTGTTATTTGGCAAAAGGAGCTGGCTTGAACAGGCCGAACCTGCGGATAAAAATCCTCGGCTGACTTGGTCAGAAGATTGTCTCCTTTTTGATAAAGCTGGGCTTGGAGCTTCATCCATCGAGGCTGCTGGTAATAAAGTTGCTGACGAACATAGCGACAAATCTCCGGATCTTGCTTAGCCAGATAGCTCTCTAGCCCCTGCTTCTGAAAGGGTCTTCGGAGGACAGATAAAAGGCAGTCTTGACCAAAGGGAAAGGATTTGACCTTGTACTGAGCTCGCCCATGCAAGTCTTCGTGAATGAGATACTTAAGCCGAAGCTCCTGCTTTTTCTCATCCAATTCCCAAAGATGAAAGCCCATATGTTGACTAAAATAAAGAAAGTCCTTTTGCAGTTTCGTCAGCGACTGTCTTAGCCATAATTTCTTGCCCAAAAGCCAGAGGACTGGATAGTCATGCTGGCGATAGGACAGCGTCCTTTCTTCTAGTCGTTCCTGACTGAGAGGACTACATTGGATTTCCAGCGCTATGCGGTCGTCTATCAAAAGGTCAGCAATCTGCCTTATCTCAGGCAAAAAGGCCTCCACCTGCACCTCTTGGCTTTGCTTCCCCCAGCTATAAAGTCCAGCTTTCAAGTTCAAATGCTCCGCACTTTCATTTTCCGCATAAGACGAACAATTTTCAAGAGAAATATGCGCAAAATGTGGCCGCATGACCCTTCCATTTTTAAAACGGACCTCCCCCGAACAAGCCGGACAAAAAAGTTGATCGCCTAGGGACGGCTGATTTTCCATCGCATTCAGCAAAATCCCCTCTTCATTTTTCGCAAGCAACATGAGCATTTTCCCTTTCAAAACAATGTCTTTTATATCTTTATTCGTAATTAAAAAGCCAAAGTGAGAGCTTGTGAAATGGGGCAAAGAAATCACTTTCTCCTTTCTTGCTGATTTCCCAAAACAAAAACGAGCTGAAAAATTTCCAGACTCGTTTTTCCTTATCCAAATAAATTCTGATTCTTTTTTTCAGGAACTTTCAAGAAGAGGGCAAGCAAGAGCACAAGGCCGATAATGGCTGTCAACATAAGATTCATCCTGTCATAGCCAAAGTGATCCAAGATGGAGCCTGACATATTCTGGATAAGAATCGTCCCTAAATTTCTCCCTGTCTGGAGCAGCGCAAAGGCTGTCACCAAATATTTTTCATCCACCAAATTTGCTACAATGCGCAGACTAAGCATGGTCAGTACCATACCAGAAGCATGTTTAGAAAGCAGTGTAACTGCTATTTTCGAACCTAAGCCAAAATTCAGAGCATAAACCGCATACTGAAGGAGCATCATGCCCAAGCAAATATAGAGCAACTTTTTGACAGAGATTTTATCCATGAAAAGGTAGGAATAAAAGATTAAGGGCGCCTCGCATAGTACAGAGACAGCTACGACCGTCGTTGCCCAGTCAACACTCAAACCACTGGCTTCTAGCATGGACGGAATATAAGTGTGACCTGTATTGCCCACACCTGAGTAAAGGGCGACAAGAATGAGATAAAAAAGATAAGTTCTGTTTTTAAGAATGGCTGAAAAGAACGAATGGTTTCTTTTTTCAGTTTTTTTAGTCAACCTATCCCGCTTAGGATTCATACCAAGAACCCCTATAATACTCAGCAGCATAGTTCCAATAAAAACCAAATAAATGGCCTGGGGAGAAATATTTTTATAAATCAAACCTGCCAGCTGAGAACCAAAGGCATAACCGATTGTCCCCCAAATTCGAATTTTCCCGTATTTATAAGGGCTCTGGGTCGCCAATACATCCATCACTGTGCTGACTCCGTTAATGAGCATCAAGACAAAACTGTACCAGATGGTCAAAAGCCAGAGATTATCAGCCTGCATGAAAAAGATGGCTCCTAAAATAATCAACCCAAAGCTGACAAGCGAAACTCTCTTGATTCCGAGTGTATCATTCAACATTCCCATGATTGGCTGAGCCAGCATGGACGAAAAGAAGGAAGCTGATACGACAATGGATACTTGACCCGCCGTGTACCCCTTATCCAGCATATAAACTGATATCAAGGTCGAAAACAACGAAAATGAAAGAAAATAAAAATTGTACATCAAAAAATAGACAAAATAGCTATTCTGAAATTTTTTTAAAGTGGTCAAGGGAGACTCCTAAAATATATAAAGAAAACTCAGTGATTTGATATACTCTCCATTTAGTTTCTAGTAAATTTTTAGTTTTTTACTATCCACTATAAAGGGAGTCTACCAATTTATTTCAACTGAGTTTTATTTGATTTCTTTATAGATGAAAATTATTTATCTGTATCTATCTCGTCTAGTTTTAGCCTGCGCTCTTCTTTTTTTGCGTTTAGAGTTTTCGGCAAACAAGATAAGGACGAGTATCCCGACAGGCAACAGGATAAGCAAGCGATTATTAATCAGAAGATTATACCATGCTTTTTTGGTATTTTTCCCTGTAGCCACTTCTTTCACAGATTGTGCGATAGATCGTTCTACTCGCTCCACTTTCATACCATCTGAGATTAGCGTAGAGAGCGTTGTCAAGTCATTTTCAGCTTTTAAGACACCATTTTCAACTTTTACTTTTGGTTCAGTGCCTTTTTTGACCGTCACATAAAAATCTTCTGGTAGATTGTATGTCTCCCCATCAATTTCCTGCTCTCCTTTAGAAAATACCTTCTTGTATTCATAGTCAGCGTAGGCTTTTTCGATTAAGGCATTGCCAAATGGATGACGGTAATATTCGCCGTCTTGGTCAGACCAGTCGCCAACCCCCATAATGACACCAATCACCCGCTGGTCTCCACGTTTGACCGTCGCAATATAATTGAAGGCACCATTCGGACTTGATCCTGTCTTTAAGCCATCTACTCCCTCCAAAGCGTAGCGAGCACCCGGCAAAGAGTAATTATAGGTATCGAACGTTTCTTCATATGGCGTGCCAGCTTTTACCGTCACTTTAGCCTGATTAGTATAGTTTAAAATATCAGGATAATTTTTTACAAAATTGTAAACCAGAATCCCCAAATCACGCGCAGTCGTCTGATTGCTAGCATAATTGTCATAATTCTGAGGAGTATAGTAGCCCTTGAAAGAAATCGCTGCTGCTCCGCTGGCATTGAACCATTTGGTGTTGGTCATGCCCAATTCCTGAGCCTTGGCATTCATTTTGTCCAAAAAAGCATCTGGATCGTTATTTGATAAATAATTCGCCAACATGACAGTCGTTGCATTAGATGATGGCACAACCGTCATGGTAATCAGCTCCGAAACAGTGTAGTCCACACCTGCAACAATTTTATTATTGGAAATTTCATAAATACCAGCGATAGCTTGGTCTTGCGGTGTTGCCTTGATTACCGTGTCCAAACTGAGTTTTCCTTCTTTTATCGCCTCAAAAACCAAGTACAAAGTCATGACTTTACTCATGCTGGCTGGGTCACGGACCTCATCAATATTGTCCTGCCACAGCACATCTCCTGTATTACCATCAATCATCAAAGACGATTTGGGGCGATTAATCGCTTGTACGTGATCATTTGGATACATTTTCTGCGCTCTGTCCACTAATTCATCTGCACTAGCAGCAAGTGGCGACAAAACAGCTGATAAAATCAATCCAAGTACAAAAAACTTCTTCTTCACATTTATCCTCCAAAAAAATCATTCCTTATTAGTATAACATATTTTCTACAAGGTTTTTGATAAATATAAAAAATCCTATCTAAAAATTAGATAGGAAATAGAAAATCAGGCATCTAACAAACTCAGAGCTTCTTTATCTGCAATAATGACCACATCTTCATGTCGTTGAAGGGCACTAGCTGGCAAAGATTCTGTCACCTCACCTTGTACCGTTCCCGCAATTGCTTGAGCCTTAGAAGCACCATAGGCAAAGAGGATAATGGATTTAGCATCTAAGATATTACGAATTCCCATTGAGAAAGCTTGGGTCGGTACGTCCTCAATCTTATCAAAGAAGCGGGCATTAGCCTCGATGGTTGATTGCTCCAAATCAACGATATGGACGGTGCTGTCGAAACTAGTTCCAGGCTCATTAAATCCAATATGACCGTTGATTCCAATTCCCAAAATCTGCAAATCTATCGGATGATCAGCCAAGACTTGGTTGTAGCGCTCTACTTCTGCTTCCGCATCTTCTGCCACACCATTCGGCAGAAAGCTTTCTTTGAAAGGCTTTTTATGAAATAGCTGCTCGTTCATAAAGTAACGGTAAGACTGAGGATTATCTTCTGAAAGTCCCACGTACTCATCCAAGTTTACACTGGTCAGCTCTGAAAAGTCCAAGTCGCTGGCAATGATTTGCTTGTAAAACTCGATTGGACTGCTTCCTGTTGCCAATCCCAGAGTTTTAGCTCCCTGAGCTAACTTTTCTTTCAAGAGTTCCAAAGCTACTTTTGCACCTTCCACTTGATTTTCAACACGAATAACTTTCATCCTATCTCTCCTGTTTATTTTATTTGATTTCTTTCCTTTATTATTTTGATTTCTTTCCTTTATTATATGGTATAGACCAATTTTTGTCAAGTATAATCTGCTTAATTTTTCAAATTTTCCTTGAAGGATTTATTAACAAATCGTGGTATAATAAAAGAATGCTGTTACCAATGATTATTATATTTTTGCTAGGAATTACACTTTTTATCATCGGTCTTTTCTTAAAAAAACATCGAAGCTGGCAGATAGGGTTTTTATGCTTGGGAAGTTTCTTAATTAGTATTCCCTTTTTACTAGCCGCTTACTACATTTGGATGATGATAACTGCTTAAGGAGATAGAATGAATACTGCTGATTTTGATTTTCACTTGCCGGAAGAATTAATTGCTCAAACCCCTTTGGAGAAGCGAGACTCCTCTCGCTTGCTCATCGTAGATCGGAAAACTGGCCAGTTTAGTGACCAACATTTTGACAACATTATTGACCAACTTGAGCCAGGCGATGCCTTGGTTATGAATAACACCCGTGTCCTACCAGCTCGCCTTTATGGAACCAAGCCTGAAACCGGCGGTCATGTAGAGCTCCTGCTCCTTAAAAATACCCAAGGAGACTTCTGGGAAGTCCTAGCCAAGCCTGCCAAGCGTCTAAGAGTCGGAGCGCATGTTTCTTTCGGTGATGGCCGTTTGACTGCCACCGTTACAGAAGAGCTGGAGCACGGTGGACGGATTGTTCGCTTTGATTATCAGGGCATTTTTCTAGAAGTTCTGGAAAGTTTGGGCGAGATGCCCCTGCCGCCTTATATCCATGAGAAGCTAGAGGACCGTGAACGCTACCAGACAGTCTATGCCAAAGAAAACGGCTCCGCTGCCGCTCCAACCGCTGGCCTCCATTTCACAGAGGAATTGCTGGATAAAATTGGTGCAAAAGGCATTAAACTCGTCTACCTGACCCTGCATGTCGGACTTGGAACCTTTCGTCCCGTATCAGTTGATAACTTGGACGAGCATGAAATGCATTCCGAATTTTATACCCTATCTGAAGAAGCAGCCGAGACTCTGCGTCAAGTCAAGGCAAGCGGCCACCGTGTCGTTGCCGTAGGTACCACTTCTATCCGCACTTTAGAAACAATTGGCAGTAAATTCGATGGCCAAATCCAAGCTGACTCCGGCTGGACCAATATCTTTATCAAACCAGGCTATCAGTGGAAGATTGTCGATGCTTTTTCGACTAACTTTCACTTGCCAAAATCAACTCTCGTCATGCTGGTATCGGCTTTTGCTGGACGCCAACTGACACTGCAAGCCTATGAGCATGCTATCGCTGAGTACTACCGCTTCTTCAGCTTTGGCGACGCTATGTTTATCAAATAAATACAGGTGAATCTATGAATAAAATCGAAAGCAGGCATCGTCTCATCCGCTCCCTCATCATGGAAAAAAGAGTCCATACCCAGCAGGAACTCCAAGAACTACTAGAAGCAAATGGAGTGTTTGTCACCCAGTCTACCCTTTCTCGTGACATGAAAACTCTAAATCTAGTCAAGGTGACCGAAAACGACAAATCCTACTATGTCATTAACAGCATCGCCCCTTCTCGTTGGGAGAAAAGGCTGCGCTTCTATATGGAAGATGCCCTAGTTATGTTGCGCCCCGTTCAGCATCAAGTCGTCATGAAAACCTTGCCTGGACTAGCCCAATCTTTTGGTGCCATTTTAGATGCTCTGGAGTTACCCCAGATTGTTGCTACAGTCTGTGGAGACGATGTCTGCTTGATTATCTGTGAAGATAACCAATCCGCTATCGAATGCTTTGATAAACTCAAAGAATTTGCGCCCCCATTTTTCTTTAGTAAATGATATATTGTAAAACATAGTGCAACAAAAAAGAGTCTGGGACAAAAAGATTTCAATTTTTAAAAATCTTAATTATTAAGCCCTTCAAATATATAATTAAATGCGAAAAGCGAACAAAGCAGAATTCTGATTACCAGAAAACTAGTTTTGTTCGCTTTTTATATTTGAGGTCGGACTTTTGTCCCAGACTCCTTTTGTTTCTATCAATATCTTTTAAGGATTATTTTAAAAACTTCAATAGCTTCACCTTAGAAAAAATAGCAACAACGAATATATCCCAGCAATTTTACTCTCCGGCTAAGCGGTAAATAGTCTCAGCATAGATATCCATTGCACGATAGAGATCATCCAAAGAAGCTCGTTCATTGGCTTGATGCTCCGTCTGCTCAGCCCCTGGGAATAGAGCGCCGAAGGCCACACAGTTTGGCATGGTCCGAGCAAAGGTAGCCCCACCAGAGGACATAGCTGGACTGGTATCGCCAGTCTTTTCTTGATAGATGGCCATCAAGGTACTGACCAGTTCGCTGTCTTTAGGTACGTAAAGCGGAGCCAAATAGTCAAATTCTTCATAGTCAAGCTGGTAGCGCCCAGCAATCTTAGCTAGTTTTGCCACTAACTGATCTTTATCCGCTAAAACAGGAATCCGAATATCGATACGGATTTCAGACTTTTCTGAGTTCAGAGTCAGACCTGCAATATTAAAGGAGAGTCTGCCAGACGGTTCATCCGAAACGTCACCAAATAAACAGCTGCCAGTTGCATCTTCTCCCACCGCTTCTGCAATAAATGTCAGGGCAGGATGAGCTTGTAAGGGCTGCAAAACTGTCGCCAGCCGAACAATAGCATTGATGCCTTCAGCTGCATCCTTGGCATGCTTAGGCAGGCCAAGGACAGTGACTTGATGATCTGTTTGCTCATAGTCAAAAGAAGCTACTTGCAAACCTGCCACGACCTGTTCCAAAAGCTCTCCTTGGTAGCTAGCCTTACCAGGCACAACATTAAAGGCTGCTCCTGCTTCTAGGTCTAGCTTATCTGAGCCAGGACCATGCAGCTTGACTTGCAAGAGGCCTTTTTCAGCATAGGTCAAAGGGAAAGAAGAATCCGGTGCAAAACCCATGGCAGCTTGCTCCTCTAACTCATTGTACCGACCCATACAGCGCCAAAGTGTCTCCTCATCTGTACCAAAGATAAAACGAACCCGCTTTTTAAATTCAACTCCGCTATCTAGCAGAGCCTTGACTGCATAAAGAGCAGCCATTGATGGTCCCTTATCATCTTGGACACCACGTCCGAAGATCCAGCCGTCTTTGATAGTTGCCTCAAATGGCGGTGTCTGCCAATCTGCCTCATCACCTGATGGAACAACATCCAAATGACAGAGAACGGCCAGGAGCTCTGCTCCCTGACCGATTTCTGCATATCCGTAATAGCCTTTAGGGTCAAGATAGGTAGTGAAACCTAAGCTTCGACAAATCTCTAAAGTTTTTTCTAGGACATCTTGGATAGCTTGTCCAAAAGGTGTTCCATTTTCTCCTTCATTGAGTACTGAAGGATAGGAAATCAAGGTTTTTATTGATGTAAGAAATTCATCTTTAACTTGATTTGTTATATCTATTTTCATGGAATCACCTCACTCACTATTTTATAGGAATGGAAGGAAAGTTCCAAGGAGAAGAAGGGCGATGGTCACTACAATGATAGCGACAACGAGTTTGCCCATGAATTTCCACCAAGTACCAATGTTGATACGTCCAAGTGCAAGAGCTCCCATCACAATACCAGATGTTGGTGCAATCAAGTTCAAGACACCTGAAGCAGATTGGTAAGCAGTGATAATCAAGCTAGGACGTACATTTACAAATTCTCCGAGCGGAGCCATGATACCCATAGTTGCGCTGGCAAGACCAGATGAGGATGGGATCAAGAATGACATAGGCAGATAGAAGATATAAGTCAAAACGATAAAGACTTGTGAAGATAGACCGCTCAGACCTTCTTTACCCCAGTTGAGGATAGTGTCAGTAATCATACCATCGTTCATGATAACTTGGATACCGCGGGCAATCGCTACGATCAAGGCAACACTGAGCAAGTCAGCAGCACCATTCATGAAGGCAGAAATAATTTTGTCTTCTTTAAGACCATAAACAATACCAATAAGGATACCCATAAAAGCAAAGAGCATTGCTCCTTCTGGGAAGTACCAAGTACCCAAAGCAGCTGTAGATGAACCAACGATTTGGCCAAGAACTGGAAGACCAGTCAACCAAGTGTTGAAGTTATCGAAAACAGTAATACCAAGATCTGTCCATGGAATGAAACTCAATACCATTAGAACAAATGTTAAAACAAATAAGAAGAGAACTGATTTTTGTTTGCTGCTAAGTGTTGATGCTACTGATGAAGAATCTTCTACATTAAAGTGTTTCAAATCTTCTTCACGAGTGCTGTAAACCAGCGACTTAGTCGGATCTTTTTGAATCTTGTCCGCATAGCGATAAACAAACCAAGTGCTCAGAGCAGTCAAGACAACCCAGAAGATCAAGCGAAGAGCGATACCATCTCCCGTACCAACTCCAGCAGTTGCTGAAGCAATACCTGTTGCAAATGGGTTCAAAGTAGAAGCCAAACATCCAATTTGGGAACCGAGCAAGATAATCGCTACACCAGTCAGACTATCAAAACCAACAGCCATCATAACTGGAACCAAAAGCGGATAGAAGGCCATGGTTTCTTCACCCATACCATAAGTTGTACCACCTAGGGCAAACAAAGGCATGAGAACCAAAATCAACATTTTTTCGCGGCCCTTGTACTTCTTCACGATAGAGGCAATCCCTACGTCAAGAGCACCCGTTTCATTAACAACGCCAAGGAAACCACCAACCATGAGGATGAAGAAGGCTACATCAATCGCTGCGCTGGTTTCTTTAATCAGCGAGCCTTCCTCTGGATGAGTACCTAGCATAGCCCGAATCGGTGCCATTAGGACATCCCAAATCCCTTGTGGATTTTGAGGCTGAGCTTTGTAAACACCATCTACAAAAGCACCCGCAGGGATAATCCATGTCATCACTGCCATAATAGCAATGATTATCAACAAGACGGTATAAGATGAAGGCATCTTAAAACCTTTTTTTGTTTTTTCACTCATTGTTTTTTCCTCCTAATATTATAACAAAGTGTAAAAAACTGACTACTTTCTTGAATTTTCATTCAAGAAAACGCTTTCTATTTAAATTTATTTTACCATATTAACATTTAAAAAGCTAGTATTTTTGTGAAAAGCTATTAAATATTTTCAGGAAAAGCTTTCTTAAATTTGAATAAAAGGAAGACAATGGAACCGCCAAATATGCTTTCCCTGAAAACTTTATTAAAATAAAACAGAAAATAAATATAAATGATTTTCTAACGTATGTATAAATTAATTATGACTAACCTTTTTCAATAATTGTTCCGCTTTCAGATTCAATCAAAGCTCCAAGGTTTTCAAGGGAAGTAATAACTGCTTTTCCTTCTGGACGGTCATTGACAAAGGCAATCGCTGCTTCTACTTTTGGAAGCATGCTGCCTGGTGCAAATTGTTCTTGCTTGATATACTCTTCCAGTTGAGCAACTGTTACATGTTCCAATTTTTCTTGATTTGGTTTATTGTAATTGACAAAGACATAATCCACACCAGTCAAGACGATGAAGAGGTCTGCTTCGACCAATTCAGCCAAGCGCTGAGAAGCGAAATCCTTATCAATAACAGCTTCAACACCAGCCAGATGACCATTATCTTCTTTAATAACTGGAATACCGCCGCCTCCAGCTGCTACCACAACTTGACCAGCGTTCAAGAGAGTACGGATAGTTTCAATTTCTTTGATGTCAACAGGTTTTGGTGAAGCAACAACTTTGCGCCAACCGCGGCCAGCATCCTCTTTGAAAGTCGCTCCGCTCTTTTCAGCTTCCGCTTTTGCTTCTTCTTCTGAGTAGAAAGGACCGATTGGCTTGCTGAGGTTGACAAAGGCTGGATCGTTCTTATCCACCACTACTTGCGTCACAACAGAAGCGACATTCTTTTCGATTCCTTCATCCAAGAGAGCATTTTGCAAAGCATTTTGCAGCCAAAAGCCAATGCTGCCTTCTGTCATAGCCACAAGAGAGTCGAGTGGGAAGGCAGGATTCTTTTCAGAGTCCGCCGCCAAGTGTTGCAGCAGCAAGTTTCCTACTTGCGGTCCATTCCCGTGAGTGATGATCAAATCATCCCCATTTTTGATTAGTTTTACAAGATGCTTGGCTGTTTCAACCAAAGCTTCTTGTTGAGCCTTTGCTGATGGATCAGATGAAAGGATGGCATTTCCTCCCAAGGCTACAACGATTTTACGATTTGCCATTTAATTCTCCTTTATTGCGCTCAAAAGAATGCGCTTCCAATTTATTTTAGTAGATTTTCAAATTTTCGATAAGGAAATAAGCATTCCTTATCATATAAAAGAGGGCCGGACTAAAGCTATTAGTCGCAGCCCTCATAGCTGTTGGTAGACGGTTTCTTATGTAAGATTATACTTTTGGAATGTAGAGGTTTCCAAGAGTTGCAGCCATAACCGCTTTGATAGTGTGCATACGGTTTTCTGCTTGGTCGAAATGACGAGCATATTTGCTGCGGAAGACTTCGTCTGTTACTTCCATTTCTTCTACGCCGAATTTTTCAGCAACATCTTTACCGTAAACAGTATTTGTATCGTGGAATGCTGGCAAGCAGTGCAAGAAGATTAAGTCTTCATTTTCAGCTTTTTTCACCAATTCCATGTTAACTTGGTAAGGTTTCAAAAGTGCAACGCGTTCTGCAAACTTGTCTTCTTCACCCATAGATACCCAAACGTCTGTGTAAAGAACATCTGCACCTTTAACAGCTTCGTCTGCATCTTCAGTGATGAGGATATGTGCGCCACTTTCTTTAGCAAATCCTTCTGCCAACTCAACGATTTCTTTTTCTGGGAAGAGTTCTTGTGGTGAGAAGATGTGAACATTAACACCAAGGATAGCACCTGTTACGAGCAAGCTGTTAGCAACGTTGTTACGTCCATCACCACAGTAAACCAATGTCAAGCCTTCCAAGCGGCCAAAGTTTTCTTGAACAGTCAAGTAGTCCGCCAACATTTGAGTTGGGTGCCATTCGTCAGTCAAACCATTCCATACTGGAACACCTGAGAATTCTGCCAATTCTTCTACCATGCGTTGGCTGAAGCCGCGGAATTCAATCCCGTCAAACATACGTCCTAATACTTTAGCAGTATCTTCAGTAGATTCTTTTTTACCTAACTGAATATCGTTTGCTCCAAGGTATTCTGGATGCGCGCCAAGGTCGATAGCTGCTGTCGTAAAGGCTGCACGAGTACGAGTAGAAGTTTTTTCAAACAAGAGAGCAATATTTTTACCAGCAAGGTAACGGTGCTCAATGTTGCGTTTTTTCAAATCTTTCAAGTGAGCTGAAAGACCAATCAGGTATTCTAACTCTGCACGAGTAAAGTCTTTTTCTGCCAAGAAGCTGCGTCCTTGGAATACTGAATTTGTCATTCTATTATTTCCTCTTTCTAATTATTAGATTTTCTATTGACGAATGCCGAGCACGGATTAAACCTCTTCACGTTCAAATGGCATAGACATACAACGAGGTCCACCACGGCCCCGAACCAATTCACTTCCGCGAATCTTAATCAAGCGAAGCCCGTATTCTTCCAAAATCTTGTTGGTCACGGTATTGCGGTCATAAACCACTACCACACCAGGAGCGATAGTCAAGGTGTTAGATCCGTCATTCCATTGTTCACGCGCAGCTGCTACGATATTACCGCCACCGCAACGAATCAAATGAACTTTTTCTACGCCAAGGTTTTGAGCAAGAAGTTCAGCCAAGTCACCTTTTTCTTCAACGATCTTCAGTTTTTCGTTTTCATAAGTAACTGAGTAAACGCGAAGGTCGCCTTCGATTTCTGGGTGAATCGTGAACTTGTCATAGTCTACCATAGTGAAGACAGTATCCAAGTGCATGAATTTACGGTTGTTAGCAAATTCAAATGCCAATACTTTCTTGAAGCCAACATTCTTCTTGAAGATGTTCACCAAAAGTTTTTCGATAGATGCTGCGTCTGTACGTTGAGAAATACCAACTGCCAATACATCTTTAGAAAGAACTAACTCATCTCCACCTTCGATACGAGTATCTTCTTCACGGTTGTAAACCAACTCAACCTTACCACCGTATTCTGGATGGTACTTGAAGATGTATTTACCGTAAAGAGTTTCACGATTACGAGTATCTGCAAACATGTGGTTAAGCGATACAGCATTACCAATTGTAGCAAACGGATCCCGTGTGAAGTATAAGTTTGGCATTGGATCAATCGCAAATGGATAATCTGATTCCACCAAGTCAGTCAGACCTTTAGCTTCTTCAGGAATTTCTGGCAATTCAACTTTTTGAACCCCAGCCATTGTTTTTTCAACCAATTCTTGGTTATCCTTGATGCCATGAAGTAATTCACGGATAGCCTTCTTAGTTTCGCGACCACGGATATTTGCTTCTTCCAGATATTCTTCGATGAACTGATCACGAATTTCTGGAGACGTCAGTGACTCAGCAGCCAACTTTTCAAGATAAAGAACTTCCACTCCTTCATCACGAAGTGCTTGAGCAAAAGCGTCGTGTTCTTTTTGAGCATCTTCCAAGAAAGGAATATCATCAAAAAGAAGACGTTCTAGATAGTCCGGCAGCAAGTTTTCCAACTCTTTGCCTGGACGGTGCAACATAACTTTTTTCAGTTTCCCAATTTCTGAGAAAACATTAATTGGATGTGTAGACATCAACTGTCCTCCTTCTTCATTGAGGTTTGGTTTCCCAATCCCTTTTATGTCTCTTATTCTACCACTGTTTGAAAAGGCTTACATCAAAAATCTTACATTGTAAATGCCAAATCCTTTGTGTTTTTTATAAAACATTTTCATATTTATCTTTTTTTAAGCGTTTTCTTTGCATATTATAGCTATTATATTATTTTTAAGAATATATATTTTTTTACAAAAAAATAATGTGCGCTTAATATGAGGATATCATCAGAAAAATGGCTAAAATGTAGCAAAATGTTTGAAAAAAGCTAATCAAATGACTGATTAGCTTCCTTCAAAATATTTCATAAAATATTCTTTCTTTTTAAAAGTGAGTTTCTTATGCTCATAATCAATCTGGCCTTCTTCCCTCAATTTTTTTAGAACCTGATTGACTGTTTCGCGTGTTGTAGCTCCCAGCTTGGCTAATTCTTTCATGCTGATTGGGAAAGGCAGACTGTCTCCCTCCCTGCATAAATCCATGCATAAAATGGAGAGAGATTGGATAACACGATCGGTGGCACTGGCTGATACAACATTTCTCAAGCGGAGCTCCTGAAATTCTAAAATCTGCGATAACCGCTTGGTGATAAATAGCAACTGTTCTACACTCCTCTTTGAATAATTCTCAAACAAGTCCATGGGAATGCTGAAATACTCCACATTAGTGACCGCACTGGCAGTATAATGATAACGCTCATCAAAAAACATGCCCCCATAAGGAAAAATACTGTCCTTTTTAATATAGTCCATGTAGGAAAATGTATCCGTTGAATCATATTGCTCGATACGAACATAGCCCTGATGCAAAAGGAAAAGCCGCTCCCGACGATCCCCTGAAAAAAAGATAATCTGCCCTTTGGGAATCTTACGAAATTGAATCTCAACAGCCATTTTGTCAAAAAGTTCCACAGGTAAATTAGCAAAAGCTGGATGTTGTTTAATAATTTGATAATGTTCCTTATTGATCATAATAAACCTTTTTGTTTGATACTATTACGATTATAGCATAAATCCGCTTACAAGAAGAAAATCCCTACTATAAAAAGAAGAAATCCTAGCAGAACAAAGAAGTGTGCCCACTTTCTATTCATAGGCTCTCTATCAGCCTGTATTTTTTTAGGTAAGTAATTGCTTACAATTATAAAAACCAAAGCCACTAGCATAGTTGCTATTTTACGTATATCAAAACTCTCATGTAAGCCCTGATAAAT
The DNA here is from genome assembly GCF_000767835.1 of Streptococcus sinensis. Classification (GTDB taxonomy): domain Bacteria; phylum Bacillota; class Bacilli; order Lactobacillales; family Streptococcaceae; genus Streptococcus; species Streptococcus sinensis. The sequence continues at coordinate 56,846 of NZ_JPEN01000012.1, read as the reverse complement.
GGTAGCTAGATATAGCGAAACAAAGGTAAAAGGAAATATCCATCGAATAAGGTGCTTAAAGGTTCTATTCAAGATATCTTTGGCAATGGTTGTCCAGTAAATCATAACTTCTAGCAGCATCATGACAATTGGAAAAGCCGAAACTACTAAAAACTTAGGTAAAAAGGAATCGTCTTTTCCAGATAAGTCAAAGTGAATAGCTAGGTTTTCTGGTAATTTTTTATAGACCCAGATGGCATATAAAACTGGCAAGAGCATGACGCCAAGTGCCCATCCTAATTCTTGTAAACTATTTTTTTTCATTTTCGTTTCCTCCTCCAAGAGATTGAAACCAGACAAGAATTTCTTCAAAAACCGTGACATCTAAGCTGTAATAAATAAAGTTCTTCTGCTTTTCTTCTATGAGCAGACCGGCTTTCTTTAGCTGAGAGAGGTGGTAGGATACCGTCGCAGGAGTCAGCTCAAAAGCTTGAGCAATTTCCCCTGCTGACTTCGGACCATGCTTGAGCATTTCCAGAATCCCCCTCCGAACTGGATCAGCTAGGGCTTTAAGCGTTTGACTGATCCCCATGATTGAACCTTTCCTTCAGGTAAACTTTCAAAATTTTCTTGGTCAGAAAGACTAGTGCCACTACTTCTACTAAGAGCAGAGCCTCAACAGCCAGTGGCGGAAGAAAGCCTACCTGAGCTAGAGCAGGCGCTAAGTCAATCAGGGCATGAAGTCCCAGAGCGGCTATAAAATACACTGGCGCCTTCTCCTTAACCGCCTTCCAAACCCAGAAAGTCAGCAGAATTTGGATGAGAATAGCCAAGATCCGTTCAAGAGCTAAAAGATAGATGCTGCCAGCGCTCATGGAACGGACATAATCAATCGTTGCTTGGGGAATTTGAGCCAGCGTCTGGGCATTCCCTTGAGTCACTACTTGAGCCATAACCCAAAGGTTTAAGAGGCTGACAATACCAACAAACAAAGCCTCAATACCACCATGACCCAAGCCATAGGCTACACCATCCCTAAAGGTCAGTGGACGCTTCTTCTGCAGCCAGTAAAAGATGACCCAGCGGGCTGTTTCTTCAAAAATAGCTGCCGCAGCAATACCATAAAGGACATATAGCCAAGGATTTTCCGTCTGCAAAGCGATAGTTCCATCAGCCTGAGGCTGTAAAACGATACGGTGCAAAATATTTTCCAGAACTTGACTCGATAAATAAAAACCAACCCCCCCTAAAAGAAAGACTAATAGAGAAATGTGCTTGGTCTTTTTAAAATAAACCAAAGGAACAAGGACTGCCCCTAAAATCAGCAGCATAGCAATCAAGATATGAATGGAAATCATCGTTTTTTCTCCTGAACTGTTTAGATTTTTTTCTAAATAGATTATACATCTTTCCTTTTTTTCTGTCAAATCTATTTTGATTTTTTTCTAAATAGATTTCAATCTAAAAATCATCAAGCTCTACTGCAATAAAAACCAAAAATACGCCCAGATTTTCATCTAAAGCGTATTGATTTGTGATTTCTATTAGATTAGTTCATATTTACACGATGCCACTCATTGATGATATAAGCAAGCTGACCAACCTGATCAATTCCGACACCGCTAATCTCGTCACTAGCCTCCGTACTGCCACCCAAATAGGCCGTATAGAGGGCCACAATATAAGGTTTCTCCTCCATGACAATCGCGTCGACATTGAGTGCCTCACGGACATAGCCAGGCTTTTGATAAATGGTAATGCCACGAACATAGCGCTTGTAATATTCATTTGGGAAAGAAACCCCGATGAAATTGAGAAGATCCTTATATTTTTCTTGATTATTCCATAGATACTCTAGGACTTGAATATAATAATCCGTTGTTGTTTTATTTTCTTTACTGATGGTCTTGATTTCCGCTTTTGATTGGCCGTATTTTTTAAACAAATTATAAGCCTTATCCATCCCACCCAATCGCTCTGCCAAAGCATAAGCTGGTGTATTTTCAGAGTAAATCAGCGAATACTCCTGCATATCTGGAATAGACATAGCACCATTGAAGGCTGCTACATAATTATCATGTTCTCCTTTGTATTCGTAACTAGTGTTCGTAATATCAAAACGCTCTTCCAATGATAATTTGCCTGCAACCACCTCATCAACGACCAACATATTGAGAGGCAGTTTATAAGTGGAGCCGGCTGTCATGGGCTGGGTATCGTTCATAGCATAGGTTTGCCCGCTTGTCAGATCCTTGTATGAAAAAGCAATCTGAGAATGGTCAATCCCTACTTCATCCATGTAGGCTTGGATGACTTGTGTCAAGGTCATATTCGCATAATCGTAAGATAAGCCCAAGGCTTCCATGGTCGGGAGGTCTTCTTCCATCACCCGTTGTTTCTCTTCCGGCGTCTTAGCAGCAATCGGAGTCAGCTCTGTGCTTGTTTTTGTCTCTTCTCCAGAGGACGAAGAGGTGATTGCTAGACTAGATTCCGGCACGGCCTTTTTAACTTGTTGGTTTTGTTGGTAAAATAAAGTCAATCCACAAATAAGCAAGAAGGATGCTAAAAACATTCCAGCAAATTTCATTATATCGTTTTTATTCAAAATATTTCTCCTGATTTTTTAGTATTATAAAAAAATATCCCAAAAATAACAAGTATAAAGGGCAATTTGGAAGAGAAAAAAACGAATCATTGAGATTCGCTTTGTATTTCTATTATTTAGCTGCTGCATAGAGCTCGTTGACCTTGTTCCAGTTAATCACTGAGAAGAAAGCCTTGATGTAGTCTGGACGGACATTGCGGTACTTGACATAGTAGGCATGCTCCCAGACATCCAAGCCAAAGATTGGTGCTTTACCATCAGAAATTGGTGTGTCTTGGTTAGGAGTTGAGACAACTTCCAGACCACCTTCTTGGTTGACTACCAGCCAAGCCCAGCCAGAACCGAAACGAGTCGTTGCTGCTGTTGTGAAGGCTGTCTTGAAATCTTCAAATGAACCAAAAGTCGCATCAATAGCTGCTGCTAACTCTGCAGATGGTTCTGTCTTTTCTGCTGTCATCAATTCCCAGAAAAGTGCGTGATTCAGATGGCCACCGCCGTTGTTAATCACTGCCTGACGAATATCAGCTGGAATAGACTCAACATCTGTCAAAAGTTTTTCCAAATCTTCACCGATTTCAGGGTGTTTTTCAAGCGCAGCATTTACATTATTCACGTAAGTTTGATGGTGCTTGTCATGGTGCAGGTGCATTGTTTCCTCATCAATGTAAGGTTCTAAAGCATCATATGCATAAGGTAGATCTGGTAAAATAATTGCCATTTACTTGTCCTCATTTTCTTTATTATTATAAGCATGATAACGCAAACACCTGCTTTTTTCAACTATTTTGCTTATCAATTTTGCTGGACTTTCAGAAGTTTTCTGTTGCAATTTTCAATAAAGCAAGATCAAAAAGATAGTCCTTATCATAGAGCCCAGACTTAATCTGATAATCGGTTTCAATTAAGCAGGCCAAGGTCTTTTTCAAAAAACTGAGATTAAGCCCACGCGCATCTCTGAGCGCAAACTTGACTTGGAAGGGATTAATCTTGCGGCCTAGATAGTCTGATAAATCCGACACGACTTGGCTCTCGGAACGGCCATTGTCCGCCAAAATCTTAACCTGAGTAAACATCCGAAATTGGCCTAGCATGATGGCAATCAACTTGATCTCATCCTCACCCTGCAGAGTCAAGTCTCGCACCAGACTCCTCGCTGCATCAATTTGTTTCTGTAAAATCAACTGGGTCAAATCAAAAATGTTGTCCTGCAAGGTTTTGGGAATAGCCTCAGCGATGTCCTCTAAGCTGACTTGTCCCGACTCCTTATAAGACTTCAGAAAAGCCAAGTTTTTACTGATTTCGCTGAAATGAAAGCCTGATTTGATGAGCAAGTGGTCAAAAGCCTTCGGAGCGAAGTCCAGACCTTCAAGCTGCGCCTGTTTGGCAAAATACTGGCGTAAATCTGCTTCCTTGATTTCAGCTGCTTCAAAGATCTGTCCGTCTCGCTTGAGCATCTTGACGATACGACGCTTACTATCCAGTTTCCCTTCTGCAAAAATCACCAATCTAGTTGTGCTGCTTGGATTTTCCAAATACTGCTCAAAGGATTTGAGCTCATCATCCGATAAATTGCGCTTTTTTGCTGTCGTTAAATCCACAAATTGATCTAAAATAATAATCTTTTCATCTGCAAAAAAGGGTAGGCTGACTAAATCTAGCTCCACATTTTGATAAGCTGCCTCCTTCATATCGAACAGGGTGACATTCAAATCCGCTGGATCGTATTGAATCTGCTTCAGAAACTCATCTTTTAACAGCTCAAATTGCCCTAAGTCGTCTCCTGTCAAAATTGTTAGACTCGGAAGATTGGCAGGAGTGATTTCTCTGATTTTTTCAATTGCTAACACATTGACACTCCCTTTTCATTTTTACTTGATTCTTTCTCATGTTTAAATTGTAACAAAAAACAGCAGGAAAGTCTGCTGTTTTTCACGATTCGACAAATAAAGCTAGAGTTTGCTACAGGAAAGTTTACGAACAACATTTATTCTTTCTCCAAAAGCAATCCCTTTAATCTAAAAATTGTCAGAGCAATACTATTGACACATTTTTACGGATATTTCATCTCCAAGCTAAAGTAGTCCAGTGGACTATTCTAGCAATCCGCCTCCGCATCAAGAGTTTTTTCCATAACAAATCGAGGCTAGGATAATCATATCCCAACCCCTTTGATTTTTTATTAGTTTTCTGATGTTTCCTCAGTTCCATTTTCATTTGAAACAGGCTCTTGCTGTTCTTGGAATGGGGATACGAATGATTGGTCTGGTGCAGATTCAACTGCTGCCTGAACTTCCTGTTCAACTGCTTGGCCAAATGGTTGATTTTGAATTGGCTGTTGTGGTTGATCAAACTGTTGATTTTCAACTGGTGCTTGCGGCTGACCAAATGGTTGTCCCTGGAATCCTGACTGACCAAACTGCTGGTTTTGAACCGGTTGTTGCGGTTGACCAAACTGTTGATTCTGAACTGGCGCTTGTGGCTGACCAATTTGCTGGCCTTGGAATCCCGGCTGACCAAACTGCTGGTTTTGAACCGGTTGTTGCGGTTGACCAAACTGTTGATTCTGAACTGGCGCTTGTGGCTGACCAAATTGCTGGCCTTGGAATCCTGACTGACCAAACTGCTGGTTTTGCGGTTGACCAAATTGCTGACCTTGGAATCCTTGTTGACCATAAGGAGCCCCATTAACTGGCTGAGCTGGTTTGCTAGCTTGGCAAAGGAGAACGATCATGGCAATACCACATGGTAAGCTGACTAAAGCAGCTAGGATATTCAACACTGGAATGAAGGAAGCTATTGATGGTCCTACAGTGAGAAAAATAAATGCCCAATGGAAACCAGCATCACGAAGACGACGAACAGTGATAGCAAGATTAGGAACGATAGTTGCAAATCCATAGATAGCAAGCAAGAACATTATGAACGCAGCAAAACCAGCGCCAGCCATAGCTCCAGAAAAATCTGGTTCATAATCGTATAGCCCTGCATAATAAACTTCACTAAAAAGCGGAATGAGAAAACCAAAAAGGGCAATCAACGAAAATGGTAGGGTAATTAAAAAATTACATAGGACAACCCACCAGAAATCAGAACGGCTTGAACGACCACTAAAATCAGCATATTGAACCCAGAACTTTTTATACGCAGCAAACATAACATTCTCCTTTATAATTTTTATAACTTATATAATAGCACAGTTACATAAATAAATCAATACAACGGTCAATTTTGTCGGCCAAACGAATGAGACACTGTTCATGAAAGCTTCATTGAAAAAGTGTTTATCAAGTGGTTTATTCTGCAAATTAGAATTTTTCACATCTCTTCAGCAGCGGCTATACGATGCAAAATTATTCTCGCTAATTCTTTTACTCTACTAAAATTTTCTTTACTAAGGATAATCAATACATAGCTGTCACTGCCCATATCCATTGCTGCTAAAATATGATCTTCCCATAAAGAATTAGTCACTTTGCTCCATCTCGGAATATCTTCATTCACGTCAAGTATGTCTTCATTTATTTCAAGTTTCAAACCTAAACTCAATGTTTTTACTGCTTGAACAAAAATATCCTTTCTACCTTTCCAGTCTAATTCAACCGCCTTTCCCAGTCTTAACAGTTCTTCATAAAGTTCTTCCCATGCAATTTCGATATCTTCCATATTTTCTGGCTTTACTCTCTTAAGAAAGCTTTGAGCATACTTAGAATCTCCTATCAGCAGTTCTGATAATTCAGTAAAAGAAGCCTTAATCTTCTCATTGTCATTTCCCAAAACTTCTGTATATGTTTTTTCGTCCGGAAGAGCTGATCTTTTCACGAAAGTTCTCATGATCTGCACTGCATCGCCATAGCTTAAGTCAAAAATAGCATATTTTTTACCATTGATTTCCATATATAAATTCAGAACTTCTTCGCTTTTACCGACGACTGCCTTCATAGATGTACAGCCATTTATAGCATGTGGGGGATATATCTCGGTATACATAATATATCCATCCTGCATAGCCTTTAGCGAATTATCAATTCCCACAATGTGAAAACCGCTACTATTATATATAGGGCTTTTCATGTGCCATTCTTCGTATGTATTAAAGATTATTTTCTGAATCCAATTATAAATATTCACAATACTGTCTCTAAATTCTAATTTTATTCTCCAAACTTATATGATATTATACCATATTTTAGCTTCTATCACTAAAATTCAGATACAGCTTAATATCACTTAATCTCCAAATTCTAGATCAAAAATGAGTCGAACCTAACCTATATAGATCCGAACATGCCGTTTTTAAATGTAAAGCTAACTAGCTTCTCGTTATTGACGGCTCTTTTCTCGTTTATTGTATCCCATAAGAAACTGGTAAAACTCACAGTTGCACAGCTTAACGAAATAAGAGAAGACAATTGATAACACTTTGATAAGTTAGTATTCTTATTTTCTAACGCACTGTCTTAATCTGCCAAGAATCCCAGCCACTGAAGCGAATGGCTCCTTGCTCATCTGTTCGGAAAATCTGTGTCTGAATGTTCTCAAATCTGTCCAAAGTTTCCTGATGGGGATGGTTGTAACGGTTATTCTTACCCGCAGAAATGAGGGCAATTTGGGGCTGAAGCTGATGTAAAAATTCTGGGCTAGAGGAGCCCTTAGAACCGTGGTGTCCTGCTTTTAAAACATCCACCTTGAGTTGCGGAAAACGTCGCATCAAGGTAGCTTCGCCATTCTCCTCTAAGTCTCCTGTAAACAAAAAGCTGGTTCCAAAAAACTTCCCGTACAAAACGACAGAGTCATCATTGCTACCGTCGCCCGTATCCTCAGGATAGAGAACCTGCAAAGCTCCATCAAAAATTGGAAGGCTATCTCCTACTTCTACCGCATGGACTCTCGTCTGCATCCGCTCCAGTTTCTCCACAAAATCCGACTGGGTCAAACTTCCCTTAGATACATAAATTTCCTTTATAGAAAAATGCTTGGCTACTTCCAGCATATCGCCCATGTGATCCGTATCGGTGTGGGTCAAAACCAGCACATCCAAGTGACTCACTCCCCGACTTTTCAGATAGGGAATCAAGGTCTTTTCTGCATTTGTCGAAGAAATCCGCTTCTGCCAAGCTTCTTTCTTGCCAATCTCCACTCGGCCACCCACATCAATCAGAATAGATTTCCCCCGCCAGTCGCGCAAGAAAATACTATCTCCCTGCCCAATATCGATGATGGTGATTTCATTTTGCAAAGGATGCTTAGTGAGGAAAAAGAGCAGAGCAAGAGCCAAGCTGAGAAGGACCAAAACTTTCTTTTGGCTGCGAAAATCATAGAGCAAGCCAAGAGTGACAAGCAGGCCTAGCATCATCCAGATAGATGGCTGGCCAAAAACCACTGGCCGTGAGGAAATAGACGCCGTCCAACGAATCAACTCTTCCAGCAGTTCAAATAAGACATTGACCTGAGTGATTTTCAAAAAAGGCGACAGAGCAAAGATAAGGGTCAGAGCCGGAAGCATAAAAAGATCAAAAACGACTGAGAATAGAAAGGTCAGCAGAATAGACCAAGGCTGAAACTCGGAAAAATAGAAAATCAGAATCGGCAAAATCCCCAGTGAAATGGTCAGACTTTCTGCCAACACCTTTCGCACGGGAGGTAAATGTTCAAAATCCATGACCGAGATGACAAAAGCATAGGCACAGGAAAGAACGCCACCCGTCGTCAAGAGAAAATTGGGCATGAAAATAGCTAAGAGCATAATCGTCAAAGCAAAGTTGTCCAGCTTGGTCACACCGAACTGCGAGAGCAACTTTTGCACTAAACTCCTCACGACCGATACCGAAAAGCCCGTCAAACCCGCATAGATGAAGGAAAAAGGCAGCTGAATCCAATCGACGGTTTCCCTTTTTAAACCAGATCTCAGGAGAATCCGGCGAAAACCATCCATGAAATAGCCGACCTGCATGCCAGATAGGGCAAAGAGATGGATAATCCCCAGACTGGAATAAAGTTCATTCATCTCAGCAAAATCTGTGTCCAAGTCACCAAACAAGAGTCCAGTCATATAGTGGCTCATGGGACTAGGAAAGTTTTCTTTGATATAAACCAAGGCTTTTCTACGCCAGACCGACAGCCAATCCCAAGGATTAAGACTGCTAAAATGCTGACTGGACTTGATTTGATTGATCTTCAAAATCCTGTAAACCCCCTGCGTTTTCAGATAAGCCCGATAGTCAAAGCCTGAAAAATTACGCTGGTCTTCTGCTAAACTAAGCTCTCCATCAATCTCCAAAAGCAGTTGATCGCTCAGCTTTTGAAAAGCTTGTTTTTCCTGTTCTGACTGGATTTTATAAAAAGCCTGATAGGTTCGACCATTGGAATGACCGCGAAAAGAAAGCGAATCCCCATTGACTTTGATCGTATCTGGCTTCATCACAATGGCAGAAATGGTTTTCGGCTCATCTTGAAAGGCTTGATTAGCCACTTCTCTCCGAAATAGGAAAAATCCTGCAAAAAGACTCAAGATCACCAAAACAAGCAGACTACTCTTCGTCGAATAAAGCCAAAATAGCCGAACAAGGATAGCTGCCAAACCTAGATAAGCTGGTAGACTACCTGTATAAACTGCAAAGTAGGTCAACACCAGAAAAAGACAAAAATAGATTGGTTTGATGGGAAATTTATTTATCCACTGTGACATAGTCTTTTAACTTTTCTAAGGTTTTAGCACCGATTCCTGAGACATTTTTCAGCTCATCTACTGACTTAAATTGGCCATTGGCTTCCCGATAAGCGATGATGTCTTGCGCTTTCTTTTGACCGATGCCTGAAACTGTCTGAAGTTCAGCTTCGGTCGCCGTATTGAGATTGACCAAGCCAGACTTCCCTTTTGCCGTTTCTCCATTTCCAGCGGGCGTCTGACTAGCTTGTGTCACATCTGCCCCTTCCTCACCGACTCTAGCTACATAAACAACCGCCTCATCTGTTAATTTTTGAGCTTGGTTGATGGATTTTGACTCGGCATCTGGCAGTAGACCACCTGCTTTTTGTAAGGCATCATGCACACGCGCTCCTGCCCGCAACTGGTAAACTCCTGGATTTTTGACAGCTCCTTTGACATCAACGGTGAATTCTTCCTCAGATTCCTCTGAATCCATATCTCTTTCTGAGTTAATTTTTTCCTGAGTGGCACTTCTTTTTTCTGCATCGGTTTCAGATGAAGCTGATGTGACCACTTCATGAGCCAGTGCACTGACCTGATTCTGTGGCTGAGCATTGCCCTTCAGCAAGAAAAATCCAGCAAAGATGACTCCCAGCAAGGAAAGTCCAACAAAAATCTTGTATTCCTTTAATTTTTCAACTATTTCTTCAAGCATATTTTTCTCCTTTATCTTTTTATTCGTAAAAAATTCAAAAAATAAAACAAGCCGTGAAAATTTTCAGCTTGTCATATTTTAAAATCTTTATTTTGCAAGCAGTCGTATAGATAGAGAGCCCTCTGACGAAAATTGGAGCTGCAATATCAGTCTGCTTTACTTATCCTATATATCCAAGCTTCTAACTTTTGAGATCTGCTATGTAAAAAAGCCAAGTTTGCCAAAAGGAAAACCATTATAAACGCACTTAAAATCAGCAGCAGCGGCCAAGAAACTGACTGCTGACTTAGATAAAGGACGAAGACTAAGATGAATATAGGAAAAGTCGTCAAAGCTGTGAAGCCGCCCGGTACCCAGCGACGAAAGCGAAACACTTGCATGATATGGCCAAGAAGATGAAGGGTATGACAAAAGCCAATAGCCATAGTTAGCTCGGAAATGCGAAATAGAATCGCAAGCAACAAAAGGATAAAAGCCAGTAGAAATTCCTCTGCAATCATCAAAGCAATACTTTCAGCAGAAAGATAACTTCCTCTCCTAGCAATGAACATCTCCTTTTGATAGCCTTGATGGTCTTGATTCTGAGAAATCCAAGGCCGAATCAGGATAATCTCATCAAACTCGTGCAGCATAAACAATGATAAGGTTACAAAAGATAAAAAAGCAAGAGACATGGCATCCTCCTTATAAAATATACTAATATTATAGCTCAGTCTATTAAAAAAATCAGCTCCCAAGCAAGATTGCTCAGCAAGCTGATTAGTATCTTATTTTCTATGCTTATCTGGATCCCAGACAAAGCTTGCAAGGAAACTGAAAATGAAGGTCAGAATGCCAATCAAGGCTGCCGGAATAAAGGCTAGTGTTCGCAAAATTCGCCAGAAGATATTTGGTTTTTTGCCTGTCTGGTAAGGTGCCACTTCTGCATCCAAGCGGTCAAACTCCGCCTGAATCCGACGAGCCACCTCTTCCACTCCTTCATCGTTCATCTTTTTGATGTCAGAAATATCAATTGGATTGCCGAAGTTCATGTCCACGCGCTCCCCAGCTGCCAAGCCTTTAAGGCTCATCGGTCCAGCATAGACTACTGGCATGATACGGACCTTAGCCATTTTAGCAATCACTGCCACTCCTCCCTTGACATCCGTAGAATGGCGGCTGCCGCTCGGGAACATAATCAGGGAACGATTGCTCTTTTTCAGCATATTGACAGGGTACTTGATAGCTGACGGACCAGGATTTTCCCGGTCAATGGGAAAGGCGCCGCACATGCGAATCCACCAGCCGAACACTCGATTCTCAAAGAGTTCTTTCTTAGCCATAAAGACAAACTGCTTGGGCTTGGTCGCAAAAGCCATGTAAACTGGATCCCACCATGTCCGGTGAGGAGCTACCAAGATATAATTTTCATCTTGTGAAGGAATCTTTTCTTTATTGTGGTAATGCGCATTGCCATTTAAAGCCCAGAGGATAAAAATCACCAAGCCTCGCAAATAAGTATAAAACATAAACTCTCCTTCTTACAAACTGTGATTGTACATGAAATCAATTAGGTTCTCTTTCCCATTATACCTTATCGCTCCAGAGTCTGCAATATTTTTCCAAACTTTGCTTGTAGCAGCTGATTCTGATAGCTATTTCTATAAAAAAATGGTATCATTAATCTCATGAACAAGAAAGAATTAATTGGTTTAAACCAACCCCAAGTAGATGAAAAGATTTCGCAGGGCTTGACCAACGATTTTACAAGTGACACCAGTACTAGTAACTGGCAAATCGTTAAGCGGAATGTTTTCACCCTTTTTAATGCTCTTAACTTTGTGATAGCTCTGGCCTTGGTCTCTGTCCAAGCCTGGAGCAATCTGGTCTTCTTCGCCGTCATCAGCTTTAACGCCGTCACTGGTATTATCACGGAGCTACGAGCCAAACACATGATTGACAAGCTCAATCTAGTCAGCCGAGAGCTGGTCACAGTCATCCGCGACGGTCAGGAAGCCAAGATTCAGCCAGAACAAATTGTGCTGGGCGACCTGATCAAGCTGTCAGCTGGTGAGCAAATTCCCAGTGATGCCCGTGTGATAGAGGGGGTTGCCGAAGCCAATGAAGCCATGCTGACAGGGGAGAGTGACTTGGTTCTCAAGGAAGAAGGCGCCGAGCTGCTGTCCGGTAGCTTTCTGGCTAGTGGGCAGATCTATGCTAAGGTGCACCATGTCGGCGCAGACAACTATGCCAACAAGCTCATGACTGAGGCTAAAACCCTCAAACCGATCAACTCGCGCATTCTTTACAATCTTGGGAAAATTTCCCGCTTTACTGGAAAAATTATCATTCCTTTCGGATTGGCTCTCTTCTTTGAAGCCCTGATGATAAAGGGACTGCCTGTCAAAAACTCTGTCATTACCAGCTCGACAGCTCTTTTGGGTATGCTGCCAAAGGGAATCGCCCTGCTGACAGTCACATCACTCCTGACAGCTGTCATCAAGCTAGGTATGCGCAAGGTTCTTGTTCAGGAAATGTATTCTGTCGAAACTCTGGCTCGGGTGGATACTCTCTGTCTGGACAAGACCGGAACAATTACCCAAGGTAAGATGACTGTTGAAGCCTTGCATAGCCTATCGGATAAGTTTTCTGATGAGACCGTCAGTCAAATCTTAGCAGCCTATATCCAAACCAGCGAGGATAATAACCCAACTGCTCAGGCTATCCGCAAGGGCTACGGCCACCTGGAGCACACCTATACTAGCGACAATGTTATTCCATTTTCTAGTGACCGAAAATGGGGCGCTATGCATTTATCAAGTGTCGGAACCATCTTTCTGGGAGCGCCCGAAATGCTGCTGGACAGCAATCCTGCAGCGGTTGGAGAGGCTCAAAAACGCGGATCGCGGGTTTTGGTGCTGGCTCACAGCGACCAAGTGCTAGATAAACACAGTATCCAACTGCCTGAAGATATGACCGCTTTAGCTGTTCTGGAAATCACTGATCCTATTCGTGAGGGAGCGGCCGAGACACTGGACTACCTGCGCTCTCAGGATGTTGATCTGAAAATCATCTCTGGTGACAATCCAGTGACCGTTTCCCATATTGCGAGCCAGGCTGGATTTGCCAACTACGACAGCTACATCGACTGCTCTAAAATCAGCGATCAAGAACTGGTTGAGCAAGCAGAAGAAACTGCCATCTTCGGCCGTGTTTCTCCCCATCAGAAAAAACTGCTCATCCAGACTCTTAAGGCCGCCGGTCGGACAACAGCCATGACGGGAGATGGTGTTAATGATATTTTAGCCTTGCGTGAAGCGGACTGCTCCATCGTCATGGCTGAGGGCGACCCAGCAACCCGGCAGATTGCCAACCTGGTCCTTCTTAACTCCGACTTTAACGATGTCCCTGAGATTCTTTTTGAAGGTCGCCGAGTTGTTAACAACATCGGCCGGATTGCTCCGATTTTCTTCATCAAGACCATTTATTCTTTCATCCTGGCTATCATCTGTATCACCAGTATCCTGCTAGGAAAATCTGAATACCTCTTGATTTTCCCATTCATTCCGATTCAAATCACCTTGATTGACCAGTTTGTCGAAGGTTTCCCACCCTTTGTCCTCACCTTTGAGCGCAATATTAAGCCGGTTGAAAAGCACTTCCTCAAACGCTCCCTGCAGCTGGCTCTGCCAAGCTCCCTCATGATTGTCTTCAGCGTGCTATTTGTCCGCATCTGGGGCAGTAGCCATGGCTGGAGCGACATAGAAATGGCAACCCTGACCTATTACTTGCTAGGCAGCATCAGCTTCCTGTCAGTCATTAGGGCCTGTCTGCCACTCAACCTCTGGCGCAGTCTCCTCATTATTTTTTCTGTCTTTGGCTTCTATCTATCAGCCTTTGTCCTGCAGCACCTTTTGGAAATTGCGACGCTGACAGCCGCAACTTTGCCTGTCTATCTGATTCTCATGGTCGTTTTCGGACTTGTCTTTGTTGCCTGCACCATCAAGCAGAAATACAGATTTGATTAAGGGCTAGCTAAAAAAGAATTATCATTAAAGCTCATGTAAACATGCGAGAACCATCGCGTGTTTTTTATTTTGATTGTTCAAAAACTTCCCATATTCCTTTGGAATCCTTGCTAAATCATGCTATAATGTTGGTATGACAGAAGCAAAATTAAAAGACGGAGAAAGAGTTAATCAGCTCTTTTCCACTGATATTAAAATCATTCAAAATAGTGAGGTCTTCAGCTACTCGGTTGACAGCGTTCTGCTTTCTCGCTTTCCCAAACTTCCCAATCGGGGATTAATCGTCGATCTCTGTGCTGGAAATGGGGCAGTTGGCCTTTTTGCCAGTACTCGCACTAAGGCTCAAATTATAGCTGTAGAGATTCAGGAACGTTTGGCAGATATGGCTCAGCGCTCCATTGAACTGAATAACCTGAGTCAGCAGATGCAGGTTATCCATGATGATTTGAAAAACTTAGGCAGTTATATTACCGGTAGCTTGGTCGATATCATCCTCTGCAATCCGCCGTATTTCAAGGTAGATGAGCGTTCTAATCTCAATGGCAGTGAGCATTATCTTCTAGCTCGTCACGAAGTCGCTACCAACTTAGAAGAGATCTGTGCTATGGCCCAGCGGGTGCTCAAGTCTAACGGCCGTCTAGCTATGGTTCATCGGCCAGATCGCTTTTTAGATATTTTAGCAACCATGACAGCTCACAATTTAGCGCCAAAGCGCATTCAGTTTGTCTATCCAAAGCAGGGCAGGGAAGCCAATATGCTCTTAATTGAGGCTATCAAGGACGGATCGCAGGACGGACTGAAAGTCCTACCTCCCCTCTTTATTCATGAGCAGGATGGCAGCTATACACCAGAAATTCACGAGATTTACTATGGAAAATAAAGCCTATATGTATGTCCTAGAGTGCGGAGACGGCTCCCTCTACACAGGATATACCACCGATGTAGACGCACGGCTCAAAAAACATCAGTCCGGCAAGGGAGCCAAGTACACCCGCGCCCGATTGCCTGTTACTCTACTTTATCAGGAAGAACATCCCGACAAATCAGCAGCCATGTCAGCTGAAGCCCTCTTCAAACAGAAAACTCGACAAAAAAAATTAGCTTATATTATTAACAAACAAGGAAAGCATAAATAATTATTTAGAATGCTATCTTCGTCTACAACAATTACAATATGTAGTATTGTAAACAATATTTTTGTAACTTGCTAACTACACTTTAGAATAGTATAAACAAGTGTATAACGACATAGATATTTATATAAACTTCCGCTATTATAGCTAAACACCCCCTTCCTTTACAGGCAGGGGTTTTCGCTTCTCAAAACTTAGAAAATACTATAGAAGAATAGTCTTAACAAAACCGAATCCATGTTCGAAATAAACAAACTAAAACATAAATACTCTTTTTTGTTAAAAAACTTTCATATTATTTTGTTTATATTTTAAAAGTATAGTATAATAAAATAAAGATTAACAGAAAACATGAGAAGGAAAGGAGCAGGTCTATGAAGGAAAGTCGACATAGAATTATTCTGCAAGAACTTGATCAAACAGGAGTTGTTTCTGTCAAGAATCTTAAAGAATTGCTGAATGTCACAGATATGACGATTCGACGCGATCTGATTGATTTGGAGAAACAAGGGTTACTGACTCGGGTCCATGGAGGTGCTCATAAAAAAGTTAAAGACGGGTTCAATGAAGTTCCCCACACGGATAAAATCATGCTGAACATTGAGGAAAAGCAGATAATTGCCCAGAAGTGTGCCAATTTAATCGCCGATGGAGATACGGTTTTTATTGGCTCCGGAACGACAACGGCTCTTATCGGGGACTATCTTGATGGGAAAAATGTTAATATCGTTACGAATTCTCTACCAATTTTTGATAAATTAAAAGATAATCCACATTTTGATATTATTTTAATTGGCGGGCGTTATCGTATGAAGACTCAAACTTTCGTCGGCCAATTTGCAGTTGAACTTTTAAAAGAAATTAAGGTTTCCAAAGCTTTTGTTGGGGTCAATGGCATTGACGGACATAACGTTACTACTGCTAATGAGGAAGAAGGAAGCGCAGATGCGATTATTTTAAACAATGCGATTGAACGATACATTGTAGCCGACAATAGTAAATTTGATAGTTATTCTTTTTATACATTTTATCGTTTAGACCATATCAATGCGATTGTCACAGATGATAAAATTTCCCCGAAAGTTAAGAACAAATATCAGACCTACACAGAAATTTTGTAATCAAAGTCATTAATCTAAAGCTGAGACGATTTTCAAAATAGAAAGTCGTCTTTTTCTATTGCCCCAAATACAGTTAATGATTGACTTAACTATCAGATCAGCTATTTACAATATTTTCACTGTACTATGGGCTCAAACAATCTCTCGGCTTATTTTGATGTCTCCCTACTTATGAAAGTTTTATTTTTAAACCTAGAATAATCCTAGCTAACGTCCATCATCAGCCTAGAAACTGCATTTGAAAAAATGATTTCCTTTGGGTTTTAAAGCAATACGAGCTAGATAGACAGAGCTTTGAAAAAAGAAAAAAGCCCATCAATTAAATGATGAACTTGATTAATCGCTAAGATTATTTTACAGCATCCTTAAGTGCTTTACCTGCTTTGAAAGCTGGAACTTTAGAAGCTGGGATGATGATTTCTTCTTTGGTTTGTGGGTTGCGACCTTTGCGTTCTGCACGTTCGCGAACTTCGAAGTTACCAAAGCCAATCAATTGAACTTTTTCACCAGCTGCAAGGAATTCAGTAACTGCTGCAAATACAGCGTCAACTGCTGCTGCTGAATCTTTCTTTGTCAATTCTGTAGCTTCTGCTACTTTTGCAATCAAATCTTGTTTGTTAGCCATTTAACAAATCCTCCAAATTTTTTATGGGCTTATCACCCTAACAAGTATTATCATATCTAAAAAATGCCCTTAGGTCAAGTCTTAAACAGTTTTTTTCCAAATTAATGTTGATTTATTCGTAGCGAACCAATATTGCCCAAGCATTTTCCCCCGTATGCGTCTGAATGATCGAGCCTGTTTCCAAAACAGAAATCGTTTTCTTCACATAAGGCTGTAAACTTGCTTTCATTTCATTGGCTAATTCAGGGCTCCCTGAGTAAGAAATACCAATTTCAGCTACCTCCTTAGTCCTCAAGACATCAATTAAATCATCCAGCCATTTTTTAAAAGTTTTAGCTCCTCGTCCCTTTACCATTGGTTGCAAGCCATGATTTTTCATCTGCATTACGACACGAATATTAAGGAGAGAACTAATTAAACCTGTAACGCGACCAATTCGTCCTCCCTTGACAAGGTTTTCTAAGGTAGAAACACCTATGTAGAGTTCCGTTTTGTCCTTAATTTCTGCTATTTTTTGTAAAATTTCCTCTAAGCTTGCACCAGCTTGAGCCATTTTAGCAGCTGCAACGACCTGGAACTTCATAGCTTGGTCAGTAAAAGAACTATCAATAACAGTGACATCAGCATTGGCCAATGTCGCACCTTGCCGTGCGGCTTCAACCGTTCCTGAAAGGGCATGGGACATGTGGATAGAAATAATCCGAGCATCTTCTTCAGCAAGAGCCTCAAAAACTTCTGCAAAAACTCCAACGGGAGGTTGGCTGGTCTTTGGTAGATTTTTACTGGTTTGCATGAGACGCAGAAACTCCCCTTCTTTCAGGTTTGTATCTGAATAAACCACGCCATCGACCATTACAGTCAACGGAACAATTGTTAGGTCCAATTCTTTCACAAGCTCTGGTTCAATCGTAATAGATGAATCAGTTACAATTTTGATTTTTGCCATAATTCCTACTCTAATCTTTACTTTATCTTACTATTTATAAAACATTATACCAAATTTTTTAGCTTTGCGGGGAAATTATCATGGAAAAGATAGTGAAAACCGCTATTATAGCTATATTCTTGAAGAGTGCAATCAAAACTAATAGTCTCGATTCTATCGTCCAGCTATCACTCTCCTGCTTTATATCACAATAAGAAGTCTTTTTAGCTATATAGTCTCTCCCTTTATCGTAGCAACGGAGATTTCTGAAAACCTTCCTTTTTTGCTTCATTATTATACTGAGCATCTTAGAATAAACTTCATGACCTTTTTAAAACATTTTATGGTACAATAAAAAGAGTTTATTTTTGAAAGAATTAATAGAGGAAAACTATGACTGAAATCTACGATATCACCATTGTTGGCGGCGGGCCAGTCGGCCTCTTTGCCGCCTTTTATGCTCACATGCGAAAAGCCAGCGTCAAAATCATTGATTCCCTGCCTCAGCTGGGCGGACAACCCGCTATTCTATATCCAGAAAAGAAGATTCTGGATGTGCCGGGCTTTACCAATCTAACTGGCGAAGAGCTGACACAGCGTCTGATTGAGCAACTGGAGACTTTCCAGACTGATATTTACCTCAATGAAACAGTGCTGGATATTATAAAAAAGGATTATGGTTTTACAATTGAAACGTCCAAGGGTCAGCATGAAACTAGGACCGTTATTATCGCTATGGGCGGTGGAGCCTTTAAGCCACGGCCACTAGAGTTAGACGATGCCGAAGCTTACAGCAATCTCCACTATCATGTCTCAAACATCAGCCAGTACGCTGACCAAAAGGTTGTTGTTCTGGGGGGCGGCGACTCGGCTGTTGACTGGGCTCTGGCATTTGAAAAAATTGCAGAAACTAGCTTGGTGCATCGCAGGGACAACTTCCGAGCTTTAGAACACAGTGTGGAAGAACTCAAGGCTTCTAGTGTTGAGATTAAGACACCATTCGTTCCTAGTCGATTGGTCGGCAAAAATGGCAAGATTACCCACTTGGAAATCAGTCAAGTCAAGGGAGACGAAAGTCAGCTCCTACCACTGGATCATCTCTTTGTTAACTACGGTTTTAAATCTTCTGTCGGCAATCTCAAAAATTGGGGCTTGGAGCTCAACCGTCGCAAGATTTTGGTCAACAGCAAGCAGGAAACTTCTATACCAGGTATCTATGCAGCTGGTGATTGCTGTTCCTATGAAGGAAAGATTGATTTAATTGCAACGGGTCTGGGCGAAGCTCCTACTGCTGTCAATAATGCCATTAACCATATTTATCCCGACCAAAAGGTCCAACCCAAACATTCTACAAGCTTATAAAAAAACAGCTGCCGAGCTCAATCTCAGCAGCTTTTATAATTCATCTGCGATTTTATTAATTTTTCTCAAGCGATGATTGACACCGCTCTTAGTCAGTGGCCGGTTCAGATTATCAGCCAGCTGTTGAATGGAGTAATCCGGATGCTGGATACGCAGCTGGGCTACTTCCTGCAGGTCCACTGGCAACTGTTCAATACCTATGCTATCAATAATTTTGATAATATTATTAATCGTCTTCATACTGGCCGTCACTGTGCGGGCAATATTGGCCGTCTCCGCATTGTTTGCTCGATTGAGATCATTGCGTGCTTCCCGCAGGAGCTTGATAGACTCAAACTCAGCCATGGCTTCCATAGCTCCAATGACAATGAGAAAATCCATGACGTCCTCAGCCCGTTGCAGATAGGTCACAGCTCCTTTCTTACGCTCAATCGTCTTGGCATCCAGAAGAAAACGGCGCATTAGGGCAGCTAGATCCTCAGCATGATCCAAATAGACGGAGAGAATTTCAAGCTGGTACTTGCCTGAGTCTGGCTCCCGCATACTGCCACTGGCCAGAAATGCTCCCCTCAGATAGGAACGACTGGCTTCATCATCCGACAGAATAGCCTGGTCAATCCCTACCTCGATACCAAAAAAGGAGTCAGCCAAGTGTAGATCAGATAGGATTTCTTCCACTTTTTGATCCAGAAATACTGTATAAACACGATTCTTGCGCAAATTAGTCTTCTGATGGTGGCGGATTTCTGACTTGACCTGATAGATGTCTATCAGCAGCTCGTAGATATGTCGGGCAATTTTGGCATTTTCTGTTGAAATGGATAAGGTAAGGCCAGACGAAGAAATTCCCAGACTACCAGCCATCTTGATGATAGCAGCCAACTCATTTTTGTCCTTTACAGCTAAGCTTAAAAGCTCTTCTTTGACCTTAACTGTAAAACTCATTTGCGCACCTGTATAATCTGCATCAACTCATCAACGACTAACTCGCCATCGTGAAAAGCTCCGCCATTTTCCAAACAAAGAAAATTCGAAGAAATAACGCGAGGAACTTGCTCCTGCAACCCTCGAAAATCGTGGTCAACCTGCACCAGATATTCATCAAATTTATTGCTATTCATATACTCACGCGGGACCGGCTCGATATTGACCAAGACAGTATCAATGAACTTTCTGCCCAGATGACGATGCAGCACTTGGACATGGTCGCTATCTGAAAAGTGCTCGGTTTCGCCGCGTTGAGTCATAATGTTGCAGACATAGGCCACTTCTGCCTTTGTATCTAGAAGGGCTTGACCAATTTCCTCAATAACGAGATTAGGTAAAATGGAAGTAAAGAGGGAACCTGGTCCCAGAACCACCATATCGCTTTCCAAAATGCTCTCGACCACCTTTTTACTAGCAGCAGGCTTTTCATCATCATAAGTATTGGTCACATAAACCCGCTCAATCATCCCGCTCTTACTAGCCAGATTACTCTCACCGACAACTTCCGTTCCATCCGTAAAAACAGCATGCAGGGTCAGGGGATTGTCACTAGAAGGATAGATTTTACCTGTCGTATGGAAAAACTTGGTCAGAAGCTGCATGGCGTTATAGGTTGAGCCCTGCATTTCAGAAATGCCGGCAATAATCAGATTCCCCAGAGGATGACCTGCCAGAACTCCGTCTCCTTCAGCAAAGCGATACTGGAAGACCTTCTCATAAAACTTTGGCATGTCAGACATGGCTACTAAAACATTTCGCAAATCACCCGGAGGAGTCAGCTGTTGGATATTTTTCCGCAGCTCGCCAGAACTGCCGCCATCATCTGCTACTGTGACAATAGCTGTGATTTCCACTTCTTTTTTCCGCAGACTGTCCAAGATAACTGAGATTCCTGTGCCGCCACCAATGACTGTTATTCTAGGTTTTCTCATGAGCGGTTCACCGTTTCCTTCCGACGATTTTTGTCGCGATGGCTGGCATTAACTAGCCAGTTTTTTGCCAAATCATCCGCCAAACGCTGAGCGAAGGCCACGCTGCGGTGCTGTCCGCCCGTGCAACCGACTGCGATGGTCAGCACAGATTTTCCTTCCTTCCGATAACCCGGCAAAATCGGCTCAATCAAGCCCAGCAGATGCTGGTAAAATTCTTCTGACTCAGCATGGTTCATGACATAGTTGAAGACATCCTTGTCCAAGCCTGTCTGATTGCGCAGTTCGGGCTTATAGTACGGATTGGGCAGGAAACGTACATCAAAGACCAAATCTGCATCCAAAGGCAGACCGTATTTGAAACCAAAACTCATGACTTCAATCCGGAAACTGTGCATCTCGTCCTGATTTGAAAATTGCTCAGAGATGGTCTTTCTGAGCTCCCGTGGTGTCAAATCTGTTGTGTCCACAACATTTTGACTGAGATTTTTCAGAGGGGCCAAGAGCTCACGCTCCAGCTTAATCCCATCCAAAATCCGTCCATCAGCTGCCAGCGGATGGCTGCGCCGTGTTTCCTTATAACGAGCCACTAACTCCTTATCCGCCGCATCTAGGAAAAGAATCTTGAAATCGATGTTCTCATTTTGCTCTAAATCATCCAAAACATTCTGGATTTGCAAAAAGAAAGAACGGCTGCGCATATCAACAACCAAAGCCAATTTATCATTGTCAGTGGTCCCTTCGACCAGCTGTAAGAACTTTGGCACCAGAGTCGGCGGCATATTGTCAATCGTAAAATAGCCCAAATCCTCAAAAGACTGGATAGCAACGGTCTTTCCAGCACCGCTCATTCCCGTCACAATCACTAATTGAATCTTGTGTTCAGTCATTCTTTCTCCTTTCTCTAACCTATCATGTCTAAAAAGGGACAGGAAACTTTTCCCAGCCCCAAACATTTATTCCACAATCTCAGCAATGACTTCGATTTCGATTTTAACATCCCGAGGCAAGCGAGCCACTTCTACTGCCGAACGAGCTGGAAACTCGCTCTTAAAGGCTGTTTTGTAGACTTCATTAAATGGTACAAAATCATTGATATCACTCAGGAAACAGGTCGCCTTGACCACATGGTCAAAATCTGTTCCAGCTGCTTCTAAAATGGCTCCTACATTTTTCAAAACCTGCTGGGTCTGCTCCTCAATCGTTGCTCCTACAATTTCTCCTGTCTCTGGTGACAAAGGAATCTGACCGCTGGCAAATAAAAGGTTATCGACGATTTTTCCTTGGACATAAGGCCCGATTGCCGCTGGTGCTTTATCTGTTTGTACTATTTTTGCCATCATAATCTCCTCATTTCTTTTATCTTATTATATCATAAACTCCCGAGGCTGACTATTCATGTCTTACCCACCATTGACTTTTAAAGATTTTTTCTTTATGATAGTAAATGCATAATTCAAAACACCTATTTTGGACTGGTTCGCAAACTTCCCAGTATAAAAAACTAAGTACCCTTATATTCTAAAGTAATGTAATTGCGCATAGTTTTTTCTGGTGTCCTGCCGCTTTGGCAGAACTAACTGAGAGGTTGAGACGGAGGTTTCAACCTTATTTTATTTCTCAAAAGGAGGACCTATGAAAAGAAAAGTTATTATTGATTGTGATCCCGGCATAGATGACATCCTAGCCCTGCTCTATGCCCTGCAACACCCTGACTTAGAGGTCATGGCTTTGACCATAGTTGCTGGAAATGTCCCAGTGGAACTTGGTCTTGAAAATGCCTTCAAAATATTGGAAAGGCTGAATCGGCTGGATATTCCAATTTATGCAGGAGCCGACAAGCCTTTGGTTCGTGAATTCATCTCCGCTCAGGACACCCACGGCATGGATGGATTGGGGGAAAGCGGGATAGCACGAAGCAGCTCCACCCAAGCCCAACCACAAACAGCCTATGACTTTCTGGCAGACTATTTTCAGACCAATAAGAATACTTCTATCATCGCGCTGGGGCCTTTGACCAATATTGCCTTAGCTCTCAGGAAAAATCCTACACTTGGTCAACATCTAGACCGATTTATCAGCATGGGCGGCAGCTACAAATCGCACGGCAACTGTTCACCTGTGGCCGAATACAACTACTGGTGCGATCCGCATGCAGCTCAAGAAACCTACGAAAAACTTGGAAAAAAGATTGAAATGGTCGGTCTAGATGTCACTCGAAAGATTGTCTTAACACCCAATCTATTGGAATATATGCGTTTTATTAATCTTGAAGTCGCTGACGTCATCGGGAAAATCACTCGTTTCTATTGGGATTTTCATTGGGAGTATGAACATATCATCGGTTGTGTCATCAACGATCCGTTGGCTGTTGCCCATTTCCTGCATGAAGACCTTTGCCATGGTTTTGATTCCTATGTAGATGTTGCAACGGAGGGTATTGCCATGGGACAAACGCTGGTTGATGCTTATCATTTTTATAATAAAGAAGCAAACACTAAAGTGTTGACTCAAGTAGATACCAAACTCTTTTTTCAGGATTTTCTCGCTGTGATACTCAATACCTCAAAGGAAATCATCTGCCAAGATCTACAAACTTTAAACTTAGGATAAGATTATGAAAAAAACATCACCATTTATCATCACATTTACTGCTGTCTGCATCGCTCTTAACTATGCCGGTGCCAACATCGCTCTTTTTCTAAAACTTCCTGTTTATTTGGATACGTTTGGAACGATATTAGCCAGCCTTGTTTTAGGACCTATTTTCGGAGTAGGAACTGCGATTGCCAGCGCTCTGATTAGTGCTTTTACAACGGACATTTCTGCTATATATTTCTCTCCAGTAGCCATTCTTTTGGCACTGCTCATCTCAGTCTTTTTCAAGGCTGATTCAAAACCTAGGCTAAACCTCTTCTGGAAATCTTTTATGGTTTCCCTGCCAGCCACTGCCTTGGCCTCTCTGATTACCGTCATCGTCTTCAAAGGGATTACTCCAAGTGGTTCCAGCCTCATCGTTCAGGGCTTACATGGCTTAGGCTTAGATTTGGTCACCAGTACCATCATCGTCCAAGCACTGACTGACTATGCAGACCGACTTCTCGTTATCGGAGTCAGTCTGGTCTTCATTCCACAACTCAAAAAGGTCAGCCCAAGAATCTTTGCAAAATCTAGTAATATTTAAAAATGCATTTGAATTAACAAAAACAACAGCACTAATTTTGTACTGTTGTTTTTGTTACTCTCTTCTAAATTTCCCTTTTTAAAATTCCTCTGATGAGTTGCCTACTTCCGCTACGGTTTAGTCCGTCTTCTCTCAAGATTGAACTAAAAGAGTCTAGAAAAAGTTTGTAGTGCTTAAATGAGATGCTTATTACAATTGAAATTTATCGGCACTTGCTTCCTGTGTGCAAAGAATTTCTTTACTTATTTATATAGAGGACTAGCAAATCCGCGAATATTCCCGTGACCAATACGATAGGTTTTGCGTTGCACCTGATTATTGGTACTGTTTCCTTCGATAGTATAAATAATGCCATTCTCCACTTTCTCTACAATACCAATATGATCCGCCCAGCCGTCATTTTGCTGGCTGTTTTGATCCCAGTTAAAAGTGATGATATCGCCTGCTTTAGGTGTTGAATTCCCATCTTCATTCCAAATACCCAAGCGTTTGAAAATTTGAATATGACGTTCTACTCCGCACTCGCGACCGATAAGTTCACTCAAACCCTGTCTTTGGAAAACCACAGTGACAAAAATATCACACCAGTCATCCGTTTCCTTGACAGCATATCCCACTGGCAATGGACGAATGCGATTATAATCCGCCACTAACAGACGGTGCTGCTCGCTGCCCCCCTGAACACCAACAAGTGCTGCTGCTGACTGTACGACTCGATCTCTCTGCCCCTTTATCTGAGGATCTAATTCATGATTTCCTACATTGAAACCATCTGTAGTTCCGTCAGTGTAGTCAATATAAGCATGAGTGATGTAGTCTCCTTTAAGAAAATAATGGTTAGCCGAATTAACGACAACTTCTGTACTATCCCCAGTCGGAGCTGTCTTATACCAATGAAGATTACCTTGATTTTTTTCAGACCAAGCAGCAACCCGTATATTTTTAATCTCTTTAGCACCAGAAGGACGATTTACAACAACTCGGTAAACTCCCTCTGTCTGTCTTACATCTTTTATTTCAACCTTGACACTTGGAATAGACTCCGTGCGAGTAACGGTTACTTTCGTTCCGCCGACACCGACCATCTGACCGTTATCTTGGACATAATACAGATGCACACTGTAGTCACCGACAGAATTCTTGTGCTCGCTGGCACGAACGGTGAACTTATAGGTACCGTCAGACTGTTTCTGAGCCTTGTGCCAAATCAGATCATCCTGACCGTGCTCATGCGACCAAGTCGGAAGCAAGACCTCACGAATCCCCTGCGGGCTGGAAACCTGAGAAACAATCACATCGAAGGTGCCCGTCTTAGGATTGTTATTGGCAATCGTCAGCTTACCCTCTGGTTTTCCGAACGAAACCTTGGTGGTGGTTCCGCCGACACCGACCATCTGACCGTTATCTTGGACATAATACAGATGCACACTGTAGTCACCGACAGAATTCTTGTGCTCGCTGGCACGAACGGTAAACTTATAGGTACCGTCAGACTGTTTCTGAGCCTTGTGCCAAATCAGATCATCCTGACCGTGCTCATGCGACCAAGTCGGAAGCAAGACCTCACGAATCCCCTGCGGGCTGGAAACCTGAGAAACAATCACATCGAAGGTGCCCGTCTTAGGATTGTTATTGGCAATCGTCAGCTTACCCTCTGGTTTTCCGAACGAAACCTTGGTGGTGGTTCCGCCGACACCGACCATCTGACCGTCCCCTTGTATATAATATAAATGAATGTTGTATTCACCAGTCGAACCTTTATGATTCGCCGCATTGACAGTCAATTTATAGGTTCCATTGGCTTGTTTTGCTGCAGTATACCAAACAATATCATCTTGACCATTCTCAGTAGACCAAATTGGAAGCTTAATTTCCTGAATTCCATGTGGTGCTGAAACTTTGGAAACGATGACATCAAAAGTACCGGTTTTGGGGTTATTATTTTGAATACTAATCGTACCCGTCAGTGGTTGCTTAGCTAAAGCAGACTTGGCTGTAAATCTACCAGAATAGTCAATACTCTGGTCGAAAACATGCTTGCCTGCTAATAACTCCGCCTGAGAAGTGAATTGCCAAGCCCCTGATCTGCTATTGTATTTCAGGCTTCTAGCATCATTTGCACTTAGTTTTGGTGCTGGATATTGGGCAATCCAAAAATTATCAAGGCCAAACAAAGCTGTATTTACTGGTCCTTTTTGGCGCAGGTTGTTTTGGTCGACCCAACTAGCACTAGTATAGTACATTAGGTTCTTATATCCGTGTTTGCGCATTTCCTCAGCCCAAGCTTGAGTATGCTGGTTGATTCCGTTTTGCATTTTCGGATCTTCCATGTCATTGACCATGACCGTATTTTTGGGCAAGCCCAGCCTATTGGCGAATGCAGCATAATAACGGGCTTCCGCTCTCGCTTCCTCATCGCTGGTATAGTGCGAGAAGGCATAGGTCGAGACTTGCAGACCGGCTGCTTGCGCATTTTTTACCTGAGATTCAGCAAAAGGATTTGTATAAGTCGTTCCTTCTGTCAGTTTGACAACGACACCGCCGACACCTTTGGATGCTAGTTGGCGATAGTCTTCCACACTGATATAACCGTTGTGACTACTCACATCCACAAAGGAAGAACCTTTAATGTCCGCTTGAGGATTGCTGCGAGCTGTTTGTCCTGACGGAGGAGCGCTATAAAACACTGCTTTTCTCTTCTCAGAAGTTACTTCTGTACTACTCACAGCCGGCGAAGATTGATCTGACCCTATCTGATTTCCTGTGGATTCAGCATGAGTGTCACTCCCCGTCTCACTTTCACTGCCAGAAAATTCACCCTTTATCAAATCAGAAGCCCTATTTTGGCTTTGATCAATCACAGAGCCATTTGCTGTCGGACTTGTATTTTCCTGCCCCTTTGTATTCTCATCAGCAATCGTTTCCAGTGCTGCTGGAGCTTCTTGAGTTTGGCTATCATTTTTTACCTGAAGTTCCGTTTTTGGAACCTCTAAATCTGCTGCCGTACTTGTGTTCTCTTCAGCACGAGCAATATTAGCCGTTGCAGCTAATAAGACAGCTGTACTCGCTAAATAAACTATTTCTTTTGATTTCAACTTTTCTCTCCGAATTTTAAAAAGCTTGCCACCTTAAGGCAACAAGCAATTTTATTTAAAACCTAAAATCTTTTTTATTTCACAAAATCAAGAAGAGCAAGGAAGCTTTCAGCTTCAAGTGATGCTCCACCAACAAGAGCTCCATCCACATCTGGACAAGCCATGTATGATGCTACATTTTCAGGTTTAACTGAACCACCGTATTGAACACGAACCTTGTCAGCAACTTCTTGACCAAAGTCAGCAGCTACAACATCACGAACAACTTTACACATTTTTTGTGCGTCGTCTTGTGAAGCTGATTTACCAGTACCAATAGCCCAGATTGGCTCATAAGCGATAACTGACGCAGCAACTTGTTCAGCTGTCAATCCAGCAAGAGCAGCTGATACTTGAGCACCTACGAATTCAGCAGCTTTACCAGCTTCGTAAGTTTCAAGTGATTCACCACAGCAGATAATAGGAAGCATACCGTTTGCAAAAATCGCTTTTGCTTTTTTGTTGATATCTTCATCAGTTTCATGGAAGTAGTCACGACGTTCTGAGTGACCGATAACAACGTAGTCAGTACCGATTTCTTTCAAAACTTGTGGGCTAGTTTCACCAGTGAAAGCACCTGCATTTTCGAAGTAGCAGTTTTGTGCAGCAACTTTAAGGTTTGAACCTTTTGCAGCAGCTAGAACAGTTGTCAAGTCAAGTGCAGGAGCAGCAATCCCAGCTTCTACAAGCTCAGAAGACGGAAGTTTAGCAGCTACTGCTTCCACAAAAGCTTTTGCTTCTTCTGGATTTTTGTTCATTTTCCAGTTACCGGCAATAAATGGNCGTTATATTGTATCATAAATTTACCAATTAATAAAGGTTAGCCACAGATTTTCATAAAAATAAAATATCTAATCTAACTTTTGTCATTAAATACGAAAACAAGTAATTTAGAGATTCATCAGCGAATTTTCAATCTTAAATTCGATTTGTAAAATGTAATATTCTCCTTTCATCTTCACAAAAAAACCCCGCTGAGCGGGGTTTTTAGTGTCTGACTTTATAATTATTATTCTGGGAACTTAATCAAATTAAGCTTCGATTTCTGTAACCATACCTGAACCAACAGTACGTCCACCTTCACGGATAGAGAAAGTAGTACCTTGTTCAACGGCGATTGGGTGGATCAACTCAACGTCGATAGTCACGTTATCACCAGGCATAACCATTTCAGTACCAGCAGGAAGCTCGATAGAACCAGTTACGTCAGTTGTACGGAAGTAGAATTGTGGACGATAGTTGTTGAAGAATGGAGTATGACGTCCACCTTCTTCTTTAGTAAGGATGTAAACTTCACCTTTGAATTTAGTGTGTGGGTTGATTGAACCTGGTTTAGCAAGAACTTGTCCACGTTCAATTTCATCACGTTGGATACCACGAAGAAGCACACCAACGTTGTCCCCTGCAAGACCTTCGTCAAGCTGTTTACGGAACATTTCAACACCAGTAACAACTGCTTTGCGGATTTCTTCTTTGATACCTACGATTTCAACTTCATCGTTGACTTTAACAGTACCACGGTCGATACGTCCTGAAGCAACAGTACCACGTCCAGTGATTGAGAATACGTCTTCGACTGGAAGAAGGAGTGGCTTGTCAGTATCACGTTCTGGTTCTGGGATGTACTCATCTACAGTGTCCATCAATTCCATGATGATGTCTTCGTACTTAGTATCACCTTCAAGAGCCTTAAGAGCTGAACCTTGGATAACTGGAAGATCGTCACCTGGGAAGTCATATTCTGACAAGAGGTCACGGATTTCCATTTCAACCAATTCAAGCAACTCTTCGTCGTCAACCAAGTCAACTTTGTTCATGAAGACGATCAAGTGCTTAACACCAACCTGACGTGAAAGCAAGATGTGCTCACGAGTTTGTGGCATTGGTCCGTCAGTTGAAGCTACTACAAGGATAGCTCCGTCCATTTGAGCGGCACCAGTGATCATGTTTTTAACGTAGTCCGCGTGTCCTGGAGCGTCGATGTGAGCGTAGTGGCGCTTAGCAGTTTCATACTCAACGTGCGCAGTGTTGATAGTGATACCGCGTTCGCGTTCTTCTGGAGCAGCATCAATAGACGCATAGTCTTTTGGTTGGTTAACTGCTGAAGGCAAGCGACGTGCCAAAACAGTTGTGATTGCTGCTGTCAAAGTAGTTTTACCGTGGTCAACGTGTCCGATAGTACCAATGTTAACGTGTGGTTTACTACGATCGTATTTTTCTTTTGCCATTTGAGTAAAAGCCTCCAATAAAATATATTTTATAGATAGACAGTAGGCAATACAGTCTAACTTTCCTTACTATTTTATCAAATTTCACTGAAAATGCAAGCCTTTTAGTCTTTTTTTGTGAATTATTCCTTATCTAACTGATAGTAAGGCTGATTGGAAACGGAAGCACCAATACTCGAAGCAGCAATCCATTCTTTCCCTTCTAATTGGCTGAAATTCTCAGCTTTCCCAGTCAGAATAATACCAGAAAAGGTCAATTGATCCCGATTTTCTGCTTCACGAATATCTAACTGACCAAATTTCTTGAGATAGGCCTTAACGTCATCGTACATGTTGTACTTGTTGACAGTTGGGAAAAGGTTTTTATTGGCCTTTTTCAAATAGTCCAAGAAGGTCTGCTGCTCTTGCTTAGCCTCTTCGCTCTCTTTTTTGCCGTCCGACGGATAGGGATTAAGCAGCGTACTATTAGCTCCGTAAGTCGTCTGAGGATCGGTGCGCAATGCCATACCATTTTCACCATCTTCTGACTGACTGCCAATCCAGTACCAGTTGATTTTGAGATTGTTCGGTATCATCTGCTGGATTTCCTTATAGGTATAAGGCTTATCAAAAGTCAAAGCTACTTCCACCAATTGATTCGGCATTTCTTTGACAGATACAAGTTCCTGAGGTGCTGGATCTGAAGACTTCGTCTGTTTGGCATTGACATTGTAAAAGACCGGATATTTCTGCCGAAGCTCTCGCGTATAGGTCCCTGAGGTAGAGGAATAAGTCGCCTCTGACGTCGGATTTTTATAAGAACCTGTTAGTGAATAGTTCCCCTCATAGGCTGGATAATCCACCATCACTCCATCAAGGTCTTTAAAACGATCAGAACGTAATGTTCCTGAAAGATAAGAGGTCGGATTGTAGTATAGACTGTCATAGTCAACATTAGGATAGGCGATTTCGGACATAACTTCGTACTGTTTCTGCAAGTCTCGTCCGTTACTAGAGGCTAATTCTGCCAGCCCCTTTCCTAGAAGACCTAGGAGACCTAAGAGAACTAAAGATACAAAGGAACTAATGACGACTGTCTTCCAGAGTCTTTTTCTTCTGCTTCTCTTTGCAACATTTTCAAATGTTTCCATTTCGATATCCTTTCTTTTCCAGCTCCTTTCGGAGTTTAGCACGACTGCGCATCAGCTGAATCTTGACCTTGCTCACTGAGTAAGACATAATTTGGGCAATCTCCTTGACCGTAAAATCTTGAAAATAATAGAGCTCTAAAAGCGTAGCTTCCTTTAGTGGCAGAGCTTCTATCATACTTCTTAGCAACTCATAATCTTCATTTTCAAAGGGATTGACCAGATCTTTTCCAAAAAATTCTTTTCGCAAAATCTCCAAATAACGTTTATCTCTCCTATATCTGTCGATATAGCGCCGGATGGAAACCCGATACATCCAAGCTCGCATCTTATCTTCTGGAAGGACAAGATCCGTTTCTAACATCTTGACAAAAACGTCCTGCACTACATCTTCTGCTTCCGCTTTAGAAGCCCCTGACTTCTGCAGATAGGAGACAATCTCGCGAGCAAAGCCTATCAAGATTGTTTCATATTCATCTAGTTTGATAAGCTCACCCCCCTCCTTCACTAGTATAACGAATGGAAAAGTCTTTTGGTTACAAAAACAGAAAAATCGGACAAAATCCGATTTTTCGTTATTTATAATGGTAAAGTAGCCATTTTGTATTCTCATGTATCAGCCAGAATTCCGAAGTCCTGTAGCAATTCCGTTGATAGTGATGTGAATCAAGCGTTCTTGCTCTGGTGAAAGTTCGCCACGTCGCTGACGTTTAATCAACTCCAACTGAATATAGTTCAACACATTAAAGTAAGGCATGCGGTAATCCAAACTGTCCTTGAGATAAGCATTTTCCGCCAAGAGCTCATCGTGCCCTTCGATAGCCAAGATGACCTTCTTAGTCAGCTGCCACTCGTCCAAGATAATATTGAAAATATCCTGCACATCCTTGTCTTCGCACAGTTGTGCATACTCAAAGGCAATATTCATATTAGACTTAGACAGCACCATATCTACATTTGACAAGAGAGACTGGAAGAATGGCCATCTCTTATACATAAATTGCAGGAAGGCCAGATTCTTTTCAGGATCTTCATCAATAAATTCCTTGAAGCTAGACCCAACACCATACCAGCCTGGGAACATAACCCGGCTTTGAGACCAAGAGAATACCCAAGGAATCGCTCTGAGACCGCCGATCTCAGTAATCGTTTTACGGGCTGCTGGACGAGAACCGATATTAAAGCTGGAGATAGCCTTAATCGGACTGGACTCAAAGAAATAATCGTAAAAGCGCTCATCGCCAAAGACTAAATCACGATAAATCTGATAGCTGCGCTCAACCACTTGATCCATAATCCGCTCATACTCATTGGAAGTATGAGTATCACTCTTCTTGCGGGTTACCATGCGGTTGATAGCAGCAGAAACCAGCATTTCTAAGTTATAGTAGGCTGCATCTTTATTTCCATATTTGCTACCAATGACTTCTCCCTGCTCGGTCAGACGGATTCGGTCATTGATACTGCGTAGCGGCTGAGAAGTAATGGCTTCATAAGTTGGACCGCCACCACGTCCTACTGTACCTCCCCGACCATGGAAGAAGGTGATTTTTACGCCAAATTTATCACCGATGGCTGTCAGCTGTTGTTGAGCCTTGTAGAGAGTCCAGCACGAAGATAAGTAGCCGCCGTCCTTGTTACTGTCTGAGTAGCCCAGCATGATTTCCTGATAGTTATCCTTGGAAGCAATCCACTTCTGAGCAATCGGCAGGGACAGGTATTTCTCCATAGTATCGCAAGAATTATCCAAGTCTTCAATGGTCTCAAAGAGAGGAACAATCTGAACACGTGTCCCATTTTCATCAATCAATCCTACTTCTTTGAGCATAATGGCTAATTCAAGCAAGTCCGATACACTAGTTGAGTGAGAAATAATATTTTGTTTAATAACTTCTTCTCCCAACACATCTTTAAGCTCACGGGCAGTTTTGAAAATAGCCAGTTCTTTTTGTAAAAGCTCTGATTTTTGGACATGAGTAGCCGACAAAATCCTTGGATCATCCAAAAGTTGTTTAAGCAGAACCTGACATTTTTCATCCTCTGAGAGAGAGCTGTAGTCCTTTACAATATTTGCTGATGCTAGGAGCTCGGCCACACAGGCTTCATGAACACTGGAATCCTGCCGCATATCAATACTTGCTAAGAAGAAACCAAAGACATCGACTGCCTGCAATAATTCAGTCAACTCACCTGTAACTAAAGCTTGCCCATTGTGCTCTAGCAAAGAATCACGAATAACTAGCAAGTCTTCCTTAAATTCCTGAGCAGTCTTGTAAGATAACACCTGCTCCTTGCTCAAGCCATCTATGGTATCTGTAATACGGGACTGGATATAATTCGGAATGATTTCTTTACCGTTGTTGGTAACAGACACACTAGCATTAGCATTCAAAACCTCACCAACCTTATCTGCCAGATGATGTCCTTCACTAGAAAAATTCCCTTCTTTTAAATAAAGCAAGGTCTGAATCAGCTTGGACTGAATATAGTGAAAAGCTCGGCGGTAAGGCTCATTTTCACGATAAACTGATTTATCACTGGACAAAGCAGCCATTTTCATTACTGCTTCACTGGTTTCCGAAAACTTAGATGAAAGCGAAAAATTTCGATAAAGAGTATAGACCTTATCGATATAGTAGTTCAAAATAACTTCACTTTGAACAGTTGCTGACAATTTTAGCGTTTCTGCTGTTACATACGGATTACCATCACGGTCACCACCAATCCACATTCCCATAGTAATTGGTTTTGGATTTTCTAAATGAATCCCTTTTTCTTCTGCCAAACGCTTGTATTCCAGCATAAAGTTGGTAATAGCCTGAAGAAAAGAACTATTATAGTATTCCATGACATTGGTAATTTCATTGGTTACCTTCAGTTTTTTCTCGCGAATCATGTCGGTCTGCATCATGAGCTCAATATAGCGGCGCAAATTCGCCAACCATTTCTTCTCATTTACCAAACCAGCCTTTACATCACGGTGCTGACGCAGCAATGTATGGATATGATTGGTCAAATCCAACATGGTCTTGCGCTGAACCTGAGTTGGGTGAGCCGTCAGTACTGGCACGACATTCAGGTTCTCTAGAATTTCTTGAGCATTTTCCCGAGTTGAAATCAAATCTATTGTTGTAGAAAGCTTTCCTAAATAATCGCGATTGACATTGTTTTGATGGTTGATTTCATAGGCCAAATCAACATCTTCAGAAATATTGATTAATAGCGGCAAGATTGAGAAATAGCGAGAAATATAGACCATCTCGTCTGTCGTCAACTTCTCTACGATGGCTTTTAATTCTTGATATCTCGAATCAATTGCCAAATCTTTCATAGTAGAAATTTTTTCAAAAGTCTCGGGACCTAAGATATTTTGCGTAATATCTGCAAGCAGATCTGTTAGAATTGAAACCTCTTCACGAATGACTTCTTTATTGCTATAGCTTTCCAATTTGTTAAATGACATAATCTATACCTCTCATTTTTCAAGGATTTTTCTACTTTAGAAATATGCTTCAGAAATGGCCAAATTCTTATCGGCCAGCAGTTTGCATTTGCTGATAGATATCTTCTCTGCGCTCATTGGCATCAATATTTAACACAAAGGCAATGGCTACCGATAGGACGAGCAGACTATTCCCCCCTTGAGACAAGAAAGGGAAGGTCACTCCAGTTGATGGAATCAAACCAGAAATTCCGCCAATGTTTATGAAGGTCTGTGTTAAAAACATGCCGCCAATTCCTAAGGCCATCATTGAATTAAAAGGATCTTTAGCTCGGATACCCACTAGGATAATTCTTAGGATAAGGAAAAACAGCAATGCTAAAATCAAACTAGCTCCAAAAAAACCTAATTCCTCAATCACGATAGAAAACACAAAGTCGGTATGAGCTTCGGGAAGATACCCCCGTTTTTCAATCGAATTGCCTAAACCTAAACCAAACCAGCCACCGTTACTCATAGCATAATATGAATTAGCTAACTGATGTCCTGAGCCAGACAAGTCATTAAAAGGATTAAAGAAAGCGCTGAACCGCTTCGCAACATAGCCAAAGAGCGGCATCTTTGCAACCCGTTCAACCCCAATAAGCCAAATGCTAGCCAAGACCAGCCCTGAACTTCCAAGAATGACTCCCAGCATAGTGGAAAACCATCGATAGCCAATGCCGCTGACCGCCACCATAATGATGACTGTTAAAAACAAAATGGTCGCATTCCCTAAGTCAGGCATCATTGCAACAATCCCAATCAGCAGGGCTACGATTATCCGCCAATCATTAAAAGCTTTTGGAAGCCATTGATTTAAAGTCAGGGCTTGGTAGTCATAAATTTCGATTTCTTTCTGCTTTTTGGAAAAACGATAGGCCAGAAACCAAATCAGAATAATCTTCAAATACTCCGCTGGCTGAACGCTGAATTGGCCAATAATCAGCCAGCCGTGAGCTCCGTTGACCGTTTTAGTTACAAAGCGCGAAAGAAGCAAAAGGATTATTTCCACAAAAATAATCAGCGTAATGAAACTACCGTTTTTTAAGAAGGACATTTTCATCCTATACAAAATAGTAATGGCGACCAAGCTAGCAATCCAAAATAGTCCTTGATTTATAGCCATACTAAATCCGCTTGCGCCAGCTTGAATCAAGGATGGACTTGTCGTTGAATAAACAATAATCAATCCTATAACAGACAGAATCATATAAGGAATTAAAATTGAATAATTCAACAGGTGTCTCTTATCAATTTTCATATTTCACCATAAAATTTCTAAAAATTCAATCTTCATTATATCACCTTTCCAATTGAAAAAAAAGTATTACGGAAAGTTCAGAGCCAACTTTTTCAAATTAGCACAGCAATGGAACAACTAAAACTCTTTATATTTCAATTGTATGACATTTTATTCATTATTTTGCAAATTTAGAGATATTTTTTGCTTTTTATTTCACTTTGGGTTAGAATAAAAATGTATGAGAAAGAGAATTAAACCGCTTGCATTCTTCCTGTTTTTTATTTGTTTCATTGTATTTCTTTTAATAAATAAACAAATCTCTGATTCGGCAGCTAAGCAAGCAAAAGCAACAAATTCACAATCTGCACAAATAACAGCCAATTCATCAGATGAAGAGCAAACTTCGATTTTAGATGAAGAATTCATCAATAAACCTGTCATTGATATATCTGGCTGGCAGTTACCAAGTGAGATTGACTATGATATTTTATCAAAAAATATATCCGGCGTCATTGTTCGAGTTCATAGTGGCAATCAGGCTAAAAAAGAGAATGCTGCAACCCACTTAAACGGACTGGATAAAGCTTATAAGACTCATATCACTGAGTTTCAAAAGAGAAATATCCCCGTCGCAGTGTATGCATATATAGCCGCCGACAGCGAAAAAGAAATGGCAAAAGAAGCAGAACATTTTTATAAGGCTGCTTCAAAGTACGAACCGACCTACTATTGGCTCGATGTTGAAGAAAAGACCATGCCTGACATGAATGCGGGAGTTGAAGTTTTTCGCTCAAAACTCGAAGAACTAGGTGCTAAAAATATTGGGATTTATGTTGGAACTTTCTTTATGGAAGAACATAGCATCTCAACGGATAAATTTTCTGCGGTTTGGATTCCTACCTACGGGGCTGATGATGGTTATTATAATGCCGCCCCTAATACGGAGCAAGAATATGATCTGCACCAGTATACTTCCCAAGGAAAATTAAATGGCTTTCCTCACTATTTGGATTTGAATCAATTATCTCCTTTAAAAGATAAAATGAAAACCTATAAAAAACTGTTTGACAATTCCCAATGATTTCAAAGCTTTGTCCACTCAGATGAGTAACGACTGAAGAAAAAGACTTTTATTTCCCATTCTTCAATCAAAAAAAGAACCAACCTTGCAAGCTTTTAAGAAGGCAATTATCCTTTCTTAAAAGTTTGCTTTTTTATTATGCACTTATATTGTATATTCAAGTTCTAAAAAAGTAAAAACAAGCTAAAATCCTGTATCTAGTTAGGAATATAAAAAAGATTGAAGAAAACTCACCTCAATGGATAATTTCTTCAATCTAAAACTATAGGGAACAGATTTCAATTGGTCGTTTTGATGATTTGGCAATCTGCAGCAAATCAAATATTTACAGATTCTCACCTTCCCCTAGATACTCCCTTTTAATTTCTTGCTGCCAAGTCATCATTTTCAACAAAATAGTGCTTCAGTATTCCGCTATCTCCAAAGAGAATGCCATGAAGAACACCTCCATAAACAGCTCCGCCATCCATGCCAATCTTGCCATCCTCAGTCATCCAGAGCTGGTCAGTTCCCGGCGCCTCATGCAAAAGGTAGAATGTCGGTGTATGACCAAAGACAATTCTTTTGCCAGTCTGATTGCTGCCCTCGTGAAAAGGCGTCCGAATCCAAACCTTTTGATAATCACTGGTCTCCCGCCAGTCTTTCAGTTCCAAATCAAGACCAGCATGGACAAAAATGTAATGCTCCGTCTCCAACAGGAAAGGCATCTGACGAATAAAGTCGACTAAATCGGCCGCCTCTGTCTTGACACCTTCCGCATCCGCCACCCCGTCTACAGGAGCATTGAGTGGTCGGCCTAAAAGCGAATTAATCGTCGTATCTCCGCCATTGCGTCGGTAGTGGTCATAAGACTTTTCAGGATTGTCCAGCCAAGTCAGAAACATATACTCATGATTGCCAGAAAGACAGACAGCTCCTTCTTGGTCCACTAGAGCCTTGACCCGCTCCAAAACTGCTCGGCTGTCCTCGCCACGATCGATCAAGTCCCCTAGAAAGACTAGTTGGCTGCGACCATCCCAGTGCTGGAGCAGCACATCTAGCATACCTGCCTTGCCATGGACATCACCGATTGCAAAATATTTTGTCATAGTTGCCACTTTCTAAAGAAGACCGAAACACTCATGTCTCAGTCTCGCTTGTTTATTTTTTTAATAATTCTCTAGCCTGCGTCAAGGCAGCCTCCGTCACATCTTCGCCAGCCAACATCTTAGCAACTTCCTGAACACGCTCGTCAGCCGTCAGCAGGCGTACCGTTGAGACGGTCGAATTCTCATCCGAAATCTTCTCAA
The DNA here is from genome assembly GCF_000767835.1 of Streptococcus sinensis. Classification (GTDB taxonomy): domain Bacteria; phylum Bacillota; class Bacilli; order Lactobacillales; family Streptococcaceae; genus Streptococcus; species Streptococcus sinensis. The sequence goes on along the minus strand of NZ_JPEN01000012.1, from coordinate 19,042 downwards.
TAAAGAACTGATAATCCGCAATCGCAATGACCTGAGGCAGATGGGAAATGGCCAAGACTTGGCCGTTAGAGCCAATCTTGTAAATCTTCTGAGCAATAGCCTGGGCCACTCGGCCAGAAACGCCCGTATCCACTTCGTCAAAGACAATGCTGGTCTTGCCTTCCTTACGAGAAAAGGCAGACTTGATAGCCAACATGAGACGGGAGAGCTCGCCCCCAGACGCAACCTTTACCAAAGGTTTGAAATCCTCGCCCGGATTGGCCGAGATGTAAAACTCTACTTGCTCATTACCTTCACGGTTAAACTTTCCCTTAGTGAACTGCACTTTAAAGCGCGCCTTTTCCATGTAGAGGTCCTGCAGCTCTTGCTTGATTTCCGCTTCCAGCTGGGCTGCTAGGCTGTGACGAGCCTGACTCAGCTCCTGGGCCAGCTCTACCAGCTCTCTCTCCATGACCTTCAGCTTTCGGTCCATATCCTCTGAGGACAAGTTACTTCCAGTTAAAAGGCTGTATTCTTTGGAAATCTGAGCAAAGTAATCCAGCACATCATCTACTTGGCCGCCGAATTTACGTGTGATGCTGTTAATCAAATCCAGACGACTCTCCACCTGCAGTAGCCGATCTCCGTCAAAGTCCAGTCCATCTAAAATATCCTCTAGGCGCTTGCTAACGTCCTCTAAGACATAATAGGTCTCTGACAAGCTGCTGGAAAGTTCCTTGTAAGCCGGTTCGTAATCCTCGATAGACTCAAGGTCATTCATAGCTGAGCGGACATTGGTCAGACTGGAAAAATCTTCATTATCCAGCATGGTATAGGCGTTGGTCAGCGTATCCGCAATGAGCTTGTGGTTGAGCAAGCGGTCTCGCTCCTGATGTAGAGCAGTGTCTTCACCACTTTTGAGGGCTGCACTCTCAATCTCCGCCATCTGAAACTCCAGCATCTCAATCCTGGCCTTATGCTCCTGCTGATTTTTCTGCAAAGTCAGGACTTGCTTACGCAGGCTTCGATAGCGGTCAAAGGTTTCCTGATAGCGACCTTTTAAATTTACAAAATCTGCCGAGCCAAACTCGTCTAACATAGCAATATGAAGCTGAGGTCGCATCAACTCTTCCTGATCGTGCTGACCATGAATATCCACCAAGTGTTGACCGACAGCCTTTAGAACAGACAGATTCACCATCTGACCATTGATACGGCTGACACTGCGGCCGTTTTGCAGAATTTCCCGACGGATAATCAGCTCATCGGTCAGCTCCCAGCCCTGCTCCTCAAAAATCTCTCGCAAAGCTCTGCTATTTTCCAGCGAAAAAAGTCCCTCTATCTCAGCTTTGGGTGCCCCATGACGAATAACATCCGTAGTAGCACGGCTGCCCAGCATCATGTTCATCGCGTCAATAATAATAGACTTGCCGGCTCCGGTTTCCCCGGTCAAAACCGTCATACCTTGCTCAAAATTAAGGGAAATTTCCTCAATAATGGCAAAATTTTTAATCGAAATTTCTAATAACATAGGCTTTCCTACCAATTATCAATTTCAGCCGTTACTTTTTTGGCTGCACTTTCACTTACTGCAACGACTAAAATACTGTCATTATCCGCAATGATGCTGAAAATTTCCTCAGTAAATTCTTTACTAAGATGGCGTTTGACTACAGCAGTACTCCCTGGCACCAAGGTTAGATTAATCATATTTCCCAGATTTTGACAGGCTAAAATATTATTTTCTGCCAACTTCAGACTATTGGTCGCTGTTTTGGGAAGCTCATAGATATAGGTATTATCTTTAAAAGGGATTTTTACAATCCCTAGCTCCTTGATGTCTCGTGAAACCGTTGCCTGTGTCGCTGTAATACCAGACTCCCTGAGATGTTCCACAATTTCCTCTTGGGTGCCAATCTCAAATTCGCTGACAAATCGTCTGATTTTCTCTAATCTATCCTTCTTCTTCATCTTTAAATTCCTTGTGGGCTGCCTCTACGACAGCGACTAAGTCTTTCTCCAAGTCATTTTTCGGCTGTTCACTTTTCTCCAGAAAGGCTAAAAATTCGACATTTCCATGTCCACCTTGAATCGGAGAATAATCTAAACCTTTGACTGAAAAACCTGCTTCCAGCATAAAGGCTGTCACGGTTTCCAGAACCGCCAAATGAACTTTCTTGTCCTTGATAATCCCCTTCTTGCCAATCTGCTCGCGGCCAGCCTCGAACTGAGGCTTAATCAAGGCCACGACCTGACCTCCCTCCTCTAAAATCTGATAGAGGGCCGGCAAAATCAAGCTGAGCGAGATAAAGCTGACATCAATGCTGGCAAAGCTGGGTCGGAAGTCAAAATCAGCTGGTTCCGCATAGCGAAAATTGAACTGCTCCATGCTGACGACCCGTTCGTCTTGGCGGAGTTTCCAAGCCAACTGGTTAGTTCCGACATCAACAGCGTAAACCAATCGTGCTCCCGCCTGCAACATGACATCGGTAAATCCCCCGGTCGAAGCTCCGATATCCAAGGCCACTCGGTCTGCTACCGAAAGGCCAAACACTTGTAAAGCCTTTTCTAATTTCAGACCGCCACGGCTGACATACTTGAGTTTTTCTCCCTTGAGTTTAAGCTCTGTTCCATCATCGATTTTTTCACCCGGTTTGTCAAAGCGCTCTCCATTAGCAAGTGCCACGACTAGGCCGGCCATCACTCCGCGCTTGGCCTGTTCTCGGGTCTCAAAAAGGCCTTGTCGATAGGCCAGTACATCCACTCTTTCCTTAGCCATCCAGTCTCAAACTTTCTATTATTTTTTGAATTTCTTCAGCTGAAAAATCACTTTCTGTTTCTAGTTGCTCCAGCAGGTTTTTTGCTTGTTCCAGTGTTTCATCGAAAAAGGTTCTGGCTCCATCTAAACCTAGTAAAGCTGGATAAGTTGATTTCTCCGCTGCCAAGTCCTTCTGCGGTGTCTTGCCAATCTGCTCAAAACTGGCTGTCACATCTAAAATATCATCCCGCACCTGAAAAGCCAAACCCAAGAGTTCTCCCGCTTGACGGAGCTTCCCTAGGACAGACTGACTGGCCTGAGCAATGATTCCCGCTGCTACAAAAGGATAGGCCAAGAGCTTGCCTGTCTTATTGGCATGAATGGTCTGGAGCTGGTCTATCGTCAACTTACGACCTTCTCCCTGCATATCCAAAACCTGCCCGGCCACCATACCAAAGGATCCAGCTGCCAGAGACAGCTCTGCTATCAGGTCCACCTTGACCTGACTAGGTAGCTCTGCCATTGCCACCAAACCATAAGGATCCAAAAAGAGAGAATCTCCCGCCAAAATGGCCATATCCTCCCCAAATTTCTTGTGGCTGGTCAGACGCCCACGGCGGTAGTCATCATTATCCATAGCCGGCAGATCATCATGAATCAAACTACCAGTGTGAATCATCTCTAAGGCTGCCGCCACCTGAAAGTGAGCGGGAGTCAATTCCAGACCAAAGCCCTCTAACAATTCCAAAAGCAAGAGAGGGCGAATCCGCTTACCACCCGCCTCGACAGAATAGAGAATGGTCTCTGTCAAATCTGATGACACTTCCTTGCTTTGATAAAAATCTTGAATCGTCAGGCCAATTTGCCTGATTTTAAACTCTCTTGTCATTCCATATCCGTTTCCGTGCCATCCGCCTGCATGACCTTGACCAAGGTCTTTTCTGCCTGATCTAGCGTCTTTTGCAGCTCTTTAGACAACTGCATGCCCTTCTGGAATTCGGCGATTGCCTCTTCCAAGGCGACATCTCCATTTTCCAGCTTCTGGACAATGGCTTCCAAATCAGCTAAATTTTCTTCAAATTTTTTGTCTTTTGACATCTTTTACCTCAACTTGGACCTGACCATCTCGCATGAGAATGGTCAGCTGGTCCTTCTCCTTGATATCCTGACTGGACTCGATTACTGTTTCATTTTTTTGGATAATAGCGTAGCCCCGCGCCACAATTCGACTGGTATCCAGCATGAGCAACGCATCTGACAGCCGCTTGGCTTCAGCCACCTTGTGGTCATAGATAACCGCCATATTACTACGCAACAAGCGTTCCTGCTGGTGAACCTGCTCCTGATAGCGCTGCACCTGCCGCAGAGGTGACAGAGACTCTAAGCGGTGCCAGAGAATCTTGACCTGCTGGACTTCTTCACTATAATATTCGCGAATTTTTTGCTTTAAACGTAGATTAAGCTGGTCTAACTTTTGCAGATAGCCATCATAAAGCCGTTCTGGCTGCCGAAAAATAACAGAAGAAGCCAGCTTGTGCAATCGTTCCCGCTGGTAAGCCAGACGATTTGCAGCTGCATTAGACAGACGATTTTGCTGCTGGCTCAAATGCCCCAGAAAATCCAGCTTGGTGACTGGTGTCGCCAATTCAGCTGCTGCTGTTGGGGTCGCTGCCCGTCGGTCTGCAACAAAGTCAGCCAGAGTTGTATCTGTCTCATGCCCCACACTGGAAATAATAGGAAGCTGAGACTCAAATATAGCCCGTACAACGATTTCCTCATTAAAAGCCCAAAGATCCTCAATAGAGCCGCCACCTCGACCAATAATCAAAACATCCAAATCCTCCCGCTCATTGGCCCGACGGATATTGGCTGCTACCTCGGAAGCGGCTCCTTCGCCTTGAACCTTGGTCGGATAAAGCAAGATGTCCACGCCAGGAAAACGGCGGCTGACTGTAGTGATGATATCTCGGATGACAGCTCCGCTAGGACTGGTCACCACCCCAATTTTCTTAGGAAACTGGGGTAGGGACTGCTTAAATTTATCTTGGAAAAGCCCTTCTTCTCCCAGCTTTTTCTTGAGCTGCTCAAATTGAACAGCCAGGGCACCAATGCCATCTGGTTCAGCCTTTTCAATGACGATGGAATAAGACCCACTTGGCTCATAGAGCTGAACACGTCCGATGACATTGACCTTCATCCCTTCTTCTAACTCAAAGCCCAGCTTTTTATACATACCAGACCAGATAGTCGCCTGAATGACTGCCTTCTCATCCTTAAGCGAAAAATACTGGTGGGTAGGCCGCTTACGAAAATTGGAGACCTGACCAGTCAGATAGACCCGTTCTAGATAAGGATCCCGGTCAAACTTCATCTTCAGATAGCGGGTCAAAGTCGAAACCGATAAATAATCTGGCATGCCTCCTCCTTTCTATTTCCTAATGTTTTCGTAACTTTTATTATAACAAAAATCTGTATAAAAAACCGATTTCAAACCTAAAAAAATGTCCTGAAAAAAGCTAAAAAGCTGGGACTTTCTAAATAGAACCCAGCTTAAGCAAAAACTAAGAGAAAAAGTCACTGATAAGGAAAACTAGGGACAAATTTTCTTCATCCATCTTGGGATTGCCCGACTAATCTCCGTCGGTAAAACGACATAGGCCTCCTCGGCTAATTCATCCGCAATAGCTGAATGCAAGTAAGTTGCAGCCGTCACCCGTTCAAAAAGTGAAGCCTGCTGAAATTGTCCTGCAAATCCAGCAATCATCCCTGCTAAGGTATCTCCCATCCCACCAGTTGCCTGATAGGGGCCGCCAACCTGCAGCTGATAAAAGTCTTTTACCCCACTCTGAAAAACTCGTGTTCTATTGCCTTTCTGAACAACTATAGTACCTTCAGAAAATTGGTCAACAGCTTTTTGACTGGATGTCTCATCTTGTGACTCGATAGGCAAGCCAGACATGCTTTCCCACTCTTTTTGATGAGGAGTAAAGATTATCTGGGAGCTTGGAAAAGGCAGAGCTTGCTTGGCAAAAAGCGAGATGGCTCCACCATCCATAATCAATATTTGTCGTTTGTCCACAAGATTCAAAACCAGTTGTAATACTGACTTCTCTAAAGGGTTCTCAGCCAAACCCGGACCGATTAAAATAACACTTGCCTTACGAATCTGCTCCATCAGCCGCTCTTGTTCCCGCAAATCAAAGGCCATGGCTTCTGGCAGATGAGCATGGAGGGCGGAAATATTCTCCCGTTCAGTCGCAACTGTCACCAGACCGGCCCCACTTCCTACTGCGGCTAAGGCTGCCATGATAATAGCTCCGCCATAAGGATAGGTTCCGCCAATCAAGAGCAGGCGACCATAATCTCCTTTATGGCTCTCTGGCGGCCGATTTACAATAACCTTTTTCAAAAGACTTTCACTGACTATTTTCATTTTAAATCCTCTATAACTTATTTTAAATGTTTTCGAAAACAAATATTCCCTACTCTATCATATCAGTCAAAGAAACTCAATCTATCTCCTCATATCCCTCTTAACATAAAAAATCGGTGCATATACGGATAAGGTCACAACGAAAAGGCTCTTCCTCCTATTTTGGCATCCCCAGTTTTCAAGATAGTTCAACAATAAAGTACCTAAATCTGGATACCAAGAAGCTTTTTCCACTCATAACTTCTGCATCTGAATTTGGATTCCGCAAGATAAATTCGTCAAGCCAACCTGAAAACATCACCCTTTTTCATTTCAGAAACTAAAATTGCTCTGTATCTCGCCAATCACCACCAACAAGTGCGTCGTATTCCTTGAATTTTCTTTCCAAATCTTTCTGAAGGGAGTTAGAGTTTGCATTTAAACCAGAGCAGTTTTCCTCCTCCCATATTTTATCATATTTTCACCCAATACTTAAAATGAAGAAACAGATTTAGGAAAAGACTAATGAGAAACTGTTGCATCAGTTTCCTAACCAACACTTTAAAAATTCATGGAAGTTTCAAACAAAGAAAACTCGCTACCGCGAGTTCCCATCTGTAACCTGAAACAATCTCCCAGATTGTTTCAGCCACCTAAGTATGCTTTGCGGACTTCGTCGGAAGTCAAGAGTTCTTGTCCCGTACCCGAAAGGACGACTTCCCCGGTTTCAAGGACATAGCCTCTATCAGCAATGGATAAGGCTTTATTGGCATTTTGCTCGATCAAAAGCACAGTTGTTCCCTGCTTTTGGATATCTTGAATGATATCAAAGATTTCTTGAATGAAGATTGGAGCCAGCCCCATTGACGGCTCGTCCAAGAGTAAGAGCTTAGGCGTAGACATGAGCGCTCGTCCCATAGCTAGCATTTGCTGCTCACCACCAGATAGAGTCGCTGCATCTTGGTTCTTACGCTCTTCCAAGCGTGGAAAACGAGAGAAGACTTTTTTGAAATTAGCTTGGTTTTCTTCCCGATTTTTCTTGAGGAAGGCGCCCATTTCAAGATTTTCCAAGACGGTCAAGCCAGGAAAGACATGACGACCTTCTGGTACTTGCGAAAGACCCGCTGCTACGATTTTTTGAGCGGGTACTTTTTGAATTTCATTGCCTAAAAATTCAATCTTTCCCGCACTTGGGCGAACCAAACCAGAAATCGTGCGGAGGATGGTCGTTTTCCCAGCACCATTGGCACCAATAAGCGAAACGACTTCTCCTTCGTTGACTTCAAAGCTGACATCACGGACAGCCTGAATCATGCCGTAGTGGACGGATAGATTTTCAACTTTGAGCATGGACATTAGGCTTCACCTCCTAGATAAGCTTCAATAACGCGCTTATCTTTCTTAATCTCATCTGGCGTCCCGTGGGCAATCAAGCGGCCGTATTCCAGCACATAAATGCGCTCGGTCACTTCCATAACCAGACTCATATCATGCTCAATCAGCATGATGGTAATGTTAAATTCATTTTTAATCCGACGGATCAGGGCAGTCAGCTCAGCAGTTTCCTGAGGATTCATCCCAGCAGCTGGCTCATCCAAGAAGAGAATCTTAGGCTCTGTAGCAAGCGCCCGAACAATCTCCAGACGACGTTGCTGACCGTAGGCCAAATTTTTAGCCAAGGTTTCTGCTTCCTTATCCAAGTCAAAGATGGCCAGCAACTCCAAAGCTTTCGCTTTCAATTCTTTTTCATTTTTATAAAATGCCGGAAGGCGGAAGAAAGAAGCCAGTACATGAGGTTTATGGTGATTACCAAAAGCAATCAACACATTATCCAACACTGTCAAATCTTTAAAAAGACGAATATTTTGGAATGTCCGGCTGAGACCCAGAGTTGCAATTTTGTAAGGTGCCTTGCCATTCAGCAAGTGACCATCCAAAGTGACCGTTCCCTCACTCGGCTCGTAGACGCCTGTCAAAAGGTTGAAAAGAGTTGTTTTCCCAGCACCGTTAGGACCGATAAGACCGACCAGTTCTCCCTCGTTCAATTCCAGACTTACATCGCTAACAGCCGTCAGTCCTCCGAAATTTTTGGTTAATTTTTGTACATCAAGAAGCGCCATTATTCTTTGACCTCCTTATTCTTTTTAAAGAGCTTAGACAGGCTCAGTTCCCAAGTACCCAGCAAGCCTCCTGGACGGAAAATCATCACCAAAATCAAGGCCAGTGAGTAAACAATCATCCGGACGCTAGAAATATCTTGCAAAAGCATATTGAGGATACCCAGTACCACCGCAGCTACAATTGTTCCAGTCATTGACCCGAGACCACCAAAAACGACGATAATCAAAACGTTAATCGTATTGATGAAAGAATAATCTTTTGGTACAACAGAACCAACGAACCCTGCCTGCAGAGAGCCTGCGATAGAGGCTGTGATAGCTCCGAAAACAAAAGCAAGCACTTTAATTTTTGTTGTATTGACACCGACAGATTCTGCTGCAATCTCGTCCTCACGAACAGACAAGGTGCTGCGCCCGATAGGACTGCGGAGAAAGTTGAGGGTTAAAATAGTCGTAATCACTACAAAGACATAAACCATCTGCCAAGATGTAAATGGAGGAATAGACAGGATACCTGCTGCACCATTGGTCAATTCGCCTCCATTGACAATCAAAATCCGAATAATTTCAGAAACACCCAACGTCGCAATTGCCAAGTAATCTCCCTTTAATCGAAGAGTAGGAACACCGACAAGTAGTGCCACAGCTCCAGCAATAACAGCTCCAACCAGCATGGCAATAAAGAAAGCTCCGTAGGTCGGTGATTTTGAACCCATAATAGCTACTGCATAGGCACCAATCGCCATAAAACCAGCATGACCAAGCGAGAATTGCCCAGAGAAACCAACGATGAGATTGAGTCCGACAGCCAAAATAATATTAATCCCAATCTGCTCAAAAATTTGAAGATAAAAAGGATTCAACATACCTGCACTGGCAAGCACTGTCATCAAACCGTATCCAGCGACGATTAGAGCAAGCCATAACGCATTTACTTTTAAATTCTTTTTCATACATTACACCTTCTCTTTCACGTTTTTACCTAGAATACCAGCAGGACGAACCAATAGAATAACAATCAAGATAGCATACACAATCGCATCCCGGAAATCTGACAGTCCAACTGCTGTTGCAAAAGTTTCCAACAGACCGATTACAAATCCACCTAAAGCTGCTCCTGGGATGATACCGATTCCGCCCAAAACTGCCGCAACGAAAGATTTGATACCCGGTGTCATTCCCATTAGTGGCTCAAGTGAATTGTAGTAAAGGGCAATCAGGACGCCAGCAGCTCCTGCCAAGGCTGAACCTAAGGCAAAAGTAAAGCTAATCGTACGATTGACATTGATTCCCATCAGTTGGGCAGCGTCGCTATCCACGGAAACAGCCCGCATGGCTTTCCCCATTTTGGTTTTTTGCACGATAAACTGCAAACCAACCATGAGTAAAATAGAAATACCCAAAATCATTAGTTGGATATTGGAAATCGAGACTGGTCCAATCGTATAACGCACCGTTTCAATTACCTGAGGGAAGGAACGAGTATTGGCACCTACAAAGAAGACCATGCCGTATTCCAAAAGGAAAGAAACCCCAATCGCCGTAATCAAGGCTGCAATCCGTGTCGAATTGCGTAGCGGTCGATAGGCTAAAAACTCAATCACTACACCGAGGATAGCTGTTCCAACCATAGATAAAATAAGGGCCACAAAGAAATTCAGGTGAAGGGTGTTAATCAGGTAATATCCCATAAAAGCACCGATCATATAAATGTCACCATGCGCGAAATTGATCAATTTGATAATCCCGTAAACCATGGTATAACCCAAGGCCAGAAGCGCATAAACACTCCCCAAAATCAATCCATTGGCTAGCTGCTGAAGAATTTGTTCGAGCATTCCACACCACTCTTTCTAATATAAAATAAGAGCAGAAACAACAATCTCAGACGAAGCCTTGTCTTGCCGTCTCTACTCAAACATCATAAGCAAGTAATAAACAAGCCAAAGACTGGGAATGCTCCCAGCCTCAGACCCTTTATTCAGGTTTAACTGTCTCAACAGTATCTACTTTACCATCTTTCAAACCAATCATCAAGGCTGTCTTAACAGGGTTGTGATCTTTATCAATGGTAATGGATCCAGTAACTCCTTCAAAGTCTTTTAACTTAGCAAGGTTATCTTTAATATCTACAGATGTTTTTGCACCCTTAGATGCTTCTGCTGCCATGTAAACTGCATCATATGAGAGCGCTGCAAACATAGAAGGTTCTTCATTGTACTTAGCTTTGTAGGCTTCAACGAATTTCTTCGCTTTATCTGTCATGTCACCTGAAGTTGAGAAACCAGATACATAATAAACATTGGTTGCTGCTGCTGGAGTTGCTTGCTCTACAAACTTAGCATCGCTAAATCCGTCTGGTCCAACGATTGTTTGAGTGATACCCAAACCACGCGCTTGGTTCACCAATTTACCAGCTTCTGTGTAGTAACCTGGCACAACCAATGCATCAAATTCTTTGCCTTTGATTTTTGTCAAAGCAGCTTGGAAATCTGAGTCACCAGAAGCGAAGGTTTCTGTCGCAACGATTTCACCCTTGTATTCTTTCTTGAAGGCTTCAGCCATTCCTTTAGCGTAGTCGCTTGAGTTGTCATAATAGAGAACAACTTTCTTAGCTTTCAAGTTTTCAGTTACATACTTAGAAATGATTTTACCTTGATAACCATCTATAAAAGTTGCACGAAACAGATAGTCTTGGTTTTTAGTCAAATCATCCTGTGTAGCACTTGGTGTTACCAAGGGCACACCAGCTTTACCAGCATTGGCAATCGCAGCCGCAACCCCACCTGAAGTCGCAGGACCGATGATTGTATTCACCTTATCTTGAGTCGCCAAGCTTGTAGAAATAGTAGCTGCTTCTGCTGTTTCTGATTTATTATCTTTATCAGTGACTTCGATCTTCTTGCCATCTACACCGCCAGCTGCGTTGATTTCATCAACAGCAAGCTGAGCACCGTGTTGTTCTGCAGTACCGTAAGCTGCTACAGCTCCAGTTTCTTCAAAGTTGAAACCGAACTTAAGTGTATTACCAATTTCTGTTCCAGTAGCGGATGAGTTGTTTGTCGAAACCTCACCACAAGCTGCTAAAAGTGCAGCACTAGCAAAAGCTACAAGAGAAAGTGCAAATTTTTTCTTCATAATAATTCTCCTCTATTTTGTTATTTGCAAATGATATAGTAAGAATATACCGAATTATCTGACAATTGTCAACCCAAATAAACTATTTTTTAAATAATAGCGTTTTCTTGACTCCTATGGAGACTACCAACAAAATCGGTATCTAGATCTTTAATATGACAAAATCGGATTCTTTTAATATATCTTTCCTTTGACAAACGTTTTTTTAGTTCATCAGCATGATCTTTATTAACATACAATTGAAGATAACGGTGCTTTTTAGAATGATACACAATATCGCCAACATCTTCTAATTTTTTAACATCGCGATTATAATAAAGGTAGATAATTAAGCCTATTCTTTCCTCTTTTGTAAACATAAAACTCCTCTCTTTTATTTTTCGTTCTACTTGCTCTATTGATTATATCAAAAAAATGCCCTTACGGAGCATTTTTTTCAAAACAGATTAAGTAGATTGACTAACTTAAATTGTTATTTGCCATAATTTCGTCAATAAAACCGTATTCTAGAGTTTCTTGGGCACTCATCCAATAATCCCGCTCAGCATCTTTATGAACTTGCTCAACAGATTTTCCAGAATTGTCAGCTAGGATTTGCTCTAAGGTCTTCCGAGTCTTAAGCAAATGCTCAGCTGCAATCGCCATATCTGTTTGCTGGGTACCACCGCCAGTGCCACCCATCGGCTGGTGAATCATGTATTCTGCATTCGGAAGCATGAAGCGTTTCCCCTTGGTACCGCTAGAAGCAATAATGGTTCCCATGCTAGCTGCCATTCCCATAACAATAGTTTGCACGTCTGATTTGATGAAGTTCATCGTATCAACAATAGCTAAACCAGCAGAAACAGATCCACCCGGCGTATTAACGTAAAGGTAAATGTCTTTGGTATTGTCCTGAGCATCCAAAAAAAGCAACTGGGCAATAACAGAGTTAGCCATATTGTCCTCAACAGGACCAGTCAGCATAATAATACGGTCTTTTAAAAGTCGTGAGTAAATATCATAAGAACGTTCACCACGGCTGGTTTGTTCAATAACTACAGGAATCATAGTTTTCTCTCTTTCTCTTTATTTAATTTTCTATCAAACTAGGAAATAGAATTTCAAATTACGAGACTATTATATCCTTTTGGTCAAAAAAGGTCAAATAGAAACTTTTACTTGGTTCCAAAAAGACGATCTCCCGCATCTCCCAGTCCTGGTACGATATAGCCGTGTTCATTGAGATGGTCATCCAGCGCTGCTGTGAAAATATCCACATCTGGATGAGCTTCCTGCAAAGCTTTGACACCTTCTGGAGCAGACACCAAGCAGACAAATGTAATATTGCTAGCACCACGTTTCTTGAGAGAGTCCACAGCCAAGATAGCAGAACCACCAGTAGCTAGCATTGGATCTACAACGAAAATCTGACGTTGGTCAATATCTTCTGGCAGCTTCACCAGATATTCAACCGGCTTCAAGGTTTCTTCATCACGGTACATTCCAATGTGACCAACTTTAGCTGCTGGAACCAAACTCAGAAGGCCATCCACCATGCCAATACCTGCGCGCAAGATTGGTACGATGGCCAATTTTTTCCCTGCAATCTGCTTTTGAACTGTTTTCGTAATTGGTGTTTCAATTTCTACATCTTCAAGTGGTAAATCGCGCAAAACTTCGTATCCCATCAGCATTGCGATTTCATCTACTAATTCACGAAAAGCCTTGGTAGAGGTATCTGTACGACGCAAGATAGACAATTTATGCTGAATAAGTGGATGAGCGATAACTTCAAGTTTTCCCATGATTGGATTTCCTTCTTTCAATTTATTCTTCTTATTATATCAAAAAAATATTGAAAAGGCTTGCCATAAGCAAGCCATTTTAGAGATTTTCTTGGTTCTAAAGCCATTCCTTATAGCGTCTGATATACAAGCGTTTAACAAAGGTTACACTAACCATGTAAAGCACAATAATCAGTAGAAGGAAAAGGAAATACGCGCCATTAAGCGGAGCTGTTTTGAGAACAGATGCAAAGAGACTATATGGCAAGGAAGTAACAAAGAGAGCAGCCACCATAGTGGTAACAATGACAGACAAAGCAGGACGACTTTGCACAAATGGCAATTTAGGTGAGCGTAGCATATAGATGACCATAGTTTGGGTCCACATAGACTCAATAAACCACCCAGTTTGGAAAAGAGTGATAAAGATCGCTGCCTGTTCAGTGCCAACTTGATAGCTGCCTCCTGTGATCATAGGCACAATAATAAAGTAAAGCACCAGATAGGTCAAAACATCAAAAACGGATGATATTGGTCCAATCCAAGCCATAAAGCGGGTAATAGAGTTAGCTGACCAGATATGAGGTCTTTTGAGAAATTCCCTGTCCACATTATCAAAGGGCAGAGCTATACAAGACAAGTCATAAACCAGATTGAGGACAATCAAATGAACTGGTGCCATAGGCAGAAAAGGCAGAAAAATACTGGCAAAGAGAAGAGAAAAGATATTCCCAAAATTGGAACTGACCGTCATCTTGATATACTTGGTCATATTAGCATAGACTTTGCGTCCCTCTACCAACCCTTTCTCCAGAACCATGAGGTCCTTGTCTAACAGAATAACATCAGCCGTTTCCTTAGCAATATCGACAGCCGTATCAACAGAAATACCCACATCTGCTACTTTCATAGAAGGCGCATCATTGATGCCATCGCCCATGTAGCCAACCTTATGGCCATTGGCCTTGAGCTGAAGGATGATCCTCGCTTTTTGGTCAGGCGAGAGCTTAGCAAAGACCGTTGTACTTTCTACTGCTTGGCTCAATTCCTCATCAGATAAGGCATCTACCTCTACACCTAGCAAGATATTTTCTACATCAAGGCCAACCTTTTCACAGACTGCCTGAGTAACCTTTTCATTATCGCCCGTCAAAATCTTAGTAGCAACGCCATACTCAGCCAAGGTTTCAATGGCTGGAGCCGCGGATGATTTAGGTGGATCCAGAAAGGCTAGATAGCCCGTCAAAATCATGTCGGACTCATCCTTCACTTCAAAGGCGTAATCTTCTTCTAAGTCTGACTTGTAGCTAACACCAAGCACGCGCAGCCCTTGCTCATTGAGTTGGGCCACTTCAGCGAGGATTTCCTGACGAATTTCATCAGTCAGTTCCGTAATGCGGTTCTTGTATTCTACATAGCTAGAGATGGCCAGCATTTCCTCCAAGGCTCCCTTGGTCACCATGCTAATCACATCCTCATCATCCTTGACGATGACACTCATGCGGCGGCGTTCAAAGTCAAAAGGAAGTTCATCAATTTTCTTAAAGGTTTGGTCTAAATCACGGACAATCTCATGCTTTTCTGCTTCTTTCTCCGTCCGGTTAATAATAGCCCGATCCATGAGATTTTTAAGGCCCGTTTGATAATAGGAATTGAGAAAGGCACGACGGAGCACTGCCAAGTCTAAATCACCATGAATATCTAGTGGGTATTCCAAGACAATCTCGTCTTGAGTCAGTGTCCCCGTCTTATCCGTACAGAGGATATCAATAGCTCCTAGGTCTTGAATAGCATTCAGTTTTTTTATCACGACCTTTTCCTGAGCCATGATAATGGATCCTTTAGCTAAGCTCGCCGTGATAATCATCGGCAGCATTTCTGGCGTCAGTCCAACTCCAACGCTGAGGGCAAAGACCCCTGCTTCCAACCAGTCACCGTCTGTCAGCCCGTTGATGAAGAAGACAACTGGCACCATGACCAGCATCAAACGAATCAAGAGCCAAGAAATGCTATTCATCTCGCGCTCAAAAGAGGTCGGCTCATCGTAGGTATTAAGCGTCTGCTCAATGGCTCCCATCATGGTCTCGTCACCAACCACCAGCACCAGAGCTGTAGCTCTCCCGGAAATAACGTTGGTTCCCATAAAGGCCAGCGACTCTGTTTCTAAAAGGCTATCAAAGTTTTGCCCATCCGCCTTGTTCAAACAGAGCTTTTCTACTGCATCACTTTCCCCTGTCAGACTGGACTGCTGAACAAAGAAATCACGCGAGTCCAGCAACAGCACATCCGCAGGAATCATATCTCCGGCACTAAGCTTGATGATGTCTCCTACAACAAGCTCATCAATCGGAAGTTCCTGCTCTGCTCCTTCTCGGATAACCGTAGCTGTGTTGACAATCAGTCGAGACAGATTGCTAGCAGCGCGGTCGCTCCGCAATTCCTGAACAAAACGAATGCCTCCGGAAATCAGCACCAAAACGACAATAATGATGGAAGTCGTCGGGTCTTCCTCACCGGGCTTGGCCAGCCAGACATTTGTCACTAAGGACACCAGAGCAATCACTAGCAAAATAACCGTAAAGGGGTTAATAATAGACTCGTAAATCTTCTTAAAAATGGAGTCTTCTTGCCCCTTCGTGATGATATTTTCCCCATAGAGGTCCCGATTTTCTTCGACCTGCTCTTCTGTCAGGCCTCGAAAGGCACTATTGTAGAATGCTAAAGTCTCTTTTACAGGAAGCTGCAAAGCTGCAACTAATCTTTCTTTTACTGTTTTCATTGGTTTCTCCTTTATGTATGATTGATAATTTTCATACACAGAGACCAATCACTTTATGAGGACAGAACGACACAAATCAGCGATTGGCTGTGTATGTGCGGTTCCGGATGATCGTCAATTTGCATCGTGCTTCTCCTTTCTTTTATTCTTGATTTGTAGGGAATCAACTATTTACTTACTTAAACTACTTTCAGCAAAAAAGAAGACCCTGCCAATATCGGCAGGGGTGTTTGCATGTCAGGTTATTCGCTTCATTGTTTTAAACACACATAAAGCAAGCATTGACCGTTCAAGCTTTAACTCCATAAGGCGATGTAATGAACTTAGTCTTGACCTTGGCGATCAGGACTGTTGACCAACGAGTAGTGTCTCCACTGCTTTGCGGTAGTCATCCGTATCCTTATGGTAGCCTCACCTACCGATTTACACTCTTACTATACTCCTATTTAGAAGGACTGTCAACAGTTAAGTACCCTTAATTTCATTTTTGGAAATATATTTATTTAAAAAGAAAAGCAGCTGCATTTTGCAACTAGCTTTGGACTTATTCTTCTGGCAGAATCAACCAGAAAATGAGGTAGGGAAGAAGTCCTATCCCATAAGCCAAAAAAGAAACTCCCCAGATAACACGGATAATGACTGGATCTATATTAAAATATCGAGCTAAGCCGGAGCACACCCCTGCAATGATTTTATCATTGGCATTTCTTGTTAATCGTCTTGCCATAATCAAGCCTCCTTCAGACGGACTACAAATTTTTGTCAAACTAAACGAATGATTCTCACATTATTTTACCACAATTTTTCCTTAAATAATCGTCGGAAGTTCATCGTCGTCTTCAAAGTCTTCGAGCTTTTCCTCGCATGGGAAAGGTTTCTGGATACGCCCTATTATAAAACGAGAGAAGGGACCAACCAGCAGAAAGTTGAGCGGAAAAGCCATTACAAAATTTGTTCCCCAAGCTCTCCCAAATAGCTTTCCATTGACAAAGGTACTCTATTAAAAAGCAACCCATAAACAGACATCAATGATACCATTGCTAGCACCATACCCCCAGATATGACCGCACTCTTTTGCCAGCGCTTGTGATAGTCTTTCAAAAAGCGGAAGGACAGTCCTTTGACCAAGGGTCCTACCAAAAGAACATCTAATAAAAAAGCAGTTATAAAACCTGGTAAAAAGCCAGCGGCTAAATTTCCCAAAGAGAAATGGCCTAGTAGATAGAGATTCCAAATGGACATTCCCAGGACCATCAGACTACACATGAGCAAGGTGAAGAACATAGCTTCCTTAAAATTTCTAGGCATAAGCACTCCATTTGTGATGAATAACATTCATTCTAGCATAAATATTTTTTCTCGTAAGCAGAATTTCAAGAAAATGTTTTCATAGGTTCAGATTGGCAATCTTCGGCTATTTTTGCTAGACTAAGTAGAAGAAAACCATTGAAAAGGAGAAAAAGGATGCGAGCAGGTATCATTATCTACAATCCTTTCTTGGATAAGATTTTGCTGATTCACCGTTGGAAGGATGGACAAGAGTATTTCGTGATTCCTGGGGGAACTATCGAACCTGAAGAAAGACCTTTAGAAGCCGCTCTGCGAGAAATTAAGGAAGAAGTCGATCTTACCTTTTCTGCTGACCAACTGCGCACGGCTTTTTCCCTTAATAATCAGGGGAAAGAGGAGCATTATTTTTATACCGACCTAAGTACAGCTGACACTCCTCTGATGCAGGGCGAGGAAGTCCAGCGCAGTAGTCGTCAAAACATTTACCAGCCTGAATGGGTCAGCTTGCGAGATATTGACAGCCACAATCTGCGCCCAGAAAGTCTCAAATCCCTGCTCTTGGAATTTCTGACACAGGAAAGTTTGAAAAACTAAACCACTTATAGTAAAATATCAATAGTTTATAAACTTATGATCAGAAAGGTTCCTTATGAAAAAAATTATTCTTTTCAGTCTTTTATCCGCTCTTGCCCTGACAGGCTGCTCCGCCAAAGAAGAGTCCTCCACCAAGTCCTCCAGCGTTACTAATCAGTCTTCTGCTACCAATACCAGCTCTGAAGATGCTGAGACGCAGAAGCTCCGCGAGCAATACAAGGATGCTATGACCAACGAAAATGCCAACTTCCCACAGCTATCTACAGAAGTTGCCGAAGACGAAGCCGAGGTCAAAATCACTACTACTCAAGGAGACATCCGACTCAAGCTTTTTCCAACATACGCTCCTCTAGCTGTCGAAAATTTTCTGACACATGCTAAGGAAGGTTATTATAATGGCATCATTTTTCACCGCGTTATCAATGATTTCATGATTCAGGCAGGTGATCCAAAAGGAAATGGCACAGGCGGCGAATCCATTTGGAAAGGAAAAGATACTGCCATTGACTCAGGAAACGGCTTCAAAAACGAATACTC
The DNA here is from genome assembly GCF_000767835.1 of Streptococcus sinensis. Classification (GTDB taxonomy): domain Bacteria; phylum Bacillota; class Bacilli; order Lactobacillales; family Streptococcaceae; genus Streptococcus; species Streptococcus sinensis. The sequence goes on along the minus strand of NZ_JPEN01000012.1, from coordinate 669 downwards.
CCCTTATCTCTACAACTTGCGTGGTGCATTAGCCATGGCCAATGCCGGAAAAGACACGAACGGCAGTCAATTTTTCATCAACCAAAGTAAGAAAGATTTATCCAACCAATTACCTACAGATACATTTCCAGCTAAAATCATTGAAGCTTACAAAAACGGTGGAAATCCAAGTCTTGATGGTGGATATACTGTCTTTGGGCAAGTGATTGAAGGCATGGATGTAGTAGATAAAATTGCTGCTGCAGAAACTGACAGCAACGACAAACCCAAAGACGACATCAAGATTGAAAAAATCGAGATTATCAAGGACTATGACTTCAGCAAATAAGCTTGCTACCCAACGAATAAAGAAGGGAACTCAAGATGATTATCTGAGGATATAAAGGCTATCAAAAAGCTTTGGGACAGACCAAAAGCAGGTGTCAAGTGCGCAAACTATAACAATGCTGCACCTTGCGACATTGTTGAAACTGGCTGAAAGTTTACACTTTACTAGATTCCAATCTTTCCTTATGGCAAAAAAATCTACCTCGCCTGCTCAGTCTGCCAGCATGGTAAACAAATCGAAAAGCAGGAAATCAACAGTTTTTGAATTATTAACAACAGAAAGAGGCTGGGACAGACAGCCATGACGACATAGCCGTCACCCACAGAAACACGAAAATAAAG